>SXOX01000228.1 GCA_005776585.1 Pseudomonadota bacterium | reverse complement strand
GCCGATGACAAGCACGACGTACGGCTTGGGACGTCCGGCCAGGACGAGCGAGTGGGCCCCCGGCGCCCCGCAGACGGGGACCAGGATGTCGGCCGCCTCCTTCTCGAGATGCCGCCAGACGGCGTCTTCGTCGGCGAGCTCCTTGCGCGACAAGCCCGCCTTCAGGCCGTCGATGAGCTTCTGGCTCGTGCGGACGCCGATGTCCGCCGTGAACAGCACCTCCTCGATGCCGTCGAGGAGCGCCTCGTCGATCTGCTTGCCCTTGAAGAGCTTGCCGAGGCGCCCGACGAAGCCCTCGTCACGCGTCTTCTCGAGGCCCTTGCGGTAGGTCGCGCCGTCGCCGGGCGTAACGACGAAGGCCTTGGGGACCTTGGGCTCCGGAGGTGGCGGCGGGGGCTCCGGCTCCTTGACCGGCTCCGGCGCATTCTTGGGCGCCTTGGACGGCTTGACGGCAGGCTCGTCCGCCTCGACGGGCGGCTCTTTGGGCGGAGCACGCTCTGTCTCGCCGCGCCCGATCCGCCGATCGCTCGCCTTGACCACGCGGCGCACGACGAACGCGATGAGGCCGACAACGATGGCGACGACGATCCACTTCGCGGCCGATGAGGCGTCTTCGGGTGGGGGCGCAGCAAGGACACAGGACATCGTCACGGGGGCATCTCCAAGCCGCGCTGTCCTACCAACGCGCGGCCATGGGGTCAATGCTCGAGCGTCGGGCGCTGAAAGCCCGACTTGAACAACAGGAGCGCGGCGAGGCAGGCCTGTCGGTGCAGATCGTCCTTGAGCTTGGCCGAGTCCTCCCGCGTGACGCGGCAGTCCTCGCTGTCGGGGCCCGAGGTGGCGCAGACCACGTCGGCCAGGAGCACGCACGGCTTGACCTTCTTGGACTCCTCGATGCGGCCGCGAAACCACTCCATCGTCGTCGCGCAGCGCTCCTCCCGGCCGGCGTCCCCGTGCTCGGCCAGGTCGATGCGCGCCTCTGCGCACTCTTCGGAGCCCTCGGTCACGAGCGCACACGCGCGGCTCACCAACAGAGCGCACGGCGAGTCCCGGCTGACCTTGCGCGCCATACTCGGATCCGGCGGCCGCAGCGGGGGCGGCAGGCGCTTGCGGGGGCGGCGACCCGCGTCGGCGACCGTCGCGACGGGGCCCGCGTCCGCAGCGCCCGTGTCGGCCATGACGCGGCTCGCCGCGGATTCGCGCCGGCAGCCCTTGCAGCCCGTGACTCCGGTGCTGAGGCCCACAAACAGAACGATGGCGAAGCGGACATGGCGCATGCGGCTCCATGGTGGCACGACCGGGCGAGCACCCCAACGCGCACGAGAGAAACGTGTCGTTTTTTTGACAGCCCCCGGAGCCGGTGCGACGGTCTGCCCTCAGCTCCGCAGACGCATCGCCGGCGCACGATTCGAGCGAGGCGAGCCGCGGAATGACGCACGACGGACTCAGTGGGGACACCATGGCAAACGCACGTACGACCCGACCCGGTCTCACGGCCCAACGGCTCGCGATCCTGCTTCACCGCGCGTGGGACCGCCACGCGCGCCATTACGCGACGCTGGTCCCGGGCACCGCCATCGGTGCCATCGTGCTGCTCATGCTGTTCGGCTCGACGCTCACGCGCGGCGTCGGTGTCGCGCACATCGTCCTGCTCGGGCTCCTGGCGCTCGCGGCCATCCTCCGAATCGCGTTCCCGCCGACTGCCCAGGGCGCCATCGCGAGCTGGCTCCGGCTCTCGGACCTCGTGATCCCGCCGCTGGCAGCCGTCAACGTCGTCGCCGCGGGCATGGGCGTCGACGCGTCGCTCGTGTTCCCGCTGGTGCTCGCCGTCGTGACCTGGTCTGCGGCCGCGCTCGACCGGCGCGGCCTGCTCCTGGCCGTCGGCTTCGCCGCCACCTGCGAGCTCGCCCGCGTCCTCGGACGCGGCGCGTGGTTCGGCAGCCTGGACGAGCTCGTGCTCCACCTCGCGTTCCTGGGTGGTTTCGCGTACGGCGGCTTTGCCCTGCTGCGGCACGAGGTCACCGCGACGCGTCGCCGGGTCGAGGCCGACGCCGCGCTCGAGCTCAAGAAGATGGCCGAAGAGGCGCACCGCCTCCAGGTCGACCCGACGGTCGGCGTGGCCGCGGAGTCCACGGCACAGCGGCTGGATCGGGCCAAGAAGCTGCTCGACGACGTGCTCACGCTGGCCAAGACGGCGGTGCCGGCGCACTCCATCGTGCTGATGACCCGCGCCGCGCCCAAGACGCTGGTCGTGGCCCGCGCCCAGACCCCGGAGTCCGACCGGCTCACGACCGAGCCGCAGAACGTCCAGCAGGGTATGCTCGGCGTGCTCCATCACGCGGTAGCCGAGGGCAACCAGGTCCACGTGCGTATTCCGGTGGATGGACGCGCGCTCCCGTATCTCACCGAGACGCCAGCGCGCATCAAGCACGCGCTTCTGGTGGCCGTCGGCTCCGAGCGCGACCCGATGCAGGGCGCGCTGTTCTTCGATCGAACGACCGACGACGGCTTCGGCGACGGCGAGGTCGCCCTGGCCGAGCTCGTGGCGCACGTGCTCTACCGCGTACTGGCCATGGAGCGCGGCCTCGCGCAGAGCGATCAGCGCACGGAGGCCCTGGACCGCGTCATGGCTGCCACCGCGCGCATCGGGGCCGCGTCGTCGGCGGACGTCGTTGCCCGCGAAGTGGCCGAGTCGTTTCGCATGCTGGTCCCGTCCCGCTTCGTGGCCCTCGTCGTGATCGAGCCGGACACGGGCCGCGCCAGAGTCGCCGAGGCGCTCGGTGAAGGGGCCGACGGCGCGCGTGGCCGCTTCCTCGACGGCAAGCCCTCGGCCACCACGGCGGTGCTGCGGACGCCGACGGCGTTGCCCATCAATCGACGCTGGCAGAGCGCCCTCGGGACGCTCGTCGCCCAAGGCGTCGGGCCGACGCTGCTCGAGGGGGACCCGGTCGTGGTCCTGCCCCTGCTCTGCCGCGACGTCCTGGTCGGTGCGGTCTGCCTTGTGGCCAAGGAGGCCATCGACGACAAGGTGACCGATCAACTCGTGGGGCTCACGCTCCAGGCGGCCGCGGCGGTCGAGCGGTCGCTCGCGATGGGGAGCTTGGAGGCGGCCGCGACCAGCGACCCGCTGACGGGCCTCGACAACAAGCGCGCGGTGCTCGCGCATCTCGATCAGACGCTGGCTCGTGCTCGCAGGGTGACTGGCGGCGAGGCCGCCGTGCTCTTGATCGACGTCGACCACTTCACGCAGGTCAACGACACGCAGGGCCACCCCATCGGGGACCGCGTGCTCAAGGCCGTCGCGCAGGTCATCGGCGGCATCAAGCGGGTCAATGACGCCGCGGGTCGCTATGGCGGCGAGGAGTTCCTGCTCGTGCTCGAGTCGACGGGCGACGACGGCGCCCGCAAGGTCGCCGAGCGCCTGCGCGAGCGCATCGAGCTGCTCGAGCACCACGGCCGGACCGGGCCGTTCCGGATCACGGCGAGCATCGGCTTCGCGGTGTTCGGGCGGGACGGCAAAGGCGCCGAGGATCTGCTCAAGAAGGCGGATGACGCGCTCTATCAGGCCAAGCGCGCCGGGCGCAATCAGGTCTTTGGCGCCAAGGACACGCTCATTCGTCACACGGACGGCGGCTCGGTGGTCCTCGACGAGGACGACCTCGAATCGGTCGACTAGTTCACCCTGCCAGTGCATCCCGCTAGCCCATCTCACTAGCCCACCCGACACCAGAGGAGAGTGCCCATGACGTGGTCTCGTTGGCTTCTGACCGGCGCGTTGCTGTGCGCGGCCTCGACGGCGGTCGCAGAATCCCAGGGCGTGAGCATCGAGGACGTGCTCCGCCTTCGGTCCGTGCGCGAGGTGGCGCTGTCGCCCGACGGGAAGACCGTGGCGTGGACGGTGTCCGTGCCCCGCAAGGCGAAGACGCCGCCGGGAGGCCCGACGAGCCCGATCTACGTCAAGCGCCCCGGTGACAAGCACGGCCGGCGCATGACCGCTGAGTCCAGCGAGGCCCACGGCCTGATTTTCACGCCCGACGGCAAATCTCTGTCGTTTCTGTCCAAGCGCGGGACCGACGCCGGCGCACAGGTCTACACGCTTCGGCTCGACGGCGGCGAGGCGGAGGCCGTGACCAGCTCGCCGCGGGCCATTCTGGGCTACGCGTGGTCACCGGACGGCAAGCGGCTCGCGACGATCGCGCCTGCCGCGGAGGACCCCAAGGTGGAGGCGCGGCGGAAGGACGGCTACGACGAGAAGGTCGTCGACGCGCGACATGTCCAGCAGCTCGTCACCGTGCGCGAGGTGGCGACCAAGGCGGAGACCATCGTGACTCCGGCCGACAAGACGGCCTTCGAGCTGGCGTGGTCGCCCGATGGCTCGGAGCTCCTGGTCATGCTCGCAGACAGCCCGAAGAACGATGACAACTACATGTACCGCTCGCTGTGGCGCTTTCCGTCCAAGGGGGGCAAGGGCACGCTGCTCGCGTCCAAGATGGGCAAGATGGTCAAGCCCGTGTGGACGGCCGACGGCAAGACCGTCGCGTGGCTCGGCGCGGCCCAGCTCTCGGACGGGACGCAAGGCGTCATCTGGACCCTCCCGGCGGGCGGCGGCACGGCGCGGGCCTTGAACGCCCAGCGCGAGGAGACGGTCATGGACCTCCGCGCGCTGCCCTCGGGCGAGTTTCTGGCCCTCGCGGTCACGGGCACGCGCACGGCCCTGTCACGGCGCGGGCTCGACGGGAGCGTGACGGCGGTTGGCACGGCGACGCATGCCGGCGGGCAGCTCGTGGTCGACAAGGCCGGCAAGCGCTACGCGATGGTCGCGTCCGCGGCGACCCATCCCGGCGAGGTGTTTCTGGGCGACGTGTCGGCCGCTGCGCCGACGCGCGCGAGCACGACCAATCGGTGGCTCCAAAAGCGCAAGCTCGGGCGACAAGAGACCATCCGCTGGAAGGCCGCCGACGGTCTCGAGATCGAGGGCGTGCTCATCCACCCCGTCGACGAGCAGCCAGGCCGCCGCTACCCGCTGGTCATCTTCGCGCACGGCGGACCCGAGTCGCAGTGGCTCGACGGCTGGCTCACCGGCTGGCTGTACCCGGGGCAGGTGCTCGCCGCCAAGGGCTACTTCGTCGTAGCGCCCAACTTCCGCGGCAGCGCGGGTCGCGGGCCCAAGTTCGCGATGGCCAACCACAAGGACCTGGGCGGCAAGGAGCTCGACGACCACGTCGCGGCCATCGACGCGCTCGACGCCAAAGGCCTCATCGACCCGAAGCGCGTCGCGATGATGGGCGGCTCGTACGGCGGCTACATGTCCGCGCTCGCAGCCACCAAGGCCTCGGCCCGCTTTGCCGCGGCCATCAACTACGCGGGCATCTCGAACTGGACGAGCTTCCTTGGGACCAGCGACATCCCGCACGAGAACAGCTTGGTCCACTGGGACCTCTACTGTTGGGACCACGCGGATACCTGCTGGAAGGCCTCGGCGCTGGGCAACCTGGCCACGGCCAAGACGCCGCTGCTCATCTTGCACGGCGAGCAGGACGCGCGTGTCCCGCCGAGCCAGGCCTGGGAGCTCTACCTCGCGTTCAAGGCGCGAAACCTGCCCGTGGAGCTCGTGCTTTATCCTCGTGAAGGCCACGGCACCCGCGAACGGGCGCACCAGGACGACACCCTCCAGCGCATCCTGACGTTCCTTGGCCGAACGCTGCGGCCGGGCACGTAGGCCTCATTTCGCATGGACGACCCGCCCGCGATTTGCCGTGCGACGGTACGCAGCTATGCTGACACGGATGTCGCAGCGGGGTTCGCGGTCGATGGTGCTGGGCTGGATGGTGGCGGTCGCGTCGGTCGCGGTCGCGCCGGGCTGCCTCCTCGCGCCGCCTCCGCGCGACAAGCCGGATGCCGGTCCGCTCCCGCTGGCGCTGGATCCCGACCGAATCATCCCCATCGAGCAGAAGGTGCCGCTGAAGCGCAAGGCGACCGAGCTGGTCAACCTGTCCATCCAGAACGCGGTCACCGGCGGCTCCGGGCGGACGAAGCGCTACTACTGGTACGTCAACTTCGACGACTCGCCGAGCAAGTTCGCCGTCTCGACCGAGACGGAGTTCCGCCTGACGGGATGCTCAGACGGCATTCAAGGAAAAGATCCGACCAGCGGCACGGAGGCCACCTCTGTCGTGGAGGTGCTCGTGACCGAGGGAGAGATCGCCGTCGAGCAATCGGGAGACCAACGCTTCACGAAGGCCGGAGAGCCCTATCTGACGCAGCGCTGGACCCTGATCGTCTCCGGCTTTCCGGACTGCAGCACGAAATGACAGGGGCGATGACATGAGTGTCAGACCCCGCACCGGTTGGCCGGCCCGCTCACGGGCACTCCTGAGTGATTTCCGCTGGTTGCGCGCGAAGGCCGCGCTGGCACGCTTTCTGCTGCTCCCTCGCTCGTGGGCAACCAACTCCTGCCCCAGTGGCAACTGACCCGATGACTGCGCGCCTCGCCACACTCGTACTCGCCTGTGCCGTGCTCGGTTGCGGGGCCACCGCGCTGGAGACCGTGTCAGCTGCTGGAGCTCCGTGTGTCGGTCCGTGCCTCGGGGCGCCACCGACGGTCGCCGCGGCCGTCACGCCGCCTGCGTCCGTCGGGCCCACCGCGTCGGTCGGCTCGTTCTCGGTGCGGCCCGGCGAAGAGCACGATCTTACCCTTCCGGCGGTCGTCACGCTCGCGGGTCAGGTCCAGGTCGACGGCACCCTGGTCGACGCGACGCTGCTCGCCATCGCGAAGGAGCCCGCGGTGACGGGGCTCGCGATTCGCTCGCAGGCGACCGCGAAGAGCAAGGACGGGTTCTCCCTCGAGCTGCTGAGCGGTGTGACCTACGTCCTCACGATTGACCTCGGCTTGCTCGATCGCCCGCTCCACAACATGGAGCTTACCGAGACGACGTCCCAGAGCGGCATCGTGATCAGCCTGCCCGCGCCGGAGTCGTACCCCACCATCGAGGGACGCGTCCTGCGCGAGGTCGTGGCCGGCAAGACGAAGTCCCTGGTCCCGGTCGCCGGCGTCCTCGTGGGCGGCCGCGGCGCGGGCGACGCGGGCGAGTGCACCTCGGCGGTCACCGACAGCCACGGCACCTACGCGCTGCGGTGCCCGTCGGCGACCGCGAGCTATGACGTGGTCGTCGGACCCACGAGCGATGGCCCGGTCGTGCCCGTCTTCACGGCGCTCGACGGGCGACACGCGCGCGGCCGAACGCCCACGGCCAAGATCGCCGCCGTGGCGCCGGAGCTGACGCCCGACATCGTGATCCCGGCCTCCATCGCCGAGACCCAGGTGACGCTCCAGGTCTTCACGGCAACCGGCGTCCCCGTCGCGGGAGTGCCCATCGCCGTCTCGTCGAGCTTCGAGAGCGATCCGGCCGTGCTCGCGGCCTTCAAGAACCCGGTCGCGCGTATGACGGCCAATACGGACGACTCAGGCCTCTGCACCGTGCGCCTCATCGCGGGACACTACCGCGTCGTGGCCTCACCGCACCCCTCGCTCACCGCCGCGGTCGCCGTCACGACCTGGGACGTCACGGCCGAGCCGACGAAGAAGATCGTGCTGGGAGACAAGATGACCCTGTCCGGCGTCGTGCTCGGCCCCACGGGTGCGCCCGTACTGCAAGCGCGCGTGGCGGCCACGCTGGAGCTGGTCGACCCGGCCACGAGCACACGCTCGCGGCGGGAGTACACCGCGGAGACCGACGCCAAGGGTCAGTTCACGGCGCACGTCGATCCGGGCACGATCTCGGTCGTGGTCACGCCTCCCGACGGCTCGGGGCTTCCACTCTGGCGCAACGACGCGGTGGCGCTGGACGCCTCCGCGGGCAAGACGACGCTCACCTGCGCGCTGGCGTCGCCGTTGCCCGTCAACGGCAGGGTGCTCTCCTCGACCGGCGCGCCCGTTCCAGGCGCGGGCGTCGATCTCTACGCGCCCGACACCGGGCGGCTGCTCGGCCACGGCCTGTCGGACAAAGATGGCCGCTATCGCGTCCTCCTTCCTGGAAATAACGACCAGTGACAGTCGTGGGCTGGCGCCCTACACTTGCCGAGTGAAGCGCGTCCTGCTCGTTGCCTTCTGTTTGCTCGTGGTCGTCGTCGCGCTCTCGGCGTCGCCGCGCGCGGGTGCGGTCCTCGTCATCGGGCTCCTGGCCGCGGGCGTCGCGCTCGGGTCGCGCCGCCGCGCCGCCTTGGTGCCGACCGAGGTCCCATACGCGCCGGCGGTCGCCAAGTCGACGGACGGACGCGTCCAGAACGCACTGCGCATTGGCACCCATGAGCTCGAACACCTGGGCCTGCCGTACGCACGCGTCGAACACGGCCTGGAGGTCGAGTTGCATCGCGGTCGCATTCGCGTCGACCTCGGCTACTACGGCGAGGTCCCGCACATCACCGTGCGCGGCCTCGTCGGCGAGCAGACGGAGTTCGCCTTCGTCGTCCGGCGCCGTCAGTCGCCCATCGGACTGCCGCCTCTGGTCGACAACACGCCGCTCGATACGACCATGGAGTACCGGCTCAAGCACATGGGCCTCAACGACGAGAACGAACGCATCTTCAAAGCCGCCTCCAATCGCCCGCGCGCCTTTCGTGAGCTGCAGGAGTCCGGGCTCGAAGAAGACTTGCTCGACGCCTCGAGCCACGCGCGCCACCGGCTGGAGGATCTGACCTACTCGGGCCTGTTCGTGGCCGTCACGATGCAGCCCGCGGCGGATCCGGCGACAGCGCCCTGGTTGCTCGACGCGGTTCAGTTCGCCGTGCCGTTCATCGAGCGCATGCAGTCCTACCTGGCCGCAGCGACCATCCCGAACGCACAAGGCTGAGCGGCGCCCGTAGTGGCGCCTACTGCCGATACACGTTGGGCAGAAACCGCACGACGCCATCGTCATCGACGACCACCGCGACGTACTCGAAGTGAATCGGCAGGGCCTGCGTCAGCGCGACGGTCCGTGAGCGCTTGCTCGTGAGGGCTTCGTCGAACTCGGCGCGGGCGAGAGTCCCATCGTGCTCCAGGATGCGCCATGCCAGGGCCTCGACGCCCTCGACGCGGACGCAGCCATGGCTCTTGGCGCGCATCGCCGCCTCGAACTGGTCCTGTTGAAGCGCCGGAACGCCGTGAAGGTAGATGAGCTTCGAGTCGGCAAACCGGATCGCGGCGCGCCCGAGCGCGTTCTTGTCGCCCGGCAGCTGGTAGACCCCACGACGTCCATCGGGGCGTGTAAACCACGTGAAGCCCTTGCGCGCGAGCTGACCGGGCTCGACCTCTTCGCCCGGGAGCAGCTCATTGAGCAGGATGTCGTCTGACGGCGTCCATCCTGGGTTGAGCGTCACGTCCACGACCTGGGAATGAAAGCGCTTGGTCAGCCCGCCGCCCGAGCCGTAGGCGTACCCGATGACGGCGCGGTGGCGCGCAACGCGGCGACCGGCGACGTAGAGCTCTACGGCGTACTCCGGCAAATTGACCTCCAGGAAAGTGCGCTGCCAGCGCGTGGGGCTCGCGCGCCACTCCCGCAGCGCGCGGCCGATCTGCCCGACGAGCTCCGAGGGCGAGAGGTCCAGCAAGCGCGCGGTCTCGGCGTCGACACGCCCCGTGGCGTCGAGACCGCGGCTCTTCTGAAAACGCACGACGCCCCGCTTGACGGCAGCGTCGAGGCCCGCGTTGCGTACGGCCTCACGCTTGTCGAGGAACTCCTCGGCCCACAGGCGCTCGCGAAGCGCCAGCACCGCGTCGTCGGCGCCGGTCTTCCCCAGGTTCGCGAGCGGCTTCGGCCACGGGATCGGGTTGAAGGAGCGTCCGCGAGCGTAGCGCCGATAGCGGGCCATCGCGGTCACGAGCCGCTGGTACTGCGGGTGCCAGGGCACGAGCGCCGCGGCCCAGGCATCGAGCTCGCGCTCCTCGGGCAGAGCGTTGCCGAGCGCCTTTCCCGACAGCGACGTCGCGCCGAGCTGACGCGCCAGCCCCAGAGCCGCGGAGGTCAGCTGCGCGTCGAGGCGCGCAAAAAGCTTGCCGCGCTCGGTCAGCAGCGGGCGCACGGCGTCGGGGTCGCTCAGGACGGCCTCCACCGCCGTCTGGTTCTCGTCGAGCGCGCCCCCCATGGCCACGAGCTCACGCGAGCGCAGCGCGTCGGCCCGGACGCCGTGGTCCTCCGCCTCTCCGAGCAGGCGTAGGATCCGGCGCGCGGCCGGGAGCAGCTCCGGACCGTCGGACCAGACGAAGGCGCCGCCGCGGCGCTCGTAGACCGATTGGACGGCCTCGCGAATCGGCTCCGGCTCGACGGCCTGGACCAGCGCATCGAGCCCGCTCAGCGGATAGCCGCCATGGCCGAGCGCTTCACGGACGTCATCGTCGGAGAGCTGGGGGAAGGCCGGATGGGCGAGAGCCGGCGGGAGCGGCTCGGGAGATGGTGGCTCCGCCGCCGCGGGTTCGGGGAGCGGACCCATGGGCGGCGGGCGCACCACGGCACGCTCGTCTCCGGCACAGGCCGAAACACCCGCAATCCAACAGGTAAGGATCGGCCAGGAGGCTCGTGCGAGCCGGTTCATGGCGGAGACGCTACCCCGGGCCGCTCGGGTGGGCCAGAAAATCGCCGTTTTCTCTCGGCTTGCAGCGCATCGTCCCCAGCGCGCGATCCTGCCGCGAAGTGACCCGTCCGGCTTGACCCACAGGCACGGCCGGCCTACACGCGCGTCATGCCTCCTGATCGACTCGCCGCCGTGGTAGACGCTCTCCGCGCCTTCGTCGCCGAACGCGACTGGCAGCCCTTTCACGACCCCAAGAACCTCGCGATGGCCGTCGCGTCGGAGGCTGGCGAGCTGCTGGCCGAGCTGCGGTGGGTGCGAAGCGAGGACGCCGACGCGCTCGCGCGAGACCCGGTGGCTCGCGCGCGGCTCCAGGACGAGATCGCCGACGTCGGCACGACGCTGCTGCTGCTCTGTGATCGCGTCGGCGTCGATCTCGTCGACGCCATCGTGCAGAAGCTCGAGAAGACCCGCGCGAAGTACCCCGTGGAGACCTCGCGCGGGCGGGCGGAGCCGCTCTCGAGCTAGGGCTTCTGGCCCTGGTCGATCCAGGCCTTGAGCGTGTCGCGCTCGGCCTGGGACGGGCAGCCCCCAGTAAACGTGTTGGAGCAGTTGGCGAACGTCGGCATCGAGCCGTCATTGATGCGGTCCAGCGCGCAGGCCCCCTTGGTCTTGCCGGAGCAGTTGTACGAGTTCTTCTGGGTGTCGGCATACGTCGTCCCGATGTTGTGCGAGCCGCTGCCTCCGCCCGTGTGACAGCCACCGCAGTACTTGCTGAAGATCGGCTGCGCGTCTGCCGCGTACGTCTTGCACGTGCCGTTCGACACGTTCTTGCAGAGGCCCGTCGCCGTGTCGCAGGAGTCGTTGGTGCACGTGCTGCTGTCGTCGCAGCTCTTGGTCGCGACGGTCGCGGTGCACACGCCGCCGGTGCAGACGTCCCCGGCCGTGCAGAGGTCACCGTCATTGCATGGCGTGTCGTTCAGCGACGTCGGGTTCGAGCACACGCCGTCAGACGGGTTGCATACGTCGTCGGTGCACTCCTTGTTGTCCGAGCACGCCTTGCTGACGCCCCCCTGACAGCTGTTGCCCGCGCACGTCTCTCCGCTCGTGCACGCATTGCCGTCGCTGCACTGGGTGCCCGGGGTCTTGTTGGGATTGGTGCAGTTGCCCCCGGTGCACACGTCGTCGGTGCAGTCCTTGCCGTCCGAGCAGCTCTTCTTCGCGCCGAGGCAGGAACCGCCGGTGCAGAGGTCGTTCTCGGTGCAGAGGTCGCCGTCGGTGCAGGCCTGCGCCTCGTTGGTCGGGTCGTGCTTGCATTGGCCTGAAGTGGCGTCACACGAATCCGCAGTGCAGGTGTTCGTATCCGCGCAGACCTTGTCGGTGCCCTTGCACGTGCCTGCCAGGCACTTGTCGTTCTCAGTGCACGCCTTCTCGTCGTTGCACGAAGCGCCCTCGTTACCCGCGACGTTCGTGCAGTTGCCTTGGGCGTCGCAGCCATCGACCGTACAGGGGTTATTGTCGTTGCAGCTCTTGCCGGTGCCCGCGCAGGTGCCGGCCGTGCACTTGTCGTCCTTGGTGCAGGCGTCGGCGTCACTGCAGGCGCCGCCCTCGTTGATGTTCTTCGTCCCACAGGCAGCGGGGTCCTCGCTGCACGTGGCCTCCTTGCACGGGAACGCCGCGTCGTTCTTGCAGGTCGCGCCGCCACCCTTGCACGTCCCGCCCTGACAGGTCTCGCCCGTCGTGCAGAACAGGCCGTCGTTGCAGTCGCCGCCCTCGTTGGTCGCGTCGTTCTTGCAGGTGCCTGTCGCCGGGTCACACGCGTCCAACGTGCACGCGTTCTTGTCGTCGCACGACTTGGCGGCGCCGAGGCACTGGCCCTTCGTGCACACCTCGCCGTCAGTGCACTTCGAGCCGTCGTCGCACACCAACGTCTCGTTGATCGGCGCGTACTCACAGGCGCCAGCCTTGCACTTGTCCTCAGTGCACGTGTTCTTGTCGTTGCAGTCTTTGGCCTGGCCCTCGCACTTGCCGGACTTGCAGCCGTCCTTCTCGGTGCAGGCGTCTGCGTCGTCGCAGGTCGCGCCGTCAATCTTCGACGACCACGCGGCCTTGGTCTTGGCCGCGTCGCAGGACGCGCACGCGTTCTTGGGATCGGGATCCCCGTCCTTGTAGCAGGTGCTTCCGATGTAGCACGTCGCGTCCGCGATGCCGGAGTGGTCGCACTTGCCCTGGTTGCACTTGTCCACCGTGCACGCGATCTTGTCGTCGCACTCGCCGTCGATCGTGCAGCCCGGCGTCTCGGCGCAGGTGCCGAACAGGTCCTTGTCATTGGCCAGCACGCACGACATCTCGTTGCCGCACCACTCGACATCGGTCACGCATGGGTCACCCTTCTTGCCAAAGACGCAGTAGCCCGTCAGCACGTCGTCGGTGACCTTGTCGGCGGTGCCGTTCTCGTGCAGCAGGAGCTGTCCGCAACGCATGTCCGCGCCGCAGTCGGCGGGGTCCTTCTGGCAGTTCTGCGTGCAGAAGCCCTTGGCGATGGTGTTGTCCTTGATCTCCGTCGGCTGGCAGATGCCCGAGTAGCAGTCCCCGCCCTTGGTGCACGGCGCTCCGACGTCTTTGCCCCCGCTGACGCCGGTAATGCAAAAGAACTGCGCGTCGAGCGAGCTCGGCTCAATCGAGGTGCTGCAGACCTCACCCTTGGGGCAGGTCGCCTGCTTGGTGCAGTAGGTCAGCGAGCCTTGGTTCGGGATGCAGAAGCCGCCCCAGGCGCCGGGAATCTGCGTGGTCGAGTCCGTCAGGAAGCCGACGCCCTCGCAGAGGTTGCCGCTGGCGCAGTCCGCGTTCTTCTTGCAGAACCCGGCGCAGATCCCATCCGCCGTGGCGCTCGAGCCGAGGCAGATGAGCGACTGGCAGTCGAGCTCGGCCTTGCATGCCGCGCCGCCAGCCTTACGGTCGTTCTTGGGGAGACACATGCCGACGAGGTGCTTGCCGCTCGGCACGCCGATGCCGCACGTGGCCGTCGTGTAGCCCAGGGCCACGCAGTCGGCATCGAGCTCGCAGGCGATGTTCTTGGTCTCTTCCGCGTTCGGCATACAGATGACATAGTCCTTGGGACAACCCCAATTCGTCGTGGAGAAGATGTCCGCAGCGCTCACGTTGGAGCACGCACCGGGGATGGCCGTGCCGCCGCTGTTGCAGCGCGCGGTGCAGAAGCCGCCGAAGCAGAAGGCCATCTGCTTTCCGGGCTCGGCGTTGGCCACGAAGCCGGCGCACTCCTCGTCCTTGGCGCACGGCGAGCCAAGCTTGCCGTCCGGTGCAGGCGGCGTCCCGGTGTCCGTCTTGGCCGTATCCGTTTGGGTCCCGGTGTCAGGAGGCTTGGGCGTGTCGATGCCGGGTCCTCCTTTGTCGGTCGGAGCGACCACGTCGTTGCCCGTGCCTCCGCCCGTGCCGTCGTTGCCCTGCACGTCGGTCGCCGCCGCGGGCCCCGTAGTCTCCTCAGCCTTGGTACAGCCCAACGCCAACATCCCGGCCATCGCGCCCACCGCCAACCATCGCATCGTCCCAATCGCTCGCATGTCCTTGCCTCCCTGCTTCGCCAACCGCGTCGCCCCTGATGACGCGCCGCTCATGAATCCGCGCATGATACGCAACAGACGTGGCTTGCCGCAATTCGACGACGGCGCTAGCGTTGTCGGCATGATTCCCAACCGACACGTGTACGTTCTGGGCGGGGCCAGCACCCCGTTCATTGGCAAGGGCCATCCGGACTTCGTGTGGCCAAAGCACCCGGACTTCGGCAAACGCGAGAACCCGACCCTCGAGGAGCACCTCACTCGGGCCATCATGCTCGCGCTCGAGACGACGGGCGTTCCAGCCTCGGCGATTCAGCGCGGCTTCGTGGCCAACTTCGCCGGCGAGACGTTCGCCTCCCAGGGTCACCTCGGCGCCATGGCCGTCCGGGCGCACCCGGACCTCGCGGGGAAGCCGTGGACGCGTGTCGAGGCCGCCTGCGCCTCGGGCGGCTGCGCGGTCGTCTCCGCGGTCGAGGCCCTCCAGGCGGGCTACGACGTGGCGCTCGTGGCCGGCGCCGAGGTTCAGACGACGGTGAGCGCCCGCGTTGGCGCCGACTACCTCGCCCGCGCAGCGCACTATGCGCTCGAGCGTTCGATCGACGAGTTCACCTTTCCAGCCATGTTCGCCCGCCGCTGGAAGGCCTACTCACAGGCACACGGGGTCACCGACGCGGACCTGGGTCACGTGGGCCTGAAGGCCTACCAGAACGCCAATCGCAACCCGCTCGCGCACATGCGGACCGCAAGACGGTCGCTCGAGTGGTGCCAGACCGCCAGCGACCAGAACGCGCGCTTCCTCCAGAACGAGGAGCTCAAGGAGCACCTGAAGATGAGCGATTGCTCGCAGGTCTCCGATGGTGGCTCGGCGCTCGTGCTCTGCACGGAGTCGGGGCTCGCGCGGCTGGGCAAGCGGCCGTCGGACGCCATCCAACTACGCTCGGTGGGCCAAAGCACGGGGCCGCTCGCGGGGGTGACGGACCTGCTGGCCTTGGACACGACGGCACTCGCCGCCGCCGAGGTCTTCGGAGACACGGGGGTCGGGCGAGAGCAGGTCGGTGTCGTCGAGGTGCACGACTGCTTCACCATTACCGAGTGGCTGATGCTCGAGGCGCTTGGGTTTGCAGCGCGTGGTCGGGCGCCGGAGCTCACGCTCTCGGGAGCGACCGCCATCGACGGTCGGCTCCCGGTCAACACCGGCGGTGGGCTCGTCGGCTTCGGTCACCCGGTCGGTGCCACGGGGATCAAACAGGTCGTCGAGGTGTGGCGCCAGATGAAGGGCCTCTGTGGCGACTACCAGATCGCGAGTCGGCCCGTCTTCGGCGTGACGGCCAACATGGGCGGCGATGATCGCACCGCGGTCGTCACCTTGCTCGAGAACGTCGCCTGACGCGCCCGTTCTCCTCGCGCACGGCGCTGTCGACCGACGAGAATCGCTTCACGCGGCTCTTGCGACGACAGCGCTCGGCAGGCGTGGCGCTCACCGACCTCACGGTCTCCAATCCCACGGTGGTGGGCCTGCCGACGAGCGCTCTGGCGCTTCCAGGAGATGCGCCCTACGCGCCCTCCCCCGCCGGCTTGCGCCAGACCCGCGAGGCGATCGCCGGCTACTACGCCGACCTGGGCGCGCACGTCGACCCCGAGCGCGTCGTGGTCACGGCCAGCACGAGCGAGGCCTATGCCTTCCTCTGGAAGCTGCTGTGCGACGCTGGCGATCGCGTGCTGGTACCACGGCCGAGCTATCCGCTCTTCGACTTCCTGCTGCGGCTGGATTGCGCGGAGCCCGTGCCGTTTCAGGCCTACGACGCCGGCGCCATCGAGCGCGCGCTGGAGGTCGATTCGCGGATTCGGGCGCTGATCCTCGTCCATCCCAACAACCCGACGGGTCAGTACGTGGAGGCCCCGTTCGCCGACCGCGTGACGCGCCTCGTCGACGAGCACGCCCTCGCGCTCGTGGTCGATGAGGTCTTCTTCGACTTCCCGCACGCACCCTCGCTCCCGGCCACAACTGCTGGGACCTTCGCGGGGAGGACACGCCATCGCGGACTCACCTTCACGTTGAGCGGGCTGTCGAAGGTGTGCGGGCTGCCAGGCCACAAGCTTGGCTGGATCGTGGTGGGCGGCGCGGACGACGTCGCCACGGAGGCTCTCGCACGGCTCGAGCTGATCGCGGACACCTACCTGTCGGTGAGCACGCCGGTGCAGCACGCAGCGCCCAGGCTCCTGGCCGACCGTCACGGCTTCCAGAACGCGTGCCGCGAGCGACTGCGGGCCAACCTGGCGACCCTTGACAGCCTAGGCCTCCCTCGCCGAGCCGATAGCGGAGGCTGGACCGCGGTCGTGCCGCTGGCCGAGGACCTCGACGACGAGTGCATCGCCGTGGACCTCCTCGAGGAGGATGCGGTGGTCACTCACGCCGGCTATCTCTTCGACATCGGCGAGTTTGGTGCCGCTGGCACGTCACGGGAGGAGGACTGGCGGTCGACCTTGGTCCTGAGCCTGCTCACTCCAGAACGGACGTTCGCTGAAGGTGTCGCACGGATCGCTGCACGCAAGCTCCTTCATCACGTGCGCGGCAAAAATTTCCCACAGGTCCCTTAAGCCCGGCAGGATCTGCCCGTTCCCCATGGTGAGCGGGCATGGAGCCCGAAAGAGCCACGAGGGCCACGGTCGGGAAGCCGTCGTCCTTGCACACAAGGAGCGTGTCATGGGTATCAGCGTCAACACCAACATCTCGAGCCTTCAGGCTCAGAACTTCGTCAGCAAGAACCACTCGGCCTTGAACACGTCGCTGCAGCGCCTCTCGTCCGGCTTCCGGATCAACGGCGCCATGGACGACGCGGCTGGCCTGGGCGTGTCCGAGCGCATGCGGTCGCAGATTCGCGGCATGTCGCAGGCCGCGCGCAACGCCAATGACGGCCTCTCCGTCGTGCAGACGGCCGAAGGCGCCATGGGCGAAATCTCGAACGTCCTCATCCGGATGCGCGAGCTGACCGTCCAGGCGGCCTCGGACAGCATCACGAACACGGAGCGCGGATACCTGAACACCGAGTTCCAGGACCTCACCTCCGAGATCAACCGCATCACTCAGTCGACGAAGTTCAACGGCAACGTGCTTCTGGCCGGCGCCTACGCCACGACGGGGCTCGACTTCCAGGTCGGCCACGACAACGGTGCGAACTTCCGCATCACCGTGACCATCGCCGACGTGTCCACGACGGGCCTGGCGTTCGCCGGCACCGAGGCGGTCGATACGAAGGCCAACGCTCAGGCGGCAATGGCCAAGATCGACACGGCGCTCGACTCGCTGAACACGGCGCGCGGGACGCTCGGCTCAAAGGGTAACCGGCTGAATGTGGCCGCGAGTGCCCTGAACACGACCATCGAGAACCTGTCTGCCGCCAACTCGCGCATCCGTGACGTCGACGTCGCCTCGGAGACCGCGATGTTCTCGAAGAACCAGGTGCTGATGCAGGCCGGCGTCTCCATGCTCGCCCAGGCGAACTCGCAGCCGCAGCTGGCGCTCAAGCTCCTCGGTTGATGACCAAAGGTCGGACCCGAGGGGCAGCCAGCGCATGGGCTCTCCTCGGGCCCGCCGCATTGACAGGCGAAGGCGTCGCGGCTACGTGAGCCCGGCGATGTCCGACGCCGCCGAGTCCCCACCGCTGTCGCCCGCGCGCGCGACCCTCGCCGCGCTGAGGCGAGCGTTCCAGGCCGACCCCGTGCTGACGCTCGTGTTCCCGGTCGCGGTCATCGCGTCCGTGGTGCCGTTCTGGGTGGGCCGTTACCTCCCGTTTCTGGACATGCCGCAGCACCTCGCCACCATCGCGGTGGTGCACGGGCTCGGCGACCCGTCCACGGGCTACGCCGACTACTTCACCCTGGAGTGGGCGTCCACGCCCTACCTGCTGTACTACCTCGTCTCAGACGGTCTTGCGTCCCTCATTGGGGTCGACGCAGCCAACCGGGTATTCCTCTCGGCCTACGCGGCCTTGCTGCCCATCGCGCTGTTGTCGTTTCTGCGCGCGTTCCACCGAGCCGAGGCGGCCGCGCTGCTCGGGATCCCGCTCGCATTCAACGCCTTCTTGTTCTACGGGTTCGTGAACTACGTCTTTGCGTTTCCGTTCCTGCTCTTCGGCCTGGCTCTCGCCAAGCGGCGGCTCGAGGTTCGAGTTCCGCCGACAGCCACGAGCCAGGTGCGCGCTCTCATCCCCGAGGCGCTGATCGCCGTGGTCATCTACTACAGCCACCTGCAGGTCTTCCTGGTCTACGTCGGTGGGATCGGGCTGCTGCTGCTGCTCCACTGGCCGGGCCTTCGGAGCGTCGGGCGTCGAGTGCTGCACCTCGTCCCGGTGGGCGTCCTGTTCTTGACCTGGCTCGCCCTGACCGACGGGCTTGCAGGCGGTGAAGCGTGGAAGCGCTCGGTCGCCTCCCGCTATGAGACCCTCACGAGCGCGGAGTGGGAGCCGCTCTGGGAGACCATCAACAAGGCCTCCGAGCGGCTCTTGTCTGTGTACTACGACCGCTCCGACGAGCTCCTCACGCTCGCGCTCGGCTTCGCGCTCCTCGTCGTGCTGCTGACCCGCGGCCTGGGGGACCGAGACCGCCGGACGTCGCTCTTTCCAGAGCTGCTGACGCTCTGCGTCTTTGGTTTCTACGTGGCGTTGCCCACGTCCTACAAGTGGATCTGGCCGGTCAGCTGGCGGTTTCTGCCGCTCGCCGTGGTGTTGCTGTGCACGTGGGGCAGCGCCTCCTTGGGTCGGTGGGCCCGCGCCGGGCTCGCCGCTGCGTTTGGTGCGCTGGCGCTCTACGCCGCCGGCACGCACGCGCGGCACTTTCGCGAGTTCGCGGCGGAGGCAGGCGACTTCCAGGCGGTGTTGGATGCGACGGAGCCCCGCAAGCGCCTCTTGACGTTGTGCTTCGATGCGGGCTCGGCCGTCGTGCTCGGCCCTGCGTATCTCCACTTCGGTCAGTACTACCAGATTCAAAAGGGGGGCGTCGCGACGTACTCCTTCTCCGAGGCGCCGCAGTCGCCCATGCGCTTCAAGGCGTTCGAAGAGGGAGGCCCGCCACCCACGCCACTGCGGTCCGAATGGAAGGCGCACGAGTTCCGCTTCCCCAATGGGGGCCGCTGGTACGATTATCTACTGCTTCGCGGCGAGCCACCCGGCTTCGCTCATTCGGCGCAGCTCCCGCGGGGCGAGGTCGCGCTCAAGCTGCGCGTAGGCAAGTGGAGCTTGTACGAGCACGCGCGCGGGCACTGATTCGCACGCTTACGCCAGAAAGGCCTTGAGTCGCTCGGCGGTGGCCAGCACGGCGCCCTCGATGCCCCGGCGGTCCATCCGCAGGACGCGGAAGACTTCGAGTGCCAGAAGCTCCTCCCCAGGCAGCCGGGCCTCACCGGTCGCTCAGGCGGCGGGCCAAGCGGGGAGCCACGCTACGAAGCGCGTGCCACCTTGGGCCCGTTCGAGGACCTCCAGGTGGCCGCGGTTGCGCTCGAGCAGGGTTGCGACGACGAGCAGGCGGTGGTCGGCCGAGATTCGGCCCGGTTCGGCGGCCGTGATCGTCAAGCGCGGCGCCACGGCGGCCATCCAGCTCCCGGGAAAAGGTCGCTGCGGGCTGTCTGCCGCGATGCCAATCATTCCGTCCCGGTCCAGGAGGTGGAGCTCCGGAGGCGAACCCGAGTGGGACGTCGCACTTGTGGCCGCCTCCGGCGCTTCCGAGGCAACGTCGAGCAACGCGATCAGGGTGTTGAAGACATCCTCCCGATCGGCCGCGACGGCACCGATCGGGTCACGGATGTCGACAAACCGATGCGACAGCACACCGTGGAGCGCCAAGTGGCGGAGGGCATCGCCCACGACAGCCCGCGGGTCAATGGCGGAAGGCCGAAGCGACGCCGCGGGACGTGCCACGTGCCTCAGCTCACGGATCAGGACGTTGATGCGGCCGGTGATCTCGAGCGACTCGCGGCCCAGTGCATCCACCGTCGCGAGCGCATCCGCCATGCCGGCCGGCGTTCCGCGTTGAAGCGCGGACTGAGCGGTGAAGTTGACCTCCTCGATGGTCGCCATCAAGGCGGTCATCGGGCTGGCCAACTCATGGATCAGCCCTCGCGCCAGCTCCCCGGCGAGAGCGAGTCGTTCGGTCCCGGCGAGGCGCGCTTGCGCCGACGCCATGTGGGCACGGAGGGTCAGATCCTCCATGCGCTGCTTGCGGTCGAGCGCGACACGCACGCGGATGCGGAACTCGGCTGGGTCGACCGGCTTGACGAGATAGTCGACGGCGCCCCCCAGCAACGCTTGCCGCTTCAGGGCCATGGAGTCAGAGCCGGTCAAGAAAATCGTGGGGGTCACGCTCAGCTCGGGCCGCGACTTGAGCAGCTCGTGCACGGTGAAGCCGTCGTCCGGCCCGAGATCGATGTCGAGCAGGACGAGATCCGGAGTGCGCGCATCCAACGCGCGCACGGCGTCGGCAAGCGACCCGGCCGTCTCCACAGAACCACAGTGCCCGGTGAGCCAGTGGCGAATCAGGTCACACATGTCGGACGAATCGTCGATGACAAGGACGACGGAGGTGTCCATGCAGTAGGTGCGCTCCAGACCGGTCGGCTGCCCCCAGCCACGGTCTGCGGCAGCATGGAGGGTCGCTCAGCGTAAACGCAAACAATCTGAGCGAGTGATTTAAATGTAGCAAAAACACGTGACACGTCAGGTGTCGCTTCTTGAACACCGCCAGGAGACGAGATCCCTAGCCCGCATTATGCATGAATGGCGCGATGTCAACGCCGCGAACGCACGGCTGAGCCGTCGCGGCGCGAAGCGCCGGGATTCACCGACTGAGACGTACTGGTGGTACGGCGAAGGAGGTGAACGACGGCGCAGGCCTGCGATCGCGGACGTTGACGCGTGAAAGTCATGCATAATGCGGGCTAGGGGGGGGGCGACGTGCTGTTTGTCAAACACCGCGTCATCGCCAAGTCCAATAGCCGCTTCCCCTCGGCGTCGCCAAGGAGTGCGGCGAGTACGTCCTTGAGCTCCGACGCAGGCCAACCAGCCTTCGCAAAAACCCGAGAGAGGCGCGACTCGAGCTCCACGGGACTCGGAACACGGCTCAGCTCACAGCGGGTCGCGACGATCTCGGCGGCGACTGCGACGCGGCGGAGCGCGCCTTGTTCCGCATTGCGGCCGGGTTCGAGGCGGACGGTCTCCTGGAGCGCGGCTTGGGCTTCCGAAAACGCGCCCCGCTTGTAGTGCGCCTCCGCGAGGTTGGACCACGACGTCGCCGAACGCTTTCCGGCGCCTTTGACGGCCGCCTCGAAGATCCGGACGGCGTCGGCGGTGCGCTCGGCCGCAAGGTAGGCGACACCCAGGTTGTTGGAGAGGGCGGCGTCCTGAGGATCCAGCGAGTGGGCCTTCTCGAGCACGACGACCGCGCTCGCCGGGTCGTGGAGATCGAGCAGCGCACGGCCAAGCCGCATGAGCGCCTGAACGTGACTCGGATCGCGCTCGACGGCTCCGGCAAACGCCTTCCGAGCAGGAGCGACGAGGTCGAGCGCCTCATAGACGAGGCCAAGCTCGTACAGCGGCGCGGGATCCTTCGCCAAGCGCCGGGCGGCCTCCTCGTAGGCCCGGACTGCGCGATCCGGCTGGCCCTGCGCGGCGAGGGCGCGGGCCAGGCCGAGCCATAGCGCACCGGCCGCGCCTGCGGGCGTGTCGCCGTGGCGCGCGAGGGCGACTCGGAGGCGTCGCTCGGCGTCGAGGCCGCGTCCCTGCTGTACTTCGCACTCGGCGACGCGAACCGCCACAGCGGGCTCATCAGCCTCCGGTCCTCCGTCGAGGTGCTTGTAGGCCGCGACCGCGGCGGGACAATCGCCGAGCGCATGCCGCCAGTCACCGACGCGACGCCATCCCGCTCGATCGCTTGGCTCCTGGGTGAGCGCGGTCTGCTCGGTGACCGCGGCCTTGCTAAAGTTGCCCTTGCGTGCGAACGCCTGTGCCAGGAGTCTCCGCGCAATGAGGTCCTGGGGCACCGCGGTGAGCCGCGCCTCGAGCTCAGCGATCGCCCGATCGACGCGGCCTTCCGCCAGGGCCTCGCGTCCGGCGTCGACGGTTCCGGCGAGCCCGGCGGTGGCGGTCGTAACGCATCCCGTGATCCAAAGTGGGGCCATGAGGACAACGCGGAAAGCGACGACGTGACGGCAGAGTTTCAACATCGACAGCTCCTTGCAAGACTCGGGGGCTCGGAACCTGGCTGCCCGAGCGGCGGTAAGCGGCGAACGAGATGGCGACGACACACGAACCGAAGGACGGGCCAGCCGCGATCGCTCTGGCCCAAGCTTGTGCCTGGCGTTGGTCCACAGACCGGACGCTGACGGTGACGGGCCGTCACCGCCAACGGTGGCTCCACAACCTCACGACCCAGGACATCAAGGGGCTGGTCCCCGGCCAAGGGCGGTATACAACGTGCGTCACCGAGAAGGGACGGCTCGTTGGTGAGGGCCAAGTCTACGACGCGGGCGATCGGCTCATCTTGGTCGTTCCTGAGGCGGCGCTGGCGGAGCTGGTCGCACATCTGCGTCGATACATCGTGGCGGAAGACGTCGCACTTCACGAACTTTCGCCGCGCGATGCTGTGGTCTCGTTCGTGGGGCCAGCGGCACCCCGCTGCCTGGAGGCGCTTCTTCAGACGCCGCTGACGGGCCTCACCCAGGTCGACTCCGGGTACGGAGACGTGCTCGTCCTGCCACGCGTCCGCCTGAATCAGCCGGGCATCGACTGCGTCGGGACGCGGGAGGCACTGGAGGCGTTGCTTCGGGCGTCCGGCGCCGTGGAGGCGACGGAGGCGGCCTGGGACGGCGCGCGCATCGCTGCGGCCATCCCGGAGTGGGGCCGTGACCTCGACGCGACGATCGTTCCTCTGGAGGCCGGGCTGTACGACGGGGTGCATTGGAAGAAGGGTTGCTACTTGGGCCAGGAGACGATCGCAAAAATGGCGCATCGGGGGCATACGACCAAAGAGCTCCGCCAGCTTCAGGGCGCCCGTGGCGCAGCGGAAGGCCCAGGAACGGCGCTTTTCCCGCTCAGGGGACCCTTCGAGCGCCCTGTGGCGCGCCTGACCTCGGTGGGCACTTCGCCCCAGGACGAGAGCCGGATCGCGCTCGGCATGGTGCGGCGTGAGCACTTCGAGCCGGGCACCCAGCTCGTCGCCCACGACGGTGCGGCGCCCTGGACGGTGACTCAGGCCCGCATTCGCGGCGCTACGCCTCCGGAGTGAGCCGGTTGGCGAGCGCGCGCGCCTCGACGAGGTTGTCCTCGATGGCGCAATAGGTCCAGCCTCCGTAACGGCCGACGGCGTGTATGCCCCGACCGGCAAGCCACTCCGCCCGGGACGCGTGCGCTACCTTTGATTCGGACGTAATATGTACATAGGCTGGATCCAGCAGCACATGATGTGACGCGACCAGCTGGTGCTCAGTGACGATGCCGAGTCGTGCCAGGTCGCTCAGGACGCGCTCCTGCAGTGCGGGGACATCGCTCGGTGGCGCGTCCCACGGCAGGCCGATCTCGATGTAGAGGCTCATGCGATCGGAGTGAAAGATGTTGTCGTAGAAGCCGACTCGGTAAAACACGACGCTTGGATCGGGGACATAGAGCCAGTGGTCGGCGAACGTGCTGGGCCTATCGAAGCCGAGGTTGAAGACGAGCACCTTGTTCCAGCTGTAGACGCTCCGATCGAACCCCAGGCCGCACAGCTCCAGCAGCTTGGGGAAGGGAGCTGAGCTGATGACGTGCTCATAGCCGATCTGTCGGCCCCGTGAGGTGGTCGCGACGTGCGCGTCGAGGTCGAGGGAGACGAGCGCCTCGCCGAGCGCGATCCGCTCTCTGGGCAGCCGATCGAGCAGCGCGTTGACGTATTCGATGGCGCCGCCGCGCGGGTAGGTGAACGTCGCGTTGTAGCTCGCGTTATCCGGCCTGCGGAAATTCCGAATGATGTCGGCGATCTCAGCATGCGGAAAGAAGCGGCCCATGGCCTCGGGGTCGAGGCGGTCCAGGTCACACGCGTAGAGCTTCTCGTTGTACGGTATCAGGAACTTCTCGGCAATGCCGCGCCCGAGCCGCGCGAACAGCAGATCCTTGAAGCTACGCACCTCCCGATCCGTGTCCCGGAAGTAGAGGTCGTGCAGGCACTCCAGAAAGTCCTCACGCGGGAGCTGATGGATGTTCTTCTGAAAGGGGAAGTCGATGCGGGTGCCGCCATAGAGGATCCCGGAGACCTTCGTCACGGTGGAGACGCTGCCGGGAGCCATGCGGTCGGTCAGGTACCGCTCCAGATCGGGGTGGCGAAAGTGAAAAAAGTGTCCGCTGTAGTCCCAAACGAAACCGTCTTGCTTGATGGTGCGACAGTAGCCTCCAGGCTCGGTGTCGCGTTCCAACAGAAGCCAGTCTTCGGGGGGCGCGCGCAGGAAGCTCGCGAAGCCCAGGCCGGTCATGCCGCTGCCAATGATGAGAAAGCGTACGCGCTCCATGGGACTGTTCGTACCACACGGCGCGCGGCTAGAGCCAGGAGTGCGATTGGACCTGCAGGTCGCTCAGGGCCGCCTCCGCGGCCCGGACGCCGTGGTACTGCGCCTCCTCGAACAACGGAAGCCCCGAGAGATCGGTGTGGGCCACGTGGACACGACCCCACGGTTCGGCCGAGAGCAGGCGGCCCGCATCGGATAACAAGCCTATCGTGGGAATGACCGTCCCATGGCCCCAACGCCAGACATCGAGGCGGGTCAGGTTGGGACTCAGGTCGCCATGCGCGGGTCGCAGGTCCCGCAGCACACGGCTCGCCAGCCGCGAGTGGTCGGCGTCGAGGAGCCAGCTCCGGTCGCTTGGCGGGAGCGGCTCGTACCAGGCCCACACGGCCTCGCGATGGCGCTCGACGCATTGGTGGGCGCACTCGACATAGCCGACCGAGGTCGAGCGCGTCAGCACGTTGTTCCACGCTGGCTCCTCGTCTTGGGGCGGGCGCTCGCGTAGCTGCACCGACGCGACAAGCCACGGGGCCGCGGTCGCAAAGCCTCCGCGCTCGCCGCGGGTCAGGCGCGCCACGACGTGATTGGGCGCCGCGAGCACGACGGCCTCGCACTCGAAGCGCACCACCGTCTCCGTGGCGAGCTCGACCGCCAGCACGTGACCCGTGCGCTCAACGCTCAGCGCGAGCCAACCGGTACGCAGATCCGGGACCCGTGCCGCCAAGTGACGCACGAGCCGGGCGTTGCCCTCGGGCCAGGTGAAGTAGTGGCTGCCATCGGTCTCGGGGACCTGCCACGGCCGCCGGCCGGCGAAGTACTGGAGGCCCGCCCACGCCGAGACGACGTCGATACTGGCGCCGTAGTCATCGCGGCAGGCGTAGTCGACGTGCCACCGCAGCCGCTCGCTCGTGAAGCCCTGCTCGACCAAGTACTGGGCCATCGTGAGCCGATCGAGTCGCAGGACCTCGGGATCGCGGCTTCCGAGCGCGACCGGTAGCGCAAAAAACAGTCGCCCATCGCGCCCGACGGCCGCACGCAGGACCGCGCAGAGAGTCTCGAAGCGCTCCAGCTCCGCGAGGTCGCGATCGGTGGCCCCCGCGCGCAAATACAGCCCCGGGTACCACTTGCCGCGGTGGAAGAGGCGGTCCTCGGGGTCGTGGACAAGGTGGCGCTCGTCGAAGCGGGGGAGCGCGTCGTTCGAGGCCAGCCCAAGCTCTCGGAGGAGGCGCAGCACGAGCGTTGTCTCGGGATTGGGCACCGGCAGGTAGTGCGCGCCCCAGGGCGTCGACACGGGGATGTCCGACGACGCACGCGCCGTTCCGCCAGCAGCGTCCGCAAGGTCCAAGAGCGTGACATCGCCTACGCCGGCGCCACGCAACCGCCACACCGCAGAGAGACCGGCGACGCCGCCGCCAACGATGACGACCGACCGCCTCTCAGTCCGCGCTGGCTCAGGCAGCCCGCCCGACCGCAGCCGGTGGCCGATGTCGGCGCGATCGCCGACGATGCGACCAGGAATCTGGGAGGAAGAGGGCTCGGGACGCCGGCAGCCAGCAAGTCCGACCGCTGAGGCGCCGAGCAGGAAGTCGCGTCGCGATGGGCGTGCTACCAGAGCTCGTTGGTCCACACGCAGCGATAGCCAAAGCTGCCGCTGGCACGCGTGCCGTAGGTCATCGAATCGGGGTACTTGATGGCGACGTTCTTGTCGACGCCGTTCGCCTGATTCTTGCCCCACTTGACTACCGCCACGTAGTTGGGATCGCCCGACTCGCCGCCCGCGGCGTCCGAGGTCCAGACGTAGTTGTCGCCGTTGCCATTGGGCAGACCATCCCGGATGAGCTCGAACATCTGCCGCGCGTTGGCGAGGTGACCACCTTCACCCTGACAGTTCTTGACCGCATTGATGTACGAGGCGGCCGGACGATCGAACTTGTCAGCCCACACCTTGAGGTGTGTCGTCCCCGTGCCGCGGTCGACCGCGTAGCAGTCGATCTGGCCTGCGTTGCACTTGCCACCCGCGGGACCGGCATAGTTTGCGTCCAGCGGATACATTGTGCAGCGATAGGGCTGCGTCTGCGTTCCGACGTCCTGCCACGAGGTGTAGGTGCTGTAGTACCCCGTGTAGTTCAGGTTGACTGCCTTCCAATGGGTGTATTGGACGTACCGGTAGTTCGACCAGTCCGAGGTCCAGACGTAGAGGTCCGAACCGTTGGTGAGGCCTGCCGTGATGTTCTCCATCCAGTCGCGGCTGTGTGGCACGTGCATCCCGCGCGCAAAGCAATCTGTCACGGCCTCGTGCAGCGTCTTGGCACCCAGATCCTTGTCGTGCGTCGTCTGGTAGGTGGCGGTCTGGCTGAAGGCGCTACCAAATGAGATGTCCGTCGGGATCGGATTGGGATTCAGACCCGGCTCGTAGCCCACGCCCCGACAGCGGAAGCGATTGGCGTTACTTCTGTCCGACCAAGTCGAGTCGGCGCTGTGCACGTCGTTGAACGTCGTGGGCTCGGTGCCGGTCCAACGGACGACCATGGCGACGTCGTAGCGTGCGGAGTCGCTCGTCCAGATGTCGTTCCCGCTGCCGTTCGGAAGGCCAGTGCCCTGAATGATGGCCTCCGTGTAGTCGAGCTCGGTCGGCACATGCGCGTGGTAGAAGTTGCAGTCGAAGTACGCACCGAACTGCGGAAGCGACGGCCGGTCGAACTTGTCGAAGTTGAAGCGCTTGCCCTCATTGCCGGTCGCGAAGCACTCCGAGCCCGGCGGGCCGTAGCAGTGATTCCCGGTGAACGACGCGGCCGTGTTGTTGGGCCACACGCACCGGTACGGACGCTTCGTCGAGGCGTTATCATTGTCGTTGGTAATGTTTCCGTCCGTGAGGCGAATGATGACCTTGTTGCCTGGGCTCCACGGCGTGAGCGCCCACAGGTAGTTGCTCTCGTAAGAGTTGCCGACGTTGCTGAACTGCGCGCCGCTCACGCGCCAGAGCTCCGTCGCCGTGGGCAGACGACCCTTGCGGCCCTCACACGACGCCTTGGCCTCTTGCCACGTGGCGAGCTGTCGCTCCACGCCATCCCAGATGTAGCCCCAGTCATCCTTCTGCTCGTAGCCCTTGGCGTTGCCCTGCGAGAGCCCGGTCTGGGTCACGGTGATGCACTTCCAGTTGGCGCCATCCCACTGGAGCGCCTGATATTGGCCGGTGCACGGCTGCGTGGGCGCTCCGGCTCCGGCGACGCACGTCCACTCGGTGCCGCTCCACAGCGGCGCGCCGTTGTTCGGGCACGTCAGTGACGTGAGCGTCACGCCGCAGTTGCCGCTCTTGTCGCAGACCTCGTTACCGTTCTGCTTCATGCTCGTGGCTGCGAACGCGCCGTTGATGGTCGTCGCGCTCGTGATCGTGCCGCCGGCGAGGCCGTCGACCGACAGCGGGAGCTTGCCCTCGAGGGCGAGCACCGCCGCATCGAGCTCGCCCTGCGTGGCGACCGTAAAGGCGAGCTCCGCCTCGCTGACGCAGCCGACCTGACACTGGAGGTCCAGCGCGGCGTCGGCGGTCTTGGCGGTGTTGGCGCTGCCTGCGGTCTGAGCGGCGGTCGCCGAGGCGGCGTGCGCGGCCTCGAACGCGAAGCCGACGCTGACAATGGGCTTGCGCGGAAGCTCCGCCTCACCGCCCGGCGTGACACCCGGTCCGGCGACGATGCGGATGCCCATCCACACCTGCGCGTTGAGGCTGAACGTCCCCGGCGTAATCGGATTGGCGAGGTCGGTGCCGAGCAGCGCGTCCATCAACCCCTTGGCGACGAGCACCGAGGACTGCGTCTCGGTCCAGAGCACCTTGGCGCTGGCGTCGCTCGCATCGTAGAGCGTGAAGGCGACGGAGTACGTTCCGTCGACGGGCTCTCCGGCGGCGTTCAGGAGCTGCCCCTGCACAGTCATCTGCCCCGGCACGGCCGAGGCCGCTCCTGCCGTGAGCACGACGGCCGCAAAAAGCGCTCCAGCCACGCGTGTGGCCATGCTGGTCTTCCCGTTCATCGCGTTCCTCCCAAGTCCCAAGCTCTGCCCTGCGCCACGCCGTTTCCGAGCGTTCTATCGCGCATGGAATCCAAACCTCATCCGGTGTCCGTTGCCCGCCTTGGCTTCACCCACAGGCGTCGCTTGTCCGGCGCTGCCGCGCAGCCGAAAGGCGCCTCCCGTGCTGAAGAGGCCAGCGGACGGGAACGACAGCCGAATCGACGTGACGTTGCACGGCTTCGGCTTGCCGATGCACAGGCCGTTCTCGCAAGTCCCGGTCGTGCATGCGTTGTCGAGCGCAGCACAGCTCATCGCGGTGCCGCCGCAGGTTCCGTCGGTGCACGTGTCACTCAAGGTGCAGGGGTTGCCGTCGTCGCAGTTTCCCGCCTTTGGCTGGGCGATGCAGCCACCGGCCTGACACACGCCGGTCGTGCACGCGCTGTCGAGAACCGTGCAGTTCATCTGCGTACCCACGCAGACCCCGCCCACGCACTGGTCATTGACGGTGCAGGAGTTCCCGTCACCGACGCCGCTGCAATCCAAGGGAATGCCGACGCACCCGCCACCGGAGCACGCGTCACCGGTCGTGCAGGCATTGCCATCGTCACAAAGCGCGGTGTTGTCGGACGTCTTGCAGCCCTTCTGCGGGTCACAGCTGTCATTGGTGCATGGGTTGTTGTCGCTACACTGAAGCGCCACGCCGGCCTTGCAGGTGCCGGTGTCACAGGTGTCTCCGACGGTGCACTCGTTGCCGTCGGAGCACGGCGTCCCCGTGAGCGCCGAGTAGCTACAGCCCGCAGCGACATCGCACTGATCTTGCGTGCACGCGTTGCCGTCATCACACGACTTGCCCTGTCCGACGCAGACGCCGGAGACGCAGTGGTCGTCCGAGGTGCAGTTGCTCTGATCGTTGCACGGCGTCATATCAGGCAGGTTCTGACCGACGCAGCCCTTGTCGGCGTCACACGCCTCGGAGCCGTTGCACAGCTCGCCGTCCTGACAGAGCGCATGCACGGGCTCGTGCTTGCAGCCCGACAACGACGAACAGAAGTCGTTGGTGCACTTGATCCCGTCATCGCAGTTGAGCGGCTTGCCGGAGAGGCATCCGACACCCTTGTCACAGGTCTCGACCCCGTCGCACGCGTTGCCGTCGTCGCAGGTGACGGCCGAGCCCTGGCAGGTCCCCCCCGAGCACGTATCGTTTTGGGTACAGGCGTCGCCATCACCGCACGGCGCGGTGTTGGGGTCGTAGACGCAGCCGGTCGCGGGATTGCACCCATTGTTGGTACAGGGGTTGTTGTCGTTGCACACGACCGCCGACTTGCCCGAGCAGAAGCCGCCGCTGCACTGGTCCCCGGTCGTGCACGCGTTACCGTCGTCGCACCCCAGCACGCCGGCGATGGGCTCGAAGACGCAGCCCTTGGCCGGGTCACACGCATCCGCCGTACACACGCTCTGATCGACGCAGATGCGCTTGCTCCCCTTGCACGCGCCGGCCTGGCATACGTCGGAGTCCGTGCACGCGCTCGTGTCGTCGCATGCCTCACCTTCGTTGACGGCCTTCGCGCTGCAGAGCCCGGTCGCTGGCGCGCAGACGAGGCTGACGCACGCCGCGTCCTGACCCACCGGCACGGCGCAGGTCACGATCGTCGAGGCCTTGACGCGACACTTGTTCGGGCCGTTCGCCATGTCGCAATACAGCGTCCCGTTGCAGAGATCGCCGTCCTCGAACTTGGCGCAGTCGAGGTCCGTGGCGCAGTCACACCCCGTGTCCGTACCGACGCACTGGCCGCCCTTGCACGCGTCGCTCGCCGTGCACGAGTTGCCGTCGGAGCACTGGCCGCCGTCAACCGCGACATAGACACAACCGCCAATCGCCGCCGGGTCGCACAGGTCCTTGGTGCACGCGTTGCCGTCATCGCAGACCTTCTCGGCGCCCTTGCAGGACCCGCTGGCGCACTGGTCGCTGACAGTGCACGGGTTCAGGTCGTCGCACGCGTCGGTCGTGTTGAGGTTGGTGCAGCCGTTGACCGAGTCGCAGGAGTCCTGCGTGCACGGGTTCTTGTCGTTGCAGCCGCCGAGCTTGCCCGGGATGCACGAGCCGCCGGAGCACTGGTCGTTGTCCGTACAGTTGTTACCGTCGGTACACGCGGCCGTATTGGACTTGTTGGTGCACCCGATCGTCGGGTCGCACGCGTCATCGGTGCATGGGTTGCTGTCATTGCAGTTGGCGGAGGTGCCCGCGCACTGACCGCCGGTGCACGTGTCCTTCTGCGTGCACAGGTTGTTGTCGGTGCAGTCGCCGGTCGTCGGCAGATTCTTGCAGCCGGCCTGAGGGTCACACGTGTCGGTCGTGCACGGATTGCCGTCACCGCAGGTCGCCTCGTCGGTGGCGTTGTCGCAGTCGTTGTCGATGCCGTCACACGCCTCGATCGCCGTGGGGTAGATGAGCTTGAACAGCGGAGCGCAGTCTTGCGCGTCAGGCCAGCCGTCACCGTCGTCGTCGGGGTCGCACGCGTCGCCGAGCGCATCGGCGTCGCTGTTGTCCTGACCGCCGTTGGCCACGAGCGGGCAGTTGTCTTGCGTATCGACGATTCCGTCGTCGTCGTCGTCCGGGTCGACGCAGTCGGCCAGCTTGTCGGCATCCTTGTTGGGCCAACCGTCATCGGAGGTGCCGTTGCAGTCGTTGTCCTTGCCGTCGCACTCGTCGAAGGCAGCGGGGACGCCCTGGCAGTCGGCCTTCCCATTCTGGCAGACGAGCTTGCCCTTGCACGTGCCGAAGGCATTGGTCAGATCGCACGCGGCGGCGTTCATGTCGTCGACCACGGTGTTGCAGTCGTTGTCCTTGCCGTCGCAGATCTCGGCGACGGCGTCTGGCGCCGAACAGGCCGTCAAGCCGGCGGCCTCACACTGGCGAACGCCCGTGCACGTGCCAATCGCGTTGGTCGTCGAGCAGCCGGTCTTGGCCTGGAGGTCCTTGTGTAGCGGCGCGCACGTGCACTGACCGGAGGTGGCCTTGCACTGGCCTTCGGGCGAGCAGTCGAAGCCGGTCGGACACGCATGGGTCGCGTCGCAGGCGATGCCGCAGAAGCTGCCCGAGGTGCCGTACGCGACGCACTTGTCCTTGCCCTCGAAGCCCAGGGTGGCGCAGTCGCTGTTCTTCTCGCAGGGCATGCACAGGTAGACGCCCCGATCGACGCAGAGGAACGCGAGGTCCGCGCCCGCGCCCGGCTGTCCGACCTTCTCGCACGAGAAGCCGGACGGGCACGTGTCGGTGCAGTTCTCCGCGCACTTCTTGCCTTGGCTGGTCAGCAGGCAGTAACCAGAGGTGCAGTCGGTGCCGTCGTTGCAGGCGCAGTAGGAGCCAAAGGGCTTGGCGTCGCAGAGCGCCGTCTCGCTCGAGTCCTTCTTTCCGTCCGGGGCGTCCGCGCTTCCGAGGTCACCCGAGGTGTCGTTGAGGCCGTCTCCCGCGGCATCCGGAGAGCCCAAATCGACGCCGAGATCGAGCGAAACGAGGTCGGCTCCGCCGGTATCCTCGACAGCCGCGACTCCGGGCGTGTCGGTCGAGGAGCACGCAGCGACCAGAGCGAGGCACGCGACCACGGCCGATCCGAGCACGCCTGGGAGGCGCAGTTGCGGCCGACCCCGGACGACGAGCTGTGCTGACGAGACTGCCATCACGCGAAGACCCCCTGGCGCCGTGCAAGCGTTCGACGTCGTATTCGCCGACCCGAACTCCTGTGAACGCAAGGTGCAGGTTACGCGCGCGTCACGGGCCCCGTCAAGGGGGCGACGGGCGGGGTAGCCGAGGGCTCAGCGGGCGCGAACGAGACGCCGGCGCGCGCTGCGGACGGAAAGCGCGATGGCGAGCAGCGCGAGGAGGAGGACGGCGCCGGTCGCAGGAGTCCGTGTGCCGGACTGGCAGCCGCCCTTGACCTCGGTCACGACGCTCCCCTTGGACTTCAGCGTGATGCCGCCAGTGCCGAGGAGCTCCGGATCGACCTTGGGCGCCTCGGCGCCGGTCGCATCGGCGCGCAGATCGCCACCCTGGCCCTCGGGCGCGGCATCGCCGGTGACGTCGCTGCACGTCGCGAACGGGTCGAGGCTGAACTGTCCATTGCAGCAGTAGCCCTCGAGGAAGGTCTCGTCACCGCAGGCGCACGCCTTGGTGATCTTGCTGTTGGTCGGACAGATACAGGCCGAGCTATCGACGACGATCTCGGAAAGAAAGGCGACGTTGTCACCCTCGTCGGTCTCCGTGAGGTCGAGCAGCGAGTCCAGCACGATCCACGACGTGTACTTCTGTGACTCGGCCGTGTCGTGCTTCGTGTCCAGGTTGAAGGTCTCGCTCGGCCCGAGGCCATCGGCGTAGACGAACGTCAGGTCCCCGCCGCCGCTTCCGGGGGTCGGGACGTTGGCGCGATCATAATAGAGGTCGACCTGGAACTTCCCACACTTGCCGATGCCGACGTTCGTGAACGTGGCAGAATACGCGACGCGCGTGCAGGTGACCGAGGACTTGAAGTCGGTGATCTTGAGGTTGCAGCCCTCGGTGGGCGGAGGCTTGACGTCCACGACGTAGGGGCCCTTGTCGTTGTTGGTCTCGTCGATCTCATCGATGAGCAGCACGCAGTCGAGCTTGACCCAGGCCTTGTGCACGCCGGGCGGCGCGCCGACCCAGTCGAAGGCCAACGTGACGGGCGCGGCACCGGCGGGGAGGCTTGCGACCTTGGCGTAGCCGTGTGGCGCGCTGGCGAGCCCCTCGGCGGGGTTGGTGCAATCGGGAGAGGCGGCCCAGTCGTAAAAGACGTCGATGTCCACGTCCTTCGCGTCGGCCGTCCCCTGATTCTTGATGGTGATGTCATAGTGGACCGAGCTTCCGTCCTTGGAGAGGCTCCAGGCGACCTCGGTAATGACCAGATCCGGGCGCGGAGTCCCGACGCTGACCGTGTAACCGATGGGCCCGAGGACGTTGTTCTCCGGCTTGGCGTCCACACCCGACTTCTGGCGATCGACGAAGGCCCAGGCCTTGTACACGCCGTCCTTGGCCCCGAGGCGCTGCTCGGCACCGACCCAGGTGTCGCCCGGCGCGATGGGCTTGACGTCCAAGACGACGTCGCCTGCTTGATTGGCCACGGGCGCGGTGAGGGAGTTGAAGTAGAGGTCGAGACCCACCGGGATCGAGGCGACGTCCCCCTGATTCTTGACGGTCGCCGTGTAGAGCACCGTGGAGCCCTCGACCTTGATGTCGAGTGCGGTGACGACGAGGTCCGCGGATTTGGTCGGCACGTCGGTGACCTTGAACGACGGAGCGCCGGCGAAGTTGTTGGCCTTTGTGGACTCCACGATGACGCCGTCCAGGTCCACGACGGCGCACGACGTGTGGTCTCCGGCGCCAGGCTTCGCGTTTTGAATCAGGACGTCCTTGGTGCTGCCCTTGGCGAGCGCGTCGACCGACGCAAACACATTGCCGTAGCCGAGCGGCTTCGTGGCCGGCGGGCCCCAGTCCGCGGGCGGGCAGCCGACCGAGTCGAAGCGTACATCCACATGGAACGGCGTGGCGACGTCGGCGTCTCCGAGGTTCTGGACCGTCGCCACGTAGGTAACCGACGAGCCGATGACCTGCGCGCTGAGCTTGGAGATCGTGAGATCCGCCTTCTTCTCCGGCGGCGGCGCGACGACCAGCGTGGTCGTCCACTGGTTGTTGGCCTTGCTCGACTCGACGACCTTGCAGCTTGCGGCGTATTGCGTAAATGACCAGGTATCGAGCAGCACCCAGGGGTGGAACGTGGCCGCCTTGCCGTAGTCCTGCGTCCAGACCGTTGAGTACGAGTCGCTCGGCGGGATGGCCAGGCCATTCCAGGGATCGAGCTGGAGCGCCGTGGGCACGGAGCCGCTCGGGTCGGGGAGCGTGGGGTTGTCCGGGAACGCGAAGAGGTCGATGGGACCACACGCGCTCGGGAGCACGGCCTCGGTGGTGCTGGTGTTCTTGACCGTAATCTGGAAGTTGACCTTGGTCGTTCCGGACACCTGGTTGGCCACGACGGTGAGCTCGAGGTCGGGGACGGCCCACGCCGAGGGGGCGTCGAGGCCGGCGTACGCGAGCAGCAGGGCAGCCACCGCGAGGGTCCCGGTGCTCTGAGGGGTCGCCCCTCGCTTCGAATCCAGCTGCATCGATTGCCTCCCGAAGCGCGAGCCACACGCGCGCCGGCGACGATTATGAGGGAATGCCGCGGTCATTTCCACCGGCGGGGTCTCACGGGAGCCCGAGCACCCACGGAATCCAGAAACGGCAGGCCAGCACGATGAGCACGCCGCCGATCACGTCGACGAGCAGACCCGCGAGCACGAGCGACTTGAGCGACAGCTCGCGCAGGCCGCCGAAGACCATGCCGGTCGCGGGCGTCGCGATCGGTGACATGAAGCACGCGTTGGCGGCGAGGCCGATGCCGAAGATCGGCGCGAACGGAGACCAGCCGCCGGCGCTGGCGAGCGCGAACGTGAGCGCCCAGAGCGTGAGCGCAGTAGCCGTATTGCTGAAGAGCTCCGAGGCAATGATCGCCACAGGGACTAGCACGTACAGCGGTACGTCGGGCGAGTCGGTGGTCGGAACGAGCCGCTCCACGAGGCGGAGCGTGGCCGAGATGACCCCCGCGCGGTCGAGCCCCCAGGCGAGCAAGACCGCGGCGCCGGCCCAGGCCACGCCACGCGGCGGGATGCCACCCCAGGTATCCTGGACGCGCAGGAGCGGCTCATCTCGACCCGACAGCCGGAGCCGCATCAGCACGAGGCAATACGCGAGGCAGAGCACGGCTTCGAGCAGCGTCTTGGCGTCGAGGTAGCGGCCGATGCGCGGGCCCGTCGGGATGAGGTCGTCGAAGGCGCCGCCGGCGATGCAGCCCGCGATGCCGACGGCAACAGCCCCGAAGCCGCGGCGGAGATCGGCGGTCTGCGGCGGCTCGGGCAACGTGACGGGGCCGAGCTCCAGGCGGAAGACGTCGCGGTGGGTGAGCCACAGCGCTCCCAGGGCGCCGAGCGCGTAGACGAAGGCCAACGGCGCGCCAAAGCGCAGCCAGGTCCAGAACCCGATGAGGTGACGCTCCGGGACGTCGGCCTGAGCCAACGCGACCAGGATGATACCGTTGGCCGCCGAGCCGACGAGGGTGGCCATGCCGCCGATATTGGCGCCATAGATGACGGCGATCCCGAGCACGCTGCCAAACCGCTCGCGGTCGCGGGAGGGGAGCGAGAGCCCGTTGACGAGCTGCTTGACGATCGGCAGGACGGCGATGGCGGTGACGAGGTTGGGCACGAAGGCCGAGATGGCAAACGTGACGCCCAGGACCCCCGCGCACAGGGCCAGCGGGTGGCTGCCCACCCGCGCGGTCATCCAGCGCAGCAGCAGGATGTGTCCGCCGACACGGACCAGGACCCGCGCCATCAGAAACGTCATTCCGAACAAGAGGACGAGCTGCACGCGACCGTTGTAGCAGGGTCTGGCGCGTCAGTCCTTGCCGTCGCCACCGCGGAGCTGACCGAGGTCGACGCCATAGTGCTCCAGCCACCGGTAGATCTGCTTGCGCGTGCGGCCATGACGCTCGGCGACCTTGGAGACGTTGCCCTGCGCCCACTGCAGGGTCGCGAGCAGCTCCTCGCGCGACGGACGGCCCTCAGACTCCGGTGCGGTCGAGGCCACGGTCACACGCGTCCGAACCAGGGACTGGAGCTCGTCGGGGAGATGGGCCAGCGCGATCTCGCCGCCAGCCGCGAGCGCTCGGGCACGGCCGAGCGTGGTGCGCACCTCGCGCACGTTGCCGGGCCACGGCGCGATACAGAGGGCCTCCGCCGCGTCGGCCGAGAGGGCCATCGGGCCGCGCAGGAAGTGACGACAGAGGCTGAGGATGTCGCGACGACGCTGCCGGAGCGGCGGGATGCGCACGACCCAGCCGCCGATGCGCGTGACGAGATCGGCCCTGAAGCGGCCTTCGGCCACGGCCTGACGCAGCTCCACGTGGGACGCCGCCACCACGCGTACGTCCACGCGCCGGCTGGTCGTGCCCCCGACCGGCAGCACCTGACCGTCCTCGAGGACGCGCAGCAGGCTGGCCTGGGCCGGAGGCGCAAGCTCGGCGACCTCGTCGAGGAAGAGCGTCCCGCGATCGGCGGCGACGACGAGCCCGTCGGCGTGATCGGTCGCTCCGGTGAACGCGCCGCGCCGGTGACCAAACAGCGTAGACTCGACGAGCTGCGACGGAATGGCCCCGCAGTTGACCGGAACAAAGGCGCCCTTGCGGCCGCTCAGCCGATGGATGAGACTGGCTGCGACCTCCTTGCCCGAACCGGTCTCGCCGTGCAGATACAGCGTCTCGTTACTGGGAGCCGCCACCTCGAGCTCACGCCGCAGGCGCCGCATCACCGTGGCATCGCCCAGCAGCAGATCGGCGCCCGCGCCGTGGTTCTCGGGCTCGGCCAGCACGGGGTCGACGCACTCGAAGGCGAGGAGCGTGTCGCCGATTCGTACGATGTCGCCATCCTCGAGCGCGCGTGCGGCCGTGCGGCCTCCGTTGACGAAGAGCCCGTTCTTCGAGCCGGTGTCCTCGAGCAGGTAAACGAGGCGCTGGCGCGACGCCCGAAGCTGCGCGTGTTGCCGGCTCATGCGGCCATCGTCGAAGACCCAGTCGGCGTCTCCGCCGTCGCGTCCCAGCGTGAGATCGCCGTGACCGAGCGTTCGCGCCTGGCCGACGTGACGTCGATCAGGCGAGTGCAGGACATGCAGCACTGGGACGAGGTCCGGATGAAGCGCCTCCCCGGTGCCGGTGAGCGTGGCGGACTGCGAGGCGCGGGTCATGGCAGTGTCTCCTGAGAGCTCCGTCAGAATCCGACTCGAACGAGGGCGCCACCTGGACCAATCACGGCATCAATCACAGCGTCGACGCGATGAGCGGTGCCACGCTTGCCGTCCAGCGCGTGGAGGACGATGGCGGCCACGGCGGCCGCGGAGCCGAGCGCCACGAGCGTCGCGGCCGACGCGATGGTCGCGTCGAAGCGGGAGCGCGCGCGGTCATAGTCACCGTCATAGCCGGGGGCGTTCGGGCTCAGCGCGTCGGCGTCGTTGGCTAGACGTGCCGCATGGCCAAAAAGTCCGCCCCCGACGGCGAGCAAGAGCGCGCCAGCGCCCGTCGCGGCCCACTTCCAGCCCACGAGCGAAGGCGACAGAGGCGTGACCGCGACGGCGGGTAGAGCGCGCAACGCGACGGTACAGGTCGCTGTCGCGCCGGGGCGGACCTCAACGCGCTCCTCGTGGGTCGCATGACCCGGAGCCTCGACGCGGACCGTAAACGCTCCGGGTCGCAGCGAACCCTGGCGCGCCTCGGGGAGGCGCCCGATCGGCGCGCCGCCCACGGTGACGGTGGCGCCCACGGGCGAGCCGCGCACGAGCAGAGCGCCTTCGCTCGGGACCGGGCTCAAAGTGACCGTTCGCGCAATCCGCGCGCCAATCGGGTGCTCGAGCACGAGCGTCTGAGCGACGTGACCCGCGCGGCTGACGACCACGGTGCTGCGCACGCGTCCGAGCATCCGTACCCGGGGCGCGGGCCACGGCTCGCCGTCGAGGCGCACGTCCGCGTCCTTGGGCTCGACGGTGAGCTCGAGCCGTGCGTGTTGCTTCAGGAGGCGCTCCTCGGCGTCGGCCTCGACGCGCGTGACCTCGGCACGATGCTCTTCGGGCACACCGTAGTCGAACGCCGCGCGCGCGGCCTGCCACGCCGGGGCCCAGCGCTTGAGGTGACCGTAACAGGTCGCTTGATTGAAGGCGTACTTCCAATGCTTGTCGAGCGCGAGGGCCTGGTCCCACAGGCCAGCGGCCTGCTCGACGCGCCCGACACGCACGGCCGCCAACGCCTTCTGGTGGAGCGCCTCGGCCCGCTCGGTGACGTCGTTGGCGCCCGCCAGCGACGGGAGGAGGACGAGGAGGGCAAGCAGACGCGGCATCGGGGCTCCGTGAGACCGACAGGCTGCCACATTCACGAGGGGACCGGAAGTGAGCTACAGTCGCGCCGTGAGCCCGGTCGCACGAGGCAACGTCACGCTGACGGGTTCGACATCGAGCGTCGTGGGCGAGCGGCGCATCTGCCCCCGCTGCCGTCGCCTCGAGCCGCGCGAGCTCCCCCGCTGCGACCTGGACGGTGCCACATTGCTCCGCCTGGGCCAGCCCGACGACGAGCGCCTACTCTCGGTCTTGGACGACAAGCTGACGCTCATCGGGCGGCTCGGCAGCGGCGGCATGGGCGCAGTCTATCGGGCCGTGCAGCACTCAATGGAGCGCGAGGTCGCCGTCAAGCTGCTTCACGAGCCCGCCGAAGGCGGCTCGGCGCACGCCGAGCGCTTCTTGCAGGAGGCGCGCGCGGCGAGCCGAATCACACACCCGAACGTCGTCTCCGTCATCGACTTTGGCCGCACCGGTGACGGCGAACTCTACCTCGCGATGGAGCTGGTCCGTGGGCCGTCTCTGGCCGAGCTGTTGGACATCGAGCAGCGGCTCGACCCGAAAGACGCGATCCGGTGGGTCGCGGCCGTCTGCGAGGCGCTCCACGCAGCGCATACGGTTGGCATCGTGCACCGCGACATCAAGCCCGCGAACGTGGTCGTGGTCCGCAGCCCCGGTGGCGGTGAGGACATCGTGAAGGTGCTCGACTTCGGCATCGCAAAGCACGAGGACGCGAGCGCCGCGCGGCTCACGGCGACAGGGACGGTCTGTGGCACTCCCGCGTACATGAGCCCGGAGCAGGCGCTCGGCGAGCCGACCTCGCCGCAGAGTGACGTGTACTCGACGGCCGCGCTGCTCTTCGAGCTGTTGACGGGCACCCCGCCGTACGCCGCCGAGGCGCCGTTGCAGGTACTGCTGGCCCATGTGAATGCGCCCGTGCCGTCGGTCCGGCATAGGCGACCCGAGCTGTCGGAGGGTCTCGACCGCGTCTTGCAGGCCGCGCTCGCGAAGCGGCCCGAGGAGCGACCGGCGACGGCCCTCGCGTTCAAGGCCGCGCTCTTGACGGTGGAACCACTTGCCACGGGCCCCGCTTCGAGCCCTGCGCTCACGGCGCCCGCGCTTCCGCAGGCTGACACGGCATCCCGTCGCCGCTGGGGGCTTGGCCTCGCAGGCGCAGCGCTCCTCGGCGGCACGCTGGTCGTCTGGTCCGCCTGGCCACCCGCGGCAACCCCGGTCACGCCGCGTGCGCCGGAGCCGCCATCCGTTGGCGCGACGCCCATCGTCTGGGTCGATCCGCGACCATCGACCATCACGCCCGAATCGCGCGCCGAGCGCCGAGCGATGGAGACCTCACACGCCTCCCTCGTGGAGCGGCCCGCGACCACCGGCCCGGTTCACCTCACGAGCACGCCCACCGGAGCCCGAGTCGCGGTCGACGGCGTGGACGAGGGCCTCACCCCCGTGGATCTGAAGCGGCCACCGACGGGCGAGTCGCGCGAGGTCGTGCTCTCGCTCGCGGGTCACCGCGAACGCCGCTTCACGCTGCGCGCCGACAGCGCCAACCAGCACATCGGACTCACGCCGCGCCCGGCACCGCGGCCAGGCCCGAAGGTCGTGGAGTAGCAGCTCGGAGCGGCAGAGTTCCGCCCGACGCCCAGGGGTAGAACGGGCAAGCGACCCTTGCCTACCTGACCTCGCTTGACTAGTCTGACCAATGGAGGTCACGTATGACTCGTTTGCCGCTTTCGGACGCCAAGGCTCGATTGTCCGAGGTCGTCCGCTCCGTGCGACAGACGCAGGTGCCCGTCGTCGTCACGGTGGATGGCGAGCCCGCCGTGCAGATCGTGCCGGTCACGCCGGCACCGACGCGCCTGAGCCCGCACGAGGTTGCGACCTATCAGGCGCTGATGGGCGCGGTGCTGGCGCTCGATACGCTGGACACGCCCTATGACGCCGTGGCCGCAGTCGTAGACGGACGACGCTAATGGCGGCCGTACTGGACGCGTCGGTCCTGGTGGCGTCACTCGTACGCTCCGAGACGCATCACGAGCGCGCCCGCCTCCTGCTCGCGGGCTACCCGGTGGACCTTCCCTTCGAGGTCCCTCTCTTGTTTCGGGTCGAAGTGATCGCGGCCCTCGCACGTCGCGGCCACGCGCCACATCTCCTGGCCGCGAGCCGCGCCTTGTGCTCGTCACCACGCTTTCGGGCTCATCCGATCGAGGTCCGGCTCACGGAGCTTGCGACCGCGGTCGCCGAGCGCGCGCGGATTCGGGCGTACGATGCCGTCTATGTTGCATTGGCCCTCCACTGCGAGGCCGATCTCGTGACTCTTGACGACGAACTGTGCACGCGGGTCCGGACCGCGTATCCGACCCTGCCGCTCGTCACCTGACGCGACCGTGGTCCCCGTGCCCGCGCGTGTGGACCTGGAGGTCCAGGTCAGCAGCCCTTGGCCGTCCACGCGGTCTGGCTGGCGCTCGGGTCGCAGCTCTCGCAGCTCTTGGCCGGGTTCACCGCACCCTCGGACACGCAGGCTCCGCCAATGACGCAGGAGCCGCCGGTGAGCGTGAACGTGCAGCCCACGCCGGGCGCGCAGGTGTCGAGCGTGCACGCAAGGCCGTCATCGCACGCCGGCGCGGCCATGGTCTGGCAGCCGCTGGCGAGCTGACAAGTCTCCACGCCGTTGCACGGGTTCCCGTCGTTGCAGACGAGCGCCTTCCCCGGCGCGCAGCCGGTCAGCGGCGCGCAAGTCTCGAGGCCGTTGCAGGCGTTCTGATCGTCGCACGCCGCGGGGGTCACGACGTGGCAGCCCACCAGGAGATCGCAGGCCTCCAGGCCGTTGCACGGGTTCTGATCGTCGCACGTGGCCGGCGCGGTGGCCTGACAGCCTGTAGTCGGATCGCACGACTCCAGGCCGTTGCAGGGGTTCTGGTCGTTGCAGGCGAGCGGCGTGCCGGGCAGGCACCCGACCGTGGGATCGCACACCTCCTGGCCATTGCAGGGGTTCTGATCCGAGCACGCCTTCCCTGGCACGAGCATGCACGTCAGCGAGCCGGGATCGCAGGTGCTCGCTCCCGCGCAGGGGGCCTTGGTCGCGCAGTCAGCGCTCGACTTACAACAGCCGGCGATGGGAAAGCCGGCGAGGCAGCCCGCCACCGGGTCGCAGCTCTCCAGACCGTTGCACGGGAGGCCATCGTTGCACGACAGTGGCGTACCGGCCACACAGCCGGACGCGGGCAGACACGACTCGGCGCCGTTGCACACGTTCTTGTCGTCGCAGGGCAGTGGCAAGCCACCGACACAGCCGAGCTTGGGATCGCAGCCCTCGGAGCCATTGCACAGGTTTCCATCGTCACACGCCAAGGGCACGGTCACGCAGCCGGTGAGCGCGTTGCACGCATCGACGCCATTGCATGGGTTGGCGTCACCGCACGCGAGCGGCGTGCCACCGAGGCACCCGAGGCCCGGCGCGCACGACTCGAAGCCGTTGCACGGGTTGCCGTCGTCACACGTGGGTAAGGCCACGACCTGGCAGGTCTTCTGGTCGGGCTCACAGAAGCCGATGCCGTTGCACGGATCGCCGTCTTCGCATTGCTCATGGGCCGTACAGCAGCCGGCCAGTGGCTTGCCGGGCACGCAGCCGAGCGTGGGGTCGCACTGCTCCGCGCCATTGCACGGGAGGCCGTCGTCGCAGGTGGGTACGGTGCCAGGGACGCAGTCCTTGACGGGATCGCAGACCTCGAGGCCGTTGCAGGCATTGCCGTCGCTGCACGGCTTGGGTGCCCCGGCCTGACAGCCAAGCTTGGGGTCGCAGGTCTCCTGGCCATTGCACGGGTTTCCATCGCTGCAACTGAGCGGCGCCCCATCGACGCAGCCCAGGCTCGGGGCACACGTCTCGGCGCCGTTGCAGGCGTTCTGATCGGTGCACACGAGCGGCTTCCCAGGAACGCAGCCGAGCGTCGGGCTACAGGTCTCGGCGCCATTGCACGCGTTCTTGTCGTCGCACTGGAGCGGGGGGCCCGAGACACAGCCCTGCGCCGGGTCGCACGAGTCGATGCCGTTGCAGACGTTGCCATCGCCGCAGGCGAGCGGGGGGCTCGTGGCCACGCACCCGAGGCCCTCTTGACACGCCTCGACGCCGTTGCACGGGTTGCCGTCGTTGCACTTGGGCGGCGTCCCCGCGACGCACCCGGCCACCACTGTGCACGCCTCCGTCCCGTTGCACGGATCGCCGTCGTCGCACTTCCCGTTGAGGGGCGCGTGCTGGCACGTGCCCGCGACGCACGTGTCCACGGTGCACGCGTGGCTGTCCGCGCACGTCTTTGGCTGATGGACGCAGCCGCTCGTTCTGGCGCACGTGTCCACGGTACACGCGTCGCCGTCGTCACACCCATTGGGACACGGGATTGGGACGTCGACGCCCGGATCGGTCCCCGCGTCCACAGGCACGACCAGCTCGGGACAGACGCCATCGAGGGTCGCTACCTCGCACGCCGCCGTCCCGTCCGGAGTGGCGTCGGCGCTCAGGTCCCCGGCGCTGCCGCCATCCCCGCCAGCGACGCGCCTATCGGGGAACGTGATGCAGCCAACGAGCATCGTCGCGACGAGTGCGGTCATGCGATCGAGCCAGTGAGCCAAGCCACCCTCCAAGGCGAGCAGACCTACCCCACGGAAACCGCCAGGGTCAACCGGCCCACGACTGTCGCGACCACGCGCGGTGCGCTACCGTCGCGCAATGGATCGGAGCCAACGCCTCTTTCTCTACGTCTCGGGCCTGTTTGTGACCTCGCTCGTCGTCGCGGACATCATCGGGAGCAAGTTCTTCACCTTCGGCCCTTACGGCTCGCCCTTCGGAAGCGGCACGTGGAGCGTCACGCACTCCGTGGGGATGCTGCCGTTTCCGATCACGTTCTTGTTGACCGACCTCGTCAATGAGTACTGGGGCAAGAAGGTCGCGCGCCAGCTCACCATCTTCGGCCTCGTCATGGCCGCCTTCGCGTTCGTCATGATTCGCATCGCGCGCGGGATGCCGGTGGCGTCGTTCTCCCCCATCTCGCAGGAGCACTTCGACGCGGTCTTCGCGATGTCGAACCGACTGTACATTGCGTCATTGTCTGCCTTCGCACTCGGACAGCTCGTCGACATTCAGGCCTTCACGCTGCTGAAGCGCGTCACGCGCGGCCGCTTCATCTGGGTCCGCGCCACGGGGAGCACGCTGGTCAGCCAAGCCGTGGACTCGCTGATGGTGTCCTTCGTCCTCATGTGGGGCACGACGCTGTCGAACGGCGAGATCGCGTCGACGGGGCTCATCCTCGAGACCGCCGCAACCGGCTACGTCCTCAAGTTCTGCATCGCGCTGGCGATCACGCCGCTCATCTACCTGGGCCATGGCGTCATGCAGCGTTGGTTTGGTCTGACTCCCCTGCCCGCGGAGGCGGCAGAGACCGTAGAAGAGCGGCCGTAGCTGGCGCGTGGCCGCTTCCCGGAATACTATGCGGACACCTCGCCGCACGCGGCAGGCCTTGACAAGCTGACGCAGCGTCCTTCCCTTAGCCCGTCAGTGCTCATCGCAGCAGCATGGACTCGGCTCGACGCAACACGATCCCAAAGGAGCAGCATGAGCGAGCGTCAATCGAAGAAAGAGCAGCCGGTCGGCCTTCCCGTCCTGCCTCTGCGCAACAACGTGCTCTATCCGGGCGTCGTCATGCCCTTGGTGATCGGCCGGCCCAAGTCGCTTCAGCTGTTCCGGTCGCTCGAGGGCAAAGAGGAGATCCTCGGCATCCTCACCCAGCGCGAGGCGGAGATCGACGATCCGGCACCGGACGACATGTATCGCGTCGGCACCACGGCGCGCGTCCTCAATCGGGTGAATCAGCCGGACGGCAGCGTGCACGTGGCCGTGCAGGGCGTCGGACGGTTCAAGATGCTGCGCTTCTTGGAGCACGATCCGTTTTATGTCGCCGACGTCGAGCCGATGCCGGAGACCAGCGAGCAGACCGTCGAGGTCGAGGCGCTCGTCAACAGCCTCAAGGAGCTGGCGCGCGAGCTGATCAGCTACATCCCGGAGCTGCCGCTCGGGACGGCCGAGGTGCTCGAGCAGATCGACACGCCGCAGCGGCTCATTTACCTCGTCATGGCCAACCTCGCGGTGCCCGTCGAGGACAAGATGCGCGTGCTGGAGGCGCCCACGACCACGAAGGCGCTGCATGAGACCACCCGCATCGTGGGGCACCAGATCGAGGTGCTCAAGATGACGCGGAAGATCCAGAGTCAGATCAAGGGAGAGATGACCAAGGATCAGCGCGAGTACCTGCTCCGCCAGCAGCTCAAGGCCATCGAGAAGGAGCTGGGCGAGTCCGACGAGAGCCGCGACGACATCGACGACCTCCACGAGAAGATTCAGAAGGCGCGCCTGCCCGACCACGTACAGAAGGTCGCGGACAAGGAGATGAAGCGGCTGCGCAACATTCAGCCGTCATCGCCCGAGCACACCATCATCCGGACCTACCTCGACTGGCTGGCCGAACTCCCGTGGTCCAAGGAGACGGTCGACCTGCTCGATATCGAGAACGCGCGCCGCATCCTCGATGAGCGCCACTACGACCTCGAGAAGGTCAAGAAGCGAATTCTCGAGTACCTGGCGGTTTCCAAGCTGCGCAACCAGATGAAGGGGCCCATCCTGTGCTTCGTGGGGCCACCGGGCGTCGGCAAGACGTCGCTGGCGACCAGCATCGCCGACGCGATTGGGCGCAAGT
>SXOX01000227.1 GCA_005776585.1 Pseudomonadota bacterium | reverse complement strand
TGGACGCGGAGCAGCATGCCGCGCTCGATGTAGAGCTCGCGCAAGCGCGCTGACACGGCGGGGTCATGCATGGGCGGCCTCCAGTGGGCGAGTGGGTCGCAGGGCGGTCCAGATGGAGTCCTGACGGTTGAAGCGCAGCTCGACGCACCGCACGCGGCGCGCGAGCTCAGCGAGCCGATCGAGCACCGTGGCCGAGTCCTCGGGAGCGGTCGAGACGTGGATGACCTGCCCGAGGAGCGCGCCGACCGCCGTGGTCCGACGCATGGGCGCCGTCGACAGGCGCGGGTGCTGGATGAGCCACGCGAGCGTGGCCAGCGGCGCCGAGGTCGCGTGACATGGGGTGCCCTCGCGGCCGCCGTAGGGAGTGGCATACGCAGTCCAGCGACCGCTCGCAGCGGGCGCCAGAATCACGTGATCGTCGCTGAGCAGCGCGTCGGACGCGAACGTCCGCGCGATGGTGGTCTTCCCCGCGCCGCTCGGCCCGTAGAAGACGTGCGCATGACCCTCGGTGACGAGGCCGGCCGCATGGAGCGAGAGCCCGCCAGCGCGCTCGACGGCGATGCCGATCACCGCCCGCACGAACGACTCCGCCCGCTTGTGGTCCAAAGCCGCAGGCGCGCCCGCGCCGAGCTCGACTTGAGCGACGCCGTCCGCTGGAGCGTAGACGCCCCGCCAGCCGAGGTAGCGCAGCGCGTAGGCGCCGTGGCCGTCGCGCTCGGCCAAGGGCAGCCGCGGCCCGTCGAGCGATCGCTTGCTGCGCGACAGCCGCACGGTCAAGTCAGGCGTGTCCGAGGTCAGGAAGGCTTCGTGGCAGCGCTGCGCGGTCGCGACGAGGTCGTCGCAGCCGCTCGCTCCGGTGACGGCGAAGGTCACCGGGCCGATCCGAAAGGCGGGCATCAGGTCTCGAGGCAGTCGCCCGCCGGAAACTTGTCGGCCGGCGCGCAGGACTGGAGCGCCAGCTTCTCGAACGCCGTAGTCGAGCGCAGCACGGGCGAACGATACGGTCGCTTGGGGCGGAGCGACGCGCTCGCAGGGCGCTGCGGTTTGGGATCCTGGGTCGAGTCATTCGAGCGATTCATGGCGCACCTTTCCTTCGGAGCGTTGGTTACAGGGGACCGGCGAGCCGATCAACCTTTCGACGCTCTGCCCCTCGCAGCCGCGGTGGCCGCGAGTGCTAGTAGAACAGTACCGAGTACCCCGAGCCATTGGTCCCCACGACGAAGTCCTCGAGGCCGTCGCCGTTGAAGTCGCCAATCCCGCGGATCGCGAAGTTGCCGAACTTGGCGTTGACCGCGAAGGGGTCCACGAGCTGGAGGTCCACGTACGGGAACGTGCCATACGGAAGCGCCGTCGGTGTCGCGTTCGGGTTGTGGGTGTTCAACCGGATGTAGGCCGCCCCACCAGTGGCGGAGTCCGTGGGCGGGTACTTCAGGAACAAGACGTCGATGGAGTCCTGCGCGGCCGAGCCCAGGTCGTCGTCCACGTTGATGGCCGCGTCGAAGCCGCCGTAGGTCCCGCTCGTGGCGAGCCCCTCGGCGTTCGGGAAGGCGCCATCGCCGACCGGCTGAGCCGCGAGCGTCATCTGGAGCGAGCTGCCGAGGTGCGCCTGAATCGCCGTGCCACTGAAGATATACAGCGATGGGTTGTTGGGCACGATCGTCGAGCCGTTCTTGCCGTGGCCGACGAGGAGGTCCGGTGTGCCATCGCCGTCGAAGTCGCGACCGCCCACGATCTGGTCGCCGAACGTCTCCTTGGAGAACGGCACAGGGACGAGCTGAACGCTCTTGGCGTCGTCGAACAGGGCGTTGGCCGACTGATCGTGGAGGAAGCTGTACTCGAGGATGGTCTCCTGCGTGAGCGTGAGGGCGCGGCCCTTGATGACCACGACCTGCGAGCCGCCCGTGGGCTCCGAGCCCGAGATCGCGACCTCGTCGAACTGCGGCGAGCCGGTGTCGGTCAATGCGTTGCCAGCGAACTCGACCTGGGAGCCAAAATCCGGTCCACCAGTCGCGACCGTCTTCATCTGGAAGGTCACGACGCCGAAGCCGGCGCGCGCCGTCGCGGAGGCCAGATCGAGGGTGGGGATGCCACCGACGAGCGGGAGGCTGCTGACGCTGGCGTGACCGGGGACGAGGTACACCTTGTTGGGGCTCTCGAGCCGGCTCCCCACGAGAAGGTCATCGAGCGGGTTGAGCCCGTTGACGTCGCCATTGAAGTTGCCCCCGCCCGCAAAGACCTTGGACGGCTGAGTGTCGTTGAATCCGACGATGCTGACCGACGCCGTGCTCGCGAGGCGCCCGCCGTTGACGCCAAAGTAGATGCGAATCTGACGCAGCACCGGCGCGCCGGGGATCTCGGCGCTGACCGCGAAGTCCTGAAGACCGTCTCCGTTCCAGTCGCCGATGCTCTTGGCCGGCGAGCCCGCGCGCGTGCTGGTCGCGTCCATGAAGCACTGCCACGGGTCAGTGGCCAGGGCCGCCGTCTTCGCGTCGGCGATGGTGAGGTTGGGCACCGTGTTCTGCTTGCTACCGTAGATGACACAGAAGCCGTTGGTCTGATTGCCGCCCACGACGAAGTCGGCAAACGTGTCGTTGTTCACGTCCCCGATGGACGAGATGCGCCGGTCGAATTGCGTATTGACCGCGGCGGTGAAGCCCGCGCCGACCACGCTGACCTTGGCCGCATTCAGCTTGAGCTCGGTCGTCGAAGCGGTGCCGATGGGACCGGCGTTGCCAGCGGCGTCGAGCGCGCGCGCGGCGAAGTACCAGGTGCCCCCATCGGTCCGCAGGACGAAGTGGCAGCTCTGGCCGTTCTCTTGGTAGCTCGGCCCGCGCGGATCCGGTCCCGTGACCGCGTAGGTCTGATCCGTGCCGGGGGCCGCCGGCGTGGGCAGCGCCGCCGCGCCGATCAGCGCGTTGGCCTTGCACGCGGTTGTGAACGTACCCTCAGAGATCGGCGTCCTGGAGTAGCGAATGTCGTAGGACGTCGCGGGCGCCCCCGTCGTGCCGTTGTCGCCCACGGCCTTCCAGCTCAGGTTGACCGCCGGACGTCGCGGACTCACGGTCGCGACCGTGAGCGCCAAGGCTCCCGGGACCCCGACATCGCTTGAGTAGGTGAAGGTCGTCTGAGCCGAGTTGCCCACCTTGTCGGTCGCTAGCGCCGTCACGACGATCCCCACGCCGTCTTCCAGCGTGACGTTGGTGACGTCGCCCGTGAACTGATCGATGAATATGGGGATCGTGGGGCTCGTGCCCGTGATGGGTCCGATGGTGCTGTTCGGCCGTGTCAGGAACAGCGAGGTGAACTCACCCTCCGGCTGGTCCTCGGTCACGTCCACCCGCAGCGCGACCTGGAGGCCGGGAGTGGCCGTGGAGAGGTCGCTCTTGGCGGTGAAGCTCACGGTCTGGCCCGTGGCCGGCGAGGTGAACGCACCGTTGTCACCGGTGAACTGTTTGGCCGAGAACGCGATGACCGGGTCGTGCAGGTCCGCAGTCCAGGTCTTCTCTCCCGTGGACGCGACGAGCGCCGAGGCCGCTGTGATCGCGCGGCCCTCGAGGGCCGTGGCCGTGCCGTGGGTGAAGGTGACGTTGAAGGTCGCCGAGCCGTTGACGATGACTGCGGAGCCCGAGGCGATCCCGTTCTTGTAGAGCTGCATCGTCAGAGCCAGACCGCAGGCGCCGACGAGCTGAATCGTGACGGGGAGCGTGACGCTGGCGCAGTCGGAGCCAGCTGTGGGGCACAGCGCGTTGCCCATGAGGCCGCTGGACGGAAGCCCCGTGAGCGCCGCCTGACAATTGGACAGCGTGACGGTGAGCTTGGCGTTGACGGTCGTCGTGTTCCCGGCGGCGTCCTTGGCGACCGCGGAGACGATCAGGTAGTCCGGCGTCTTGAGGATGGGCAACGTGATGGTCTGCGCCGGGTTGAGCCCGTCGAGCGCGGAGCCCGACATGACCGTCGAGGGCGCATCGCAGGCGGCAAACGCCGCGCTGCAGTTGGTCGACAGGCGCACCTCCCAGGTCGCGGTGTCGCCGCCAAAGAGCGCAGCGACGTTGATCTGGAAGCCGCCCTGCGCCGACGCGTCATCGGAGTCGACCAACGACGCGCCGTCGACCGGCGCGGTGAGCGAGGCGGTGGGCGGGACCGTGTCGACGAGGACCTGCATCTGGGGCGCAAACGTGGTGTTGCCGGCCGGATCGGTCACCGACGCCGTGAGCACGTGGGTGCCGTCGGTGAGCACGGCGAAGGTGCCAAACGGGAAGCTGGCCGTGCCATCGGCGGCGACCGGCGTGCTCGCGACCGTGAGGCCCTTGTCGATGAGCGTCACCGTCTGACCCACCGCGTCAGACAGCAGCGCGATGTCGCGACTGGCGCCCGCCAGCAACGGCGACGACGACGGCGCGCTAAACGCGAGCGTCGGCTTGGACACGTCGACGGTGACGTCGAGCGGAGCAGAGGTCGAGGTGTTGCCCACCGCGTCGACGACCGTGACCGTGACGCTGTGCGGACCCTCGCCGAAGGTGGCGGCCACTTCGGCGGCGGCGAAGACGAACGAGACCGAGCCAGCGGCCACGGCGGTCGACTTCTTGACGGAGCCATCGACCTTGATGGTCGCGGTCCCCGGCTTGCTGGACGTCGCCGTGAGCGTGAGCCCGCCAGCGACCTCCGCGGCGTTCCAGGTGCCTGCGGGAGCCTGGGTGTCGTTGACGCACACCGGCAACCCGACGACGGCGGGCACGGTGTCGATCCAGACGAGGCGGCTCCGATCCTTGGCATCGACCGCATCGAGTGACGAGGTCCACTGCCCGGCCTCGGTGAGCTTGAGCTCGACGATGAAGTCATGGGCGTCGTCTGAAACGGCCGTAACGTCGAGCTCCTTGGGCGCAGGCGGGTTGATGAGCGTGACCGGATCGGCGGCCTCGTGATAACCCACCGTCTGGCAGGCCGTCTTCGTGGCGTACAGCGGGCTCGTGGTGCAGACGCGCAGGTTGCCCGTGAGCGACGGGAAGCCCAGCGCGATGACATTGAGCTTGCGCACGTCCGACTGACCCCAGGGCCGCGTGCAGAGACCGAGGTGGCAGAGGCCAGGAGCCTGGCACTCAGCGTCGGTCGTGCACGTCGTCGGTGGGATGAAGCCCGGCGCCGAGATGCGCACGTAGGCCTGATCGGAGACGACCTGGACGGCCTTGGCGAGCGGCGTGGCGGCGTTACCGGCCTTGTCGCTCACGGTGGCCTTGAAGGTCACGACGCCTTGCGGAACGGGAGACAGCGAAAACGCGATGATCGCGCACTGATTGTCGGCGAGGGTCTGGTCGACGGGCGCGGTGATGGACGTGGCGGCGCCACCGTCCGGCGTGAGCGTGATCGTCACGAGCTGCCCTTGCTCGACGCCGCAGACGGTCACCTGCGGCGAGTACTGGAGGCCGGAGGCGCTCTTGTCCTCATCGTCGGTGGCGATCAGCGCGGTGTTGGCGGGCTTGTTGAAGACCGTGATCTTGGGCGCGGTGCGGTCCACGGACACGGTGGCGACGGCCGAGGCCTTCACGCCGACCTGATCGGTGACCTCGCACGTGAGCGTGCACTTGGCGTTGTTGTTGAGCACGACGCCGGCGAACACGACCTGATCGGCGGTGACGAGCCCAGACCCCGTGACGGCGCCACCACCGCAGCTCCCGGACAGCGTGGCGACCGAGCCGTTCTCGACGTTCTGGGTCGCGCACGTGACTGAGAGCTCGCAGTCGAGCTTGCCCGGCGCACACAGCGGCGAGGTCCGATTGAGCGCGTCGCCATCCTTGGGCGAGTCGAAGGCGATGGTCGGCTGCGTCACCTTCTGAGTGACGACGCGCGGGCTCGAGGTCCCGCTGAGGGCGGCGAAGACGGCCGACGCGACGAATGCGTGCGCGCCGGGACCCGAGAGCGTGACGCCCTTGAAGTCGTAGGTGCCGTCGCCGTTGTTGGTCGGGGCGGCCGCGACCGCCACGGCGTCCTGCGTGAGGGTCACGGTGGCCGTCGTGATGGGCTGTGCGTTCTTGTCTTGGACCTTGACGGTGAGATCGACAGTGGTTGCCGCCGTCACGGTGTCGGAGGCGGGCTTGGTGATGAAGACCGCCGGGGCGTCGCTGACGAGCACGGGGCTGGCTTGCGTCGCCGTGGCGGCATTGCCCGCGGCGTCCTTGCCGGTGACCGCCAGCGTGTTCTGACCCGGCTGCAGCGTCACGTCCGCGAACGTGACGGTCGTTCCGGCCGCGACCTTCTGGCAGAGCGGCTGCGCGCCGTTCGTTGAGAGGCAGACCTCGGAGCCGACCTCTTGGCCGCCGTCGTTGACGGCGACGCCGACTCCGGTCTGGTAGCCCGCCAGCGTCGCATTGCTGTCGGGATCGTCGATCGGGTTGAGCGTGGCCTTGGCAGGCGCGTAGATGGTCAACACCGGCGCCGTGCGGTCGAGGCGGATGTCGCGCACCGCGGCGACGGCATTGCCAAACGCGTCGGTGGCACTGACGCCGATGGTGTAGACGCCGTCAGCCAGGGTAGCGCCCGTCGCGGTACCGTCGGTCGTGAGATGCATCGTGTACGTGAACCCGCCGCCGACGACTCCGGATGGCGCGGCCAACGACGAGATGGTGGCGGTCGGTGTCGTCACCGACAAGGTCGGGATCACAGCGTCGAGGTTCTGCGTGGTGCCGCTCACGGTGAGCTGCGTGGCAGCCGCTACGGCGCCCACGAGCGGGGCGATCAGGGTCATGGCCGGAGCCGGTAGCCCGACACCCAACGCGCTCAACGCCGACTGCGCCGGGTTGGTCCCCGCATCTTCGACGAAGCAGGCGACCTTCTGACCCACGACCGACACGTCGATGGCGACGGGCACGATGTAGAGGTCGCCCGCGCTCTGCGCCGCAAAGGTGGCGCTGCCGACGGTGACGAACGGGTTGCCGGCACCCTGGACCTGACACTTGACCGTCAGCGTCGCTGGGAAGGCGAGCTTGGAGGCCGTGACGGTGAAGGCCGTCTCGTAGACGAGAGCCGTTGACGGCGTCCCATCGTTCTTCGCGAGCAGCGAGGCCCCTGCCGCTGGAGTCGTGATCGCCAACGCCGCCTTCGAGACCGCGATCGTATAGGACTTCGTCGCCGTCCCGGCGTTCCCGCACGCGTCGGTCGCCCGTGCCTCGATGGCATAGACGCCATCGACCGTGAAGACGCCTTGCGCACTCCACGTGTAGGGAGCGGTCGCGCCGCCAGCGGTCGTGCTGGCCAAGGCGACACCGTTGGACAGCAGCTGAATCGGGCCCGCGGCGCCGGAGGTCCCGCCGAAGGTGAGCGTGAGCTTGCCGTCGCCAGCGTTGCCGTCGGCGTCGTCCGCCAGGCCAAGCGACGCCGCAACCGGTGAGTCGAGCGTGACGGCCGGAACCTGGGTGTCGACCTGAATCGCGAGCGTCGCGGACTTGCCCGCGGCCGCGCCCGCCGTGCTGGACAACAGAGCCGTGACCTGGGCGGTGACGCCATCGACGCTCGCGGCGGAGCTGACCGTGGCGAGCACCGTAGCCGTGCCGTTGCCGGCCAGCGCGGACTTGGCGGTCGTCTTGGTGACGCCCTGAGCGTCGGTGACCTCGAGGGCGACGTCGGTGCATGAGCCCGCCGTGCGCGTGACGACGAACGCGGCCTGGACGCCCGCGGCGACGGCGTCGGCATCGGCGGTGACGCATCCAGGAGCGACGGGGGCGATGGTCGCAGCACACGACTCTGCGACGACGGTGACGACCGTGGGCTCGCACGTCAGCTTGGAGCCATCTGCGGCGGTGGTCTCGACGGTGAGCGTCGAAGCGCCCACTTGCAGCGTGACGTTGGTCAGGTCGGCGCGACCCGAGGTGTCACCCGTAGCGGCCACGGTCGCCGAGTTGGAGGCTGGCGCGCCGTTGGGCGGCGTGATGGTGAGCTTGACCTCGGCACCCGCGGCGACCCGCGACGTCTCCATGCGCAGGTCGAACTGGAGGCCCGGTGAGGCGGCGTAGTTGGTCGGCTCGTCCGCGGCGGTCAAGGACAGCGCCGTGGGTGGCCCAAAGGCGGTAAAGCCTGCCGCGGTCCGCAGCGTGCACTTGAGCGAAGGATTGGCGGGGTTGGTGTCTCCGTCCTGGCCATCGCCGGAGTCCGCGGTCGACCCGTCGGTGTCGGGCTGAGCGTCGGCGACGTCGGCGCTGGTCTCACCGCCGGAGCTCCCATCGCCGCTGCCGTCGCGGGCGTCGAGGCCCGTGATGGGGACGTCGCTGATCTCGCCCTCGATGCTCGTGTCGTCACAGCCGGCGCAGGCCTGAAGGCCACCGCTCGTGACGATGGCGAGCCCCGCCATGACCGTGGTCACGACCGACCGGATGAATGACTGCCCCTCGATTGTCCGCATGCTGCCCTCCGCTTCGTGCGCGTCGACCCACAGGGGGGTATCGGGCGCACCTCCGCCGAAGATTAGTGACCCGAGGGCCACTTCTTCGTCATTCGATCATTTCTACGACCTTGGCCAGGAGCAAATCTCCCAGAAAAACGTCGAGGTCCGATCCGACGCGCTCGGGGCCCGTGGGCTCTGCGTCGAAGCCCTCGAGGACCGCCGCGAGGAGCGCGTCTCTGGAGCACGGACCGGACTCCAAGGCCTGCCACACGAGCCGCTCCACGTCGCCGGCGAGCTCATGCTGCCGTCCGTCGGGCGTGATCGCGAAGACGTGCTCGTCGATGGCACGCCACGCCAGGTCGCGATGAATCCGATAGCGCACTGAGCCTGACGTCACCTGCCGACCTAGGCGGCCGCGTAGATGTCCATGATTTCCTGCAGTAGCGCGATCGCAGTGGCGCGATCCCGCTGGAACGCGTTGCGGCCGACGATGCTGCCGAAGGCGCCGCCGCGCGCCAGCTCGCGGATCTCCTCCAGAATCGCAGCGTCGGACTTGGCCTCGCCGCCGGAAAAGATGACGATCCGCCGCCCATTGAACGAGCTCTGGACGACGTGGCGAATGCGGTCGGCGAGCGTGGCGATGGGGATCTCGTACTTCTCGTAGACCTTGCGCGCCTCGACCTGCTCGACGTGAGCGGTGGGCGGCTTGACCTTGACGATGTGCGCGCCGAGCTGGCAGGCCACCTGCGCGGCGTAGGCGACGACGTCGATGGCGGTCTCGCCCTCCTTGGAGAGGCCCGCGCCACGCGGATAGGACCACATCACCGTGGGGAGTCCGACGGAGCGCGCTTCCTCCGAGAGGTCGCGAATCTGCTCCATCATGTCGTTCTTGTAGGCGGAGCCCGGGTAGATCGTGAAGCCGATGGCCGTGCAGCCCAAGCGGAGCGCGTCGCCGACCGAGCCCGTAATCGCGGAGCAGGGGTCCGAGGACTTGGTCAGGCTATCGTTGTTGTTGAGCTTGAGAATGAGCGGCACCTGACCTGCGTAGTCAGCAGCCACGGCCTCGAGGAAGCCGAGCGGAGCCGCGTACGCGTTGCAGCCCGACGCGATGGCGAGCTCGACGTGATAGCGCGGATCGTAGCCCGGCGGGTTGGGCGCGAAGCTCCGGGCCGGGCCGTGCTCGAATCCCGGATCCACCGGAAGGATGACCAGCTTGCCGGTGCCCGCAAGGCGCCCGTGGTGCAGCAGGCGATACAGGTTGGCGAGCACGCCGGGAGGCTGGCCGTTGTACCAGCTGAGGATCTGGCGCGTGCGCTCGGTCGCTAGGTTCGTGGCGCCCGAGGCATGGGCACCGGTGGATGTTGCGGCAGCTACGACGGTCATGGAACGTCCCCCAGGGTCATGAGTGACCCGGGCCCTATAGCCCACTTGCGGGGGCGAGGCAAGGCGAGCACGCACGCGACGCGAGACGCGTTGACGGCTCGGGCCTGGCTGGTACAACCCCCGGCTCGCGCGATCCCGCGTCAGAGCCAGCGCGCGCACGGAGGCACGATGAAACCCCCTGAGATTCAAGAGTGGATGAAGAAGTTCGTCATCGGTCAGACGCCTGCGGCCAAGGAGGTCTCGGTCGCGCTGTACAAGCACCTCATCGGCCACCGAACCGGCAACATCCTGATGATCGGCAACTCCGGCTCGGGCAAGACGACCATCATGAAGGCCGTCGAGCTGCTGCTGCGCCAAAGCGACACGTTCAAGGAGTACGGCACGGTCGTGCGCATCAACGCGAACCTGCTCGCCGACCTCGCCAGCCGCGGCATGCAGTCGACGGCCATCCTGGAGAAGCTCGTGACCGAGGCCCGCGCCAGGTTTGGGGCGGACGCGCCCATCGAGCAGCTCCAGAAGGCCGTGAGCCACGGCATCGTGTTCATCGACGAGGTCGACAAGATCCGCAGCCACGTGGGCGACAAACCCAACGTCACCGGCATCATCGCGCAGGAGAGCCTGCTCACGCTCATGGAGAGCGAGATCCAACTCGTCCCCATTCGGCACGATCTCCGCGGCGCCGAGCACACGTCGATGGTGCCCATCAACACCGGAGGCATCCTCTTCATCGCCGGCGGGGCGTTCGAGGACCTCTACGATCAGGTCTTCGATCGGGTCACGGCGCACGGGAAGAACCCGCCCTGGAAGCTCGTGACCAAGGCCGACGGGAGCATCGAGCGCCAGATCGTCTTCAACCTTGCGCAGCACCTGCTCCACAACGACCTGTTCGCCTATGGCATCACGCCGCAGTTCATCGCGCGCTTCGACTCCATCATCACGTTGCGCAACCTGGGGCCCAAGGACCTGCTCACCATCTTCCGCGATACACCTGACGCCATCTACCCCATCGCGCAGGAGTACTTCGCCAAGTACGGGGTCAAGATGCGCATGACCGACGACGCGATGTTCTATGTCGCGGACAAGGCCGCGGAGAACCCGCGCCTGGGAGCCCGCGCGCTGAAGGAGGTCTTCGGGCGCATCATCAAGCACTTCGAGTACGACCCGTGGACGACCGACCGGATCATGAAGGGCGCCGGTGGCGAAGAACTCCTCATCGACCTGGAGACCGCAAAGGCCTCCTACGGCGTGGTCTGAGCTCACCCGCTAAGGACACCAGAGCGCCTCATCGGCGGAGCGCACGCTGACCGTCGGGTCGGGGCTGATGGCCGGGCCGATGAAGAGGTCGTCGATGATGGCGCCGTGGTAGCCACCACAGCCATAGCTCACGTACATGCCGGCCTTCCACGTGTGAGCGCCGTCGGCGAGCTCGACGGTCGCGTCAAACGGCGCGAGCTCTCCTGGGTTCGTGACGGCGAGGACCGTCTTGTCCTCGATGATGACGCGCAGGCTCTGGTCACACGCGCATGCTGAGGTCCGGCCGAAGAGACCGACACGCTGAAGGCCGGCGTTGGAGTTGACGAACGTGCGCATGACGTTCAGCGTGGCTCCCGACTGGCAGGGACCGAGCGTGAAGCCGACCTCCATCGCCCGGGGTGTCGAGGCGTAGGGCGACGTGATCGCCTGGATGACGAAGGGCGATGGAGCCGAGACGTCGCCGAGGTCGAAGCTTGCCGGGTCCTCGATGTCGAATCCGTTGAAGTAGTCCCAGACGGAGTTGGGATTGCTCGCGGGCGGCGCAGGGTGGCCGTAGTAGAGCCATACCGTCAAGGTGTAGCTACCGACCGCGTCCATCTTGACCCAGAGCGAGATGAGCTGACCCGGGATCTCACGCGCGATCCAGTAGGGCAGCGACGGCGTGGGGGAGTTCCACGGGTCCTCCGGCGGCTCGACGAACAGCCTCAACGTTCCCGACTTGCCGTTGAGGTGGCCGAGCACCTTGGGATCGGTGATGTCGATACGCACCGGTAGCCCGGGGTACGAGTAGGGGCTCGTGACGTCGACCGGCAGCTGATAGACGCCAAAGCCACCCGGGCCGCCGACGCAGTCCTCGTCGAGCGCGTTGCCGCAGATCTCGGTGGCTCCCGGGTGGACCGCCGCGTTGCCGTCGTCGCAGTCGCCGAACGTAGTCAGGTAACCCGGCTTGAGCTGACACTGACAGACGATGTTCGTGTTGCTGCCGTAGCCATCCTTGTCCGCGTCGGCGTAGGTGTTCAGGCAGCCGGGGCCGCCAACGTCGGTCTGACCGTCGCAGTTGTCGTCCTTGCCGTTGCAGACGTCGGGCTGCCCGTGGCCGATGAACGGGCTCACGGGGTCGCAGTCGGTCACATTGGGGTCTTCGTCGTTGTCGATGTCCGGATCGCAGACGTCGCCGAGCTCGTCGTAGTCGAGGTTGCTCTGGTTCGGGTTGAAGACCATGGGGCAGTTGTCGGCGATGTCCACGCGCGCGTCCCCATCGTCGTCGGGATCGCAGGCATCGCCCTGGCCGTCCTTGTCCGTATCGAGCGTGGGAGCGAAGGCGAGGGTCGGGCAGTTGTCCTTCGAGTCCGGCACGCCATCGCCGTCGTCATCGGAGTCGCAGACGTCTCCGAGACCGTCCTTGTCGGTGTCCTTCTGATCCGGGTTCCACTGCTTAGGACACAAGTCCTGACCATCGAACAGTCCGTCGTCGTCGTCGTCGGCATCGCAGACGTCCCCCGCGAGATCGAAGTCCAGGTCCGCCTGATCGGGGTTCGCGACCGACGGGCAGTTGTCGAACGCGTCGATGACCCCGTCGTTATCGAAGTCCGCGTCGCAGGCGTCGCCGAGCCCATCGCCGTCGCTGTCCTTCTGGTCGAGGTTGGCCGTGGTGCGACAGTTGTCCGTGGCGTCCTTCACGGTGTCATTGTCGTCGTCCAGATCGCAGGCATCGCCGGAGCCGTCGAAGTCCGTGTCCTTTTGGTCGGTGTTCGCCGCGAACACGCAGTTGTCGTAGACGTCAGGAATCTGGTCGTTGTCGTCGTCAGGATCGCACGCGTCACCGGTCGCGTCGCCTTCGTTGTTCTTTTGGTCCGCGTTCTTCACGACGCGGCAGTTGTCCGTCGCGTCGAGCACGAGATCGTTGTCGTCGTCGGCATCGCAGGCGTCGCCCGCTTTGTCACCGTCGGAGTCCACCTGGTCCGCGTTGACTCCGAGAGGGCAGTTGTCCGCCGTGTCCACGACGAGATCGTTGTCGTCGTCGCCATCGCAGGCGTCTCCCACGCCATCGAGGTCGTTGTCCCCCTGACCCGCGTTCTTGGTCAACGGGCAGTTGTCGGTCCCATCGAGGACAGTGTCGTCATCATCATCTGGATCGCACGCGTCCCCCGCCTTGTCGCCATCCGCGTCGGTCTGCGTGGGGTTCTTGGCCAGTCGGCAGTTGTCGAGGCCATCATAGACGCCATCGTCGTCGTCATCAATATCACACACGTCCCCGGCCTTGTCGCCATCGGTGTCCAGCTGATCGACGTTGGCAAGAGTCGGACAGGTGTCCTTGACGTTGGCCACTCCATCGCCATCGCGATCGGGGTCGCACAGGTTGCCCACGCCATCCTTGTCATCGTCGAACTGGTCCGGATCGGCCAGCAAGGGGCAGGTGTCGCTCGCGTCCGGCACGCCATCGGAGTCGTCGTCGGAGTCGCACGCGTCGCCGTCGCCGTCACCGTCGCTGTCGAGCTGCGTCGCGTTCGACGCGTCGGCGCAGTTGTCGAGGCCGTTGTCGAGGCCGTCCCCGTCCCGATCGGAGTCGCAGGCATCGCCAAAGCCGTCGCTGTCGAGGTCCTGCTGCCCGGGGTTCTTGGTGGTCGGGCAGTTGTCCGAGACGTCCTGGACGCCGTCGCCGTCGAGGTCCTTGTCGCAGACGTCGCCGGCCCCGTCCTTGTCCGCGTCGGCCTGATCGGTGTTGACGAGGGTGGGGCAGTTGTCGAGCCCGTTGGCGACGTCATCGCCGTCCAGATCGGGATCACAGGCATCGCCCTGGCCGTCGTCGTCGGTGTCGAGCTGCTTCGGGTCGGCGATCGTCGGACAACCGTCGAGGAGGTCGGTGACCCCGTCGCCGTCATCGTCGGGATCACAGGCGTCCCCCTTCTCGTCCTTGTCCGTGTTCTTCTGCGCCGGGTTGACGACCGTGGGGCAGTTGTCCAGCCCGTCGACGAGCCCATCGGCGTCATCGTCGGCATCACAGGCGTCGCCCTGACCGTCCTTGTCCGTGTCGGTCTGCGTCGGATCGGCCGCATTGGGGCACAGGTCGAGGTTGTTCGAGACGCCGTCGCCGTCTCGGTCCGGATCACAGGCATCTCCCAGTGCGTCCTGGTCGAGGTTGGCCTGCGCCGGATCGGCCGCGGTCGGGCAGAGATCCTTGGTATCAGCGACGCCGTCACCGTCATCGTCTGGGTCGCAGGCGTCCCCGAGCAGATCCCCGTCGAGATCGCTCTGATCGCCATTGGCGATGAATGGGCAGTTGTCGTCGGCGTTCGGGTAGCCATCGGCATCTGCGTCGGTGTCGCAGACGTCGCCCTTGCCGTTTTGGTCGACGTCGGTCTGGTTGCTGTTCGAGACGAACGGACAGTTGTCCGACGCGTTGAGAACGCCGTCGCCGTCGACGTCGCTGTCGCAGGCGTTGCCGAGCCCGTCGAGGTCGAGATCGGCCTGGCCCGCATTGACAACGCTTGCGCAATTGTCGGTCGCATTGGCGACGCCATCGCCGTCGCGATCGCTGTCGCACGGGTCACCCAGGCCGTCGCCGTCGAGATCGACCTGAGCGTCGTTGACCACGAGTGGGCAGTTGTCGGTCGCATTGGGGTGGACGTCGTCGTCGGCGTTTAGATCACATGCGTCGCCCTGACCGTCGCCATCGACGTCGAGCTGCGCCTTGTTCGCCGCCAACACGCAGTTGTCCGTCGCGTCGGCGACCCCGTCGCCGTCATCATCGCCGTCGCACGCGTCGCCGACGCCGTTGCCGTTGAAGTCGAGCTGATTGGGGTTCCACACCGTCGAGCAGCTGTCGAGCACGTCCAACACGCCGTCGTCGTCGTCATCCTCGTCACAGGCGTCACCGTGGCCATCGAGGTCGGCGTCGAGCTGCTCGAGGTCGGGAACCTTGGGGCAACGATCGGAGCCGTCGGGGATCCCGTCGCCGTCGTCGTCAGTGTCGCACGCGTCGCCCGAGCCGTCCTTGTCCGTGTCGGTCTGCGCCGGATTGGGCACCAGCAGGCAGTTGTCAGCCGCGTTCTTGACGCCGTCTTTGTCCTCATCGTTGTCGCAGGGATCGCCGAGCCCATCCTTGTCCGTGTCGACCTGGTCGGGGTTCACATCGACAGGGCAATTGTCCAGGTAGTCCGGGATCAAGTCCGCGTCGTCGTCCCCGTCGCACAGGTTGCCGAGCCCGTCGTGGTCGGCGTCGGCCTGGTCGGGGTTGAAGAAGGCCGGACAGTTGTCCGGTCCGTTCTGAACGGCGTCGTCGTCGAGATCGCCATCACAGGCGTCGCCCGTGCCGTCCTGGTCGGTGTCGAGCTGCAGCGGATCGGCGACAGTCGGGCACGTGTCGCTCCCGTTGGGCAGACCGTCACCGTCGAGATCGGGATCGCACTGGTCGCCTAACTTGTCACTGTCCTTGTCCGTCTGGAGCGGGTTGGCGACGGTCGGACAGAGGTCGAAGACGTTCTTGACGCCATCGCCGTCCAGGTCGGCGTCGCAAGCATCGCCGACCGCGTCGTGGTCGAGGTCGACCTGGCTGACATTGGCAGCCAGCGGGCAGTTGTCCTGACCATTGGGCCAGCCGTCGCCATCGGCGTCCAGGTCGCAGCTGTCGCCCTCGCCGTCGGTGTCGAGATCGCCCTGCGCCGAATTGACGACCTTGGGGCAGTTGTCCGCATCGTCAGAGACCCCATCGCCGTCGTCGTCGTCGCTGCACGCGTCACCGATCGCGTCCTGGTTCTGGTCCTCTTGCAGCGGGTTGTAGTCCACGGGGCAGTCATCGTCGTCGTCGTAGATGCCGTCGCCGTCGTCATCGAGGTCGCACGCATCGCCGATGAGATCCAGGTCGGTGTCGGCCTGGCCCGTGTCCTTGGTCAATGGGCAGTGGTCGTACGGATCGAGGACGCCGTCGCCGTCGTCATCGGTATCGCACGGGTTGCCGAGTCCGTCGTTGTCGGTGTCGGTGAGGTCGGTCGACGACAGCGTCGGGCAGGTGTCATTGATGTCCAGGGCGCTGTCGTTGTCGTCATCGTCGTCGCAGACGTCGCCGTCGCCATCGGCGTCCAGGTCGAACTGGCCCGTATTCGCGGTGATCCGGCAGTTGTCCTCGAGATCGGGGATGCCGTCGTTGTCGTCGTCCAGATCGCAGGCGTCGCCGCCCCCGGTGCCATCGTGGTTCTCCTGGCCGGGGTCCGCGATGAGCGGGCAGAGGTCCGTGAGGTCCCCGATGCCGTCGTTGTCGTCGTCGCTGTCGCACTCGTCGCCCTGCCCGTCCTGGTCGAGGTCGTGCTGGGCGTCGGTGGCGAGCTGGGGGCAGGTGTCGAAGCCGTCGAGGACGCCGTCGCCGTCGTCATCGGGATCGCACACGTCGCCTTGACCATCGACGTTGGTGTCCGTCTGGAGCGGATCGTCGAGGAGAGGACAGACGTCCGCGGCATCCAAGACGCCGTCGTCATCGTCGTCGTCGTCACAGGCGTCACCCATTGCGTCGCCGTCGGTGTCGAGCTGGGTCGCGTTGGCGATGGTCACACAGTTGTCGAGAAAATCGAAGACACCGTCCTTGTCCCCATCGACAGTGCAGTCGAGACCGATCGGGCCAACGTCGGTCTTCCCGTCGCAGTCATCGTCTTTGAGGTTGCACACCTCGGAGGCCGGCGTGGCCGCCGCGCACACGTCGCTGCCGCACTGACGCAGGCCTGCGCAAGTCCCCGCGGCGTTCGTGATGGCGCAGGGGACGGGCGGTGCGCCGTCGTCGACGACCGTGTCGCAGTCGTCATCGAGCCCGTTGCAGGTCTCCGGCGCAGGTGTGAGCGCCGAGCACGCGAGCGCCTTGCCGGCCTGACACGCGACGACGCCGACGCACGTGCCGTGGGCATTGGTCACGTCGCAGGGCACCGCGTCGAGCCCATCGTCGACCTGGCTGTTACAGTCGTCGTCTTGGCCGTCGCAGGTCTCGGGCGCGGGCGTGGCCGCAGTACAGGGCTGCACCTGACCGGCCGCGCAGGGCTTGACGCCGGTACAGGTGCCCACCGCGTTGGTCACCGCGCACGGCTCGATGACGACGTCCTCGTCCGTCTGGCCGTCGCAGTCATCGTCTTGGCCATTGCAGCTCTCCGACTGCGGCACCGGGCCCTGACATGGTCCGACCTTGCCCCCGGCCAGGCACGCGCGTTTGCCCTGACAGGTCCCGAGCGCGTTCGTCAAGGCACAGGCCTCGGAGGGATTACCCTCGTCGGTCAGGCCGTCGCAGTCGTCGTCTTGGTCGTTGCACGCCTCGGCCATCGGCGTCGGCGCGTCGCACCCCCAAGAGGTGCCCGTACAGGTCGCGAGGCCAGAGCAGGTGCCAGCGCCGTTGGCCTGCTCGCAGGGCCGCGTGGCACCTGCGGATGCTGGCAGGCAGCCGCAGTCCGCGCTCGACGGGCGACAGGTACCGCTGACGCACGTGAAGCCGTGCGGACATGCGCCGGCCGCGCAGGGCGCCAGGCAGGCGCGCGCGGGGGTCGCGTTCGCGGCCAGATCGACGCAGAGGAGACCGCCGGAACAGCCGCCTGCGGCGTCGCACGGGGTGCACGCGGTCGGAGCTGCGGCGTCGGTGTCGGGGAGGTCTGTAGGCATGAGGAGCTCGGCACCGCTGCCGGAGAGCTCGGTCGCGATGTCGATGGATGCGAGCTCACCGAGCACGTCGGTCGCCGCGCCATTGGCCGGCTCGGAGGTCGGAGACGGGGCGCTACACGCCAGGACCGACCACGCGGCCACTGTGACTGAGACGCTGCGAACCCCCATCGGCCGGATGGTGATGGAATCCTCTGGGGATTTCCACTCGCCAGGCTAAATCGAACTTCGGGAGGACTGCACGAGGGCGACAAACCGATCGAGGAGCACGCCGCCGTCGGCGCCACGCTCGGGATGTCCCTGAAGGCCCCAGACGGGAAGGCCGCGAAGCCGCACGCCCTGGACGCGGCAGGGCGTGCCGGGCGCGCCGATGAGCACAAGCTCGAACGCGTCAGGAAGGACCGAGACGGCCTCGACGTGGCTGGCCACGAGGCAGGCGGTGGGAGGCAGCGCGGAGACCAGCGGGTCGCCCGCGACGTGGATCTGCACCGCTTTGGGGCCGACCTGCTTTTCGAGTCCGGCATACGAGCCGCCTAGCGGCTGGCCCGAGACGGGCGCGATCGTGCCGCCGTGGGCCAGCACGAGTGCCTGATGTCCGCCGCAGATGGCGAGCGTCGGCACGGTCAGGCCGCGAAGGGTGCAAAACAGGTGCTCGCGGGCGGCCGGTCCGTAGGCCTCGAACGGCGTCCCCTGAGGACCCAGAATGACGCCGTCCGCGTGCGATGCAAGCCAGGCGGCATCGAAGCGCGCGAAGTGGCGCTCGACGACCGTGTCCGCCGGGCCGAGCCGCCTCCGAAAGGCGGAGACGAGGGCACGGGTGCCCGCTCGGGTGGAGGCGTGTGGGTTCGTGTTGACGACGACGAGGCGCACGCGCGAGCTCAGGCGTCTCGCGCGCCGAGCCAGGACGAGATGCGCGGCCAGAGCGAGGTCGCGGCCTTGCGCGAGACGACCGCGCCGACGTGTCCGCCAGGCAGGTGCACATGGGTCTTGTCGGCGGAGCCCGCGGCGGCCAGAAGCGGGACCGAGCTGCACTTGGGAACGATGGTGTCGTTCTCGAACGTAATCGCCATCAGGGGAGCGGTGAGGCGCTCGAGCCGCGCCGGTCGACCCGACAGGGCGAAGGTGCCCTTCATGAGCGCATCGTCGCGGTAAAGGCCCTGGATGTACTCCTTGAAGCAGCGCCCGGCGAACGACACGTTGTCGCTCCCCCACGTCTCGAGCGCGAGGATGCCCTCGACCGCCTCGGCCCCCTCGGGGTCGACGAGCTTCTCCGCGAGGCCGACGAGCTTGACCAGCGGCAGGGTGGGGCGCAGCAGGTTGAAGCCGGCCTGCATGAGTGGCCACGGCATGTTCCCAAGGCCGGCGTGGAGGGCCTCGAGGTCGAGCGCGCGGACGCGGGACCAGAACGTCAGGAGGCCGTCGTCGTTGAAGGCGACCGGAGTGGCCAACGCCACGAACCCGCTCGCGCGCTCCGGGTGCGCGGACAGATGAATGGCCGCGAGTGTCCCGCCGAGACAGTAGCCGAGTACGTGGGGCCAGCGACCATTGAGACCGGCCTCGCGCGTTCGTCGGAGGGCGTGGCCCAGGTAGCGGTCGCACACGTCGTCGAACGACAGGTACCGGTCCTCGGGTCGCGGACGGCCCCAGTCGATGATGTAGACGTCGTGGCCCTGAGCGACCATCCACGCCGCGAAGCTCTTGTCGGGCAGGAGATCCAGCACGTAGTGGCGATTGATCAGCGACGGCACCAGGAGCAACGGCGTGTGGTGCTGCGCAGGCTCGGTGGAGCGGTAGCGCAGCAGGCGCCACTGGGCCTCGGTGTAGATGACGTCGGCGGGGGTCTGACCGACCGCGCGGCGGGCTGGCAGGCGCAGGTTCACGCGTAGAGCGCCTCGAACTGCGCGCGGAAGCGCTCGTAGACGGCCTTGCGGCGCACCTTGAGCGTGCTGGTCAGCAGCCCGGCCTCCACCGACAGCGGGACGTCGACGACGACGAAGCGCTTGATGGTCTCGTGCCGCGCGAGCGTGGCGTTGACGGCCGCGATGCGGTCGGCGATCGCAGCCTCGGGAGCGCCGGGATGGACCCACACCCCCGCGACGAGATAGGGCTTGCCGTCGCCGTAGACGACCAGATGCTGGATGACCGGATCGGTCTGAAACCGCAGCTCGATGTTCTGCGGAGGCACGTTCTTGCCACCCGAGGTGACCAGGATGTCCTTCTTGCGGTCGACGATGCGAAGGAAGCCGTCCTCGGTCCACTCGCCCACGTCGCCGGTCTTGAGCCACCGCGTCCCGTCGTCGGCGAGCTCGAACGCCGCGGCGGTGGCCTCCGGATCCTCGTGATAGCCGGCGAAGATGCTCTCGCCCGCAGCGAGGATCTCGCCGTCAGCCGCGAGGCGCACGCGGACCGAGGCCAGGGGCTGGCCCACGGAGTCGAAGCGATAGGCCTCGAGCCGGTTCAGCGTGAGCGTGGGAGAGGCCTCGGTAAGCCCGTAGCCCTCGAGCACGAGGAGCCCATGCTCTCGAAGCGCGATCTTGACCTCCTGCTTGAGCCCCGCACCGCCGGAGAGGCAGAAGTGCAGCCGGCCTCCGGTGGCCTCCCGGAGCCGGCGCGCGCGCACCTCGGACGGCGCCTCGTCCTGCACGAGCCGCGCGAGCTTCTCCCAGAGCGACGGGACGGACATGAACACGGTTGGACGCACGCGCGGGAGCTGGTCGAGGACCTGGGCGGGCGAGCACAGCGTGGTCTCGAAGCCCAGCGTGTTGCCGAGGCATAGCTCGCCAAAGCCGAAGATGTGGCTCATGGGCAGCCAGAGCAGGTCCGACTCGGCGTCGAGCGTGAGCGCGGGGGCGTTGGAGCGGAGCCAGTCGCGCCCATTGACGGCAACATTGCGGTGCGTGAGCGGGACGCCCTTGGGGTGGCCGGTCGTCCCGGAGGTGAACAGCATGAGCCCGGGCCGATCGAGATCGATGGCGTCCATGGCCGCGCGAACCGCGCCAGGGTCCCTGGTACGCGACAGTGACGCCAGCGGCTCCCAGGTGTCCGGGGCGTCGAGGCCCAGGGTCGGCAGCATGGCCGGCAGGCGGGAGGCGTGCGCTACATCGGTGAACAGAACGCGAATCTGGGCCTTGTTGACAATGTACTCCACTTGGTCGGCAGTGCTCGCGCCATAGATGGGCACCAGCACGCCGCCGACCGCCTGGACCGCCAAGGACGCGGCCGCCCAGGCGACCGAGTTGTCGCCGAAGACGGCGGCGCGCTCCCCCGGACGGAGCCCGAGGGCGAGCAGCGCGTGCCCGTAGCTCTCGATCTGCTCCGCGTACGCGCGCCAGGTCACGGTCTCGCCTGTGTCGGCCACCCGAAAGCGGACGCGATCGCCGCGCGCCTCCAGCGCGTCGAAGACCGCCCTTGGCGCGGCGCTCAGGCGGTCGAAGAGCGAGAGATCCGAGATCACGACGGCCGCTCGACCGGCCCGCGGGCCCCCTTCTTGCCCTTGGGATCAGTCTGCGCCAGGCGCGTCTCGAGGTCGGCCAGCTTGTCCTCGAGGTCGATGAGCCGGCTCTGGATCTGGCTGAGCGCATGGAGCTCGCGCTCTTGATCGCGACGGGTCGGCAGACCGACCGAACTCCAGACGCCGGCGACCGCGCGATCCACGAGCGCCTTCTGTTTGAAGAGCGCGGTCATGAGCGCGCCGGCGGGCTCCAAGACGAGCGGGCTCCGCATCACACCCTCGAGGTAGCTCGCCGTGGCGCTCTCCCAGGCGTCGAAGCTCTTCTTCCACTGGTCCCATGCTGGATTCATGCTTGCTCCTTGCTGCTCGCGCGTCATGGTGCGGCGCACTGTCGCTGAGTGCGTCGATTGAAGCTCATTGTGGCGCCCAGGATGCTGCACCGCAACATCGCCCGAGCGTAGCGAAGCGGGCGCGGAGGCGTCAAGCCCTTTTGCAGCGCCCCCTCGGGTGATAGCGTAGAGCCTGCGGGAGGGCGCGATGCTCATCAAGAAATACTCGAATCGTCGCCTCTACGTCGTCGGAGAGGGCCGCTACGTCACCCAGGAGGAGCTCGCGGACCGCATCCGCAAGGGCACCGAGGTGACGGTGGTGGACGCTCGCAGCAACGAGGACCTGACGCAAGCGACGCTGGCGCAGATCATCCTGGAGAGCCGCGGTGCCTCGAAGCTGCTCCCGGTGCCGCTGCTCACACAGCTCATCCGCATGGGGGACGATCACCTCGCCGAATTCCTCGGCCGCTACCTCACGGCGTTCCTCGAGATGTACCTCCAGGCCAAGCGCGGGATGCAGGTCTTCACGCCGTTCTATCCGGTGACGCAGATGCCGTTCCAGATGCCCTTCTCGCCCGCGAGCGTGCTCGGCAAGCTCTTTGGCGGCACGTCTGAGCCCTCGGCCCCGCCTGCGCCCTCGCCCCCGGCAGAGAGCCCCGAGCCGGCACGTGACGATCTGGCCTCGCTGCGGCGGGAGATCGAGGAGCTCAAGAAGCGCGTCGGCAAGCGCCGCGAGAAGTAGCCAGGTCATCGACTTTTTGCAGGTGCAAAAATTCCCTCTTGACGAGTTGGAGGGGCTCTCCTAGCCTTGCCTCACCGTGGCGATGCGCGCCGCGGGGCGAGCGGCCGAGGCGGAAGCTCGCTGCACTGCACCATTGAGCACTCAGAGAGGTATCCCATGGCCGAGAAGATCGAGTTCGACCCCAAGACGCAGACCAAGGCAGAGACCAAGGCAGAGACCAAGGCGGAACCCAAGGTGGACACTCAAGCGCAAGGGAGCGCCCAGCAGCCGCCCTTCGCGACGTTTGCGCCCTTCACGTTCATGCAGCCGCACGTGGCGTCGGCCGCGTGGACGAAGTGGATGACCGAGTCGGTCGGCCGCATGACGGCGGCCTACGAAGAGCTGGCCAAGGTCGAGGCGCGCACGGTCGTGCAGGCCCATCAGGCGGTGGACGAGATGGCCCGCGTGATGAAGGCCACGGTCGATTACACCGCGCAGCTCTCGGCAGAGCTACGCCGCCTGTCCCTCGAGACGGCGAAGAAGACGGCCGAGCACCTCACGCCCCCGGTGGCCTGAGCGTGTTCGCCGCGGTCGGAACCGAGACATGCGGACACGTCGACGGCGGCGCAGGGGCCTTCGGGCTCCTCACGCCGCCGCTCGCTCCGACCGCGCACGACGTGGTCCTGGAGGACGGCACGGCGCGCCTGCTGCACTTCCGCGGGAGCGTCCCGGCGCGACCTGACCGGGCCCCCGTGCTGCTGGTCCCGTCGATGATCAATCGTTGGTACGTGCTGGACCTGCGCCCCGGGTACAGCGTGGTCGAAGCGCTGGTTGCGGCCGGCTTCGACACGTGGTGCCTCGACTGGGGCGCCCCCAACGCGGAGGACCGTTACCTCGACTGGGACGCGGTCGTCGCGCGCCTCTCGCGCATGGCCCGCCGCACGCGCCGCGAGACCGGACACGACAGGCTGGCGATGCTCGGCTACTGCATGGGCGGGACGCTCACGGGCATCCACGCGGCGCTCGAGCCGGACACGGTGCAGGCGCTCATCAACCTGCTCGGCCCGTTCGACTTCACGCGGGCCGGCGAGCTCGGGCGCATGACCGACGCGCGCTGGTTCGACCCGGAGGCCATCGCGTCTGCGGGGAACATGACGGCCGAGCAGATGCAGCAGGGCTTCGTGGCCCTGCGCCCCACGGCGACGCTCGCCAAGTGGGTCGGCTTCGCCGATCGCGCGCACGATCCGCGCGCCGTCCAGGCCTTCGCGGCGCTCGAGGCGTGGGCTTCAGACAACGTCTCGTTTCCAGCGGCAGCGTATGTCACTTACATCCGGGATCTCTATCAAGAGAACCGACTGGTGCGCGGTGAACACGCAGTGCGCGGCAAGCGCGTGAACCTCGCGGCCATCACGTGCCCGGTCCTCACCATCGCCACCGCCAGCGACACGATCTGTCCGCTCGGCGCGGCCAAGGGTCTGAACGAGGCGTGTGGCGCCACCGACAGTGAGGTCTTCGTCACCCAAGGCGGACACGTCGGCGCCGTGGTCGGCTCCAACGGGCCGCGCGCGCTCTACCCCAAGCTCACGTCTTGGCTCTCCGCGCGCACGTAGCCTGCGCAGCGTTGCAGGAGGCTAGAGCTTGCAGATGCCGCAGCCCGATTCCTGAACGAACTCGGCACATTGCGCGGGCCAGGCCTGCGTACAGCAGCCGGGGGCGAAGGCGCAGATGCACGTCTCGACGGCCTTGTCGGTCGGGCAGCCCTTGCCCGTCGTGCCCGCCGCGCAGCACGGCGAGACGTAGGGCGCCTCGCATTTGAAGTCGTGCCCGCAGACGTCAGTCCCGGTGCAGCCTCCGCAGGTGCCGCCGCAGCCGTCGCTCCCGCACGCCTTGCCGTCGCAGGTCGGCTTGCAGACGCAGTCTACGTCGTTCTTCCAGCAGCCGTCGCACGCGCCGTTGCCGTAGAGCTTGCCGGTCTCGCAGGGATCGGTGCACGCGTACGACGCGCCGTCCGCGGCCTTGGTGCACTCGAGGCCCTGCTCACACGCCACGGAGACGCCGCACTTGGCGCCGAGACCGACGGCGGGCGCGCAGACCTGATTGGCCTCACCGTCGGTCGAACACACCAAGCCATCGACGCACGCGCTGTTGGACTGAGAGCAGCTCTGACCGGCGTAGGACTTCTCGACGCACTTGCGGGGCATCCCGGCGCCCTGATTGGCACACGCGAGCCCGTCGGCGCATCGTCCGGAGCTGAAGCCGCAGGTGTCGCCGAGCCCGACGTCCTTCTTGCACGTCGGCTGGTTGCCGCCACCACCCACGCAGTGGCTGCCCGCCTCGCAGGGGGAGCCTCCGCCCTCGCATTCCTGGCCGATCTTGGGGATCGCGACGCAGACGCCCTTGCCGGTGTACTGGACGGGCTGCTCGCAATAGGCGCCCTCGACGCAGCCGCCGATTCCGGCGCCGCAGACCTTTCCGACCGCCTGCCCCGGGTAGCATCGGCGCTCCTTGAAGGTCGTGTCGGTGTAGCCGCACGAGAGACCCTTGGCGCAGCCGCCATGGCCCGTTCCGCACACGGCACCGTCCTTGAGATCGGCGTAACACTTCTTGAGGATGTGCGTGTCGTCGATGCTGACGCATTGCGCGCCGAGGACGCAGCCGCCGAGCCCGGGACCGCACGGGGCCTCCAGCGGTTGATCCGGGAGGCACTCGGCCGTGTCGCGTGCCTTGGTCTGCTGACACGAGGTGCCCGCAGCGCAGGAGGTGGGCTTGCCGACGCAGTTGGGCCCGTGGTTCTCGATGGGCCCGCCGAGGTCCGACGTGACATCGACCGTCGGCGCGACCTCCAGCGGCGTCGCGTTGGTGTCCGCCGGAAGCTCCTGCGGGGAGCCGACGTCCGCCGTCAGGGTTACGTCCGCCGAGATTACCTCGGAGGCACCGCCATCGACGGCGCCCGAGGGCGACGTGGGCTCCGAATCAGAGGACGCACAGCCAACGGCGGCGAAAAAGGCGACAATGAGTGACAAGGTCCGCATACGCGCGGGCTTCTTGCACGGCCCTCAGCGCTCCGCAAGCGGAATGTGAGGCCCGGTGCCTCAGAGCTCGCTCAGAGATCGATCAGAGATCGATCTGCCGTCGCCACCAGCCGCGCCACAGCTCCACGTCGAGGCCAAAGCGTTGTCCGGTGAGCTTCTCGAGGGTGCTGGCGACCTCGCGGACGAACGTGAGATCGTCGTCGGTGAGCAGGTCGAGCAGCTTGGGGACCGCGCTCAAGTCCGAGACGAAGCGCAGTGCGAAGAGCACCGTGCGGCGGACCCGCGGGCGACTGTCGTTGAGGTGGGCGAGCAGCTCCGGCACCACCCGGCGATCGCCGATGAGCCCGACGCTCTCGATCGCGGCGACCTTCACCGCCTCGATCGGGTCGCGAAACGCGCGGAGGAGCGCCGGAACCGCCAGCGTGAGGTCACGCTTGGACTTGGCCTTCCCGAGAGCCTCGGCGGCGAGGCCGCGCAGGTGGGGATGAGGGCTCCGGAGCAGACCGACGAGCGCGCGATCGACCTCCTTGCCCTGCCGCTCGCCGAGCGCCGGGATGACCACCGTCAGCAGGAGCAGGTCGTCCTTTCGGGCCAGCTCCACGAGCAGCTTCGTCGACTGGAGGTGGTCGATCTGGGTCAGCGCGATGGCCGCCAGCGTGCGGGCCTGGGGCGGCAGCGTCGGCAGCGCGTCGTGAATCGGCATGACGGACGTGGCGCCATGAGCGGCGAGGCGGCCCGGCAAGGTCCGACAGAGGGCGCTGTCGATCTTGGTGCACGTGCGCAGGTCCTCGATGGCGCGCGCGACCGGCGGGCTCTGCGCGAGCGCGTGAAGCGACGTGCCAACCACGACGGCGAGCGCGAGGATGCGGCTCATCGCGCAGCCTCGACGGCATCGAGGAACGCGCGCACGCGGCGCGGGTCCTTGCGTCCTGGGACGTCGGTCACCTCCACGCCGGACGCGACGTCGACGGCGTAGGGTTTTACCCGCTCAATCGCCCAACCGACGTTCTCCGCGGTCAGTCCACCCGCGAGGAACAGCCGGGGAGCGAGCGCTCGGGCGCGCGCCGCGAGATCAAGATGGACGACGGTCCCCGTACCTCCGGGCGCCACGCTCGACCAGGCATCCACGAGGAGGGGCTGCGCAGCGTCGATGACGTAGTCCGGGATAGCGTCGAGGCTCGTGGCGTCCTTGAGGCGAACCGCCTTCATCCACGGGCGGCCGAAGCGTCGTCCGAAGTCGGCCGACTCGTCGCCGTGCAGTTGGAGCCAGTCGAGGGGGCAGAGGTCGAGCACGCGCCGCACGTCCTCCTCGCTCTGATCGACGAACACGCCCACGACCGTGGCGCGCCCGGCGACGGCCTCGCAGATCGCGCGCCCAAGCTCCGCGCGAATGCAGCGCCGGGAGCCACGCCAGAAGTTGAGGCCGAGGAAGGCGACGCGCCCGTCGGCGACGAGCCACTCGGCGTCCTCGGGCGACGTGACGCCGCAGATCTTGACCAACGGAGTCGCCGTGCTCATGTGGGTGCGACCCCCGCAAGCAGCGCACGGAGCGCCTGCCCTGGCTCGGGCGCGCGCATGAGGTGCTCACCGACCAGGACGGCGTCGTAGCCGAGCGCCGCGGCGCGCAAGAGCTCGCGCGAGGTCGTCATGCCGCTCTCTGCGACCCGGACGGGCCCCGGCGGGATGCGGCGGCCGAGCTCAGCGAACGCGTCGAGGTCGACCTCGAGGGTGTGCAGGTTGCGCGCGTTGATGCCGATGAGGCGGGGGTCGAGCCGAAGGGCGACGTCGAGCTCATGCGCGTCATGGACCTCGATGAGCGCGGTCATGCCGAGGTCCGTAGCGAGGCGGTACAAGGACGTCAGCTCCCCCGGCTGGAGGGCGGCCACGATCAGCAGGATGAGGTCGGCGCCCAGCGCGCGGCTCTCGAGGATCTGCAGCGGCGACAGCATGAAGTCCTTCCGAAGTACCGGGATCGCAAGGGCCGAGCGAACGGCGATGAGATCATCGGTCGTGCCGCCGAAATCCGTGAGATCGGTGAGGACACTGATGGCCGCGGCGCCCGCGTCGGCGTAGGCGCGGGCGACGTCGGGGGCCGACGAACCTTGCCGGATCCAGCCCTTCGAGGGCGACCGGCGCTTGTGCTCGGCGATGACGCGGGGCGTGACGACGTCGGCGGGGCGTCGCAGCGCGGTGAGCACGTCGGTCGTGCACGGCACGGCGCGGCGCTGAAGGTCGGTGAGATCGACGGAGAGGGCCCACGCGCGCACCTCGGCACGGCGGCGGTCGCAGATGGCGGCCAAGCGGCTCATGGCGCGACTCCATGCCAGCGCAGCAGACGCTCGAGGGCCTCGCGCGCTCGACCGTCGTCGATGAGCGCCGCTGCGCGCAGCACGCCGTCGCGTGGGGAGTCGGCGCGCTCGGCGGCGTAGAGCGCCCAGCCGGCGTTGAGCACGACCGCGTCACGCCGCGGGCCGCGTTCGCCGGCGAGCACGGCTCGGATGAGCGCGGCATTGTCCCGCGCGTCGCCGCCTCGGAGCGCGTCGAGAGAGACCGGGTCCAGCCCTAGGTCCTCGGGTCGCGTCTCACCACGGGTCACGTGCCCGTCGCTCCACACGGCGAGCTCGGTCGGACCGCACGGGCTGACCTCGTCGAGCCCGTCGTGTCCGCGCACGACGATGGCGCGCCGCGCCCCGAGCCGTCCCAGGACCGTCGCGTAGTCGGACACCAGACCCGCCGCGTAGATGCCGACGAGCTGGTGCGTCGTGCACGCGGGGTTGACGAGCGGTCCGAGCAGGTTGAGCGGCGTGCGCACCCCGAGCTCGCGCCGCAGCGGCGCCAACGCGCGCAAGACCGGATGATGCGCGGGCGCAAAGAGGAAGCAGAGGCCGACCTCGCGCAGCGACCGCGCGGCGCGCTCGGGCTCGGGATCGATGGGCACCCCCAGGGCCTCGAGCACATCGGCGCTTCCGGCGCGGCTCGACACCGCGCGATTGCCATGCTTGGCGACCGCGATGCCGGCTCCGGCGCACACGAAGGCGACGGTGGTCGAGACATTGAAGGACTGAGCGCCGTCACCGCCGGTGCCACACGTGTCGAGGGTCGTGTCCAAGCCGTGCTCGACGGGGATCATGCGACCCCGAAGGGCCGATGCGGCGCCGAAGAGCTCGTCGGCGCTGGGTCCCCGCGTCTCGAGCGCCAGCAGAAAGCCGCCGACCTGCGACGCTGGAGCCGAGCCAGAGAGCAGGACCTCGAACGCGGCGCGAGCCTGCGTCGCGTCGAGCGACTGCCGCCGCGAGACGGCCTCGAGCCACGGCCTCAGCGGCATGCGATCCCCGCGAGGTGGCAGAAGTTGCGCAGGACCTCGAGGCCCTCGACGGTCAGGATCGACTCAGGGTGAAACTGAACGCCCCACGTTGGGTGGGTGCGGTGCCGGAGCGCCATGATCTCGCCGCCGGGACCGAGGGCGTCCGGCTCGGCCCACGCGATGGGCTCGAGCACCGTGGGCAGCGACTCGGGCTCAGCGACCAGCGAGTGGTAGCGTGTGGCGACGAACGGATTGGACATGCGCTCGAACAGCGCCTCGCCTCCATGGCGGACCTGGGACGTTTTTCCGTGGCGAATCTCACGGGCCCGGACGACGCGCCCGCCGAACGCCGCCGCGATGCTCTGATGGCCGAGGCAGACGCCCAGGATGGGCACCACGCCGCTGAAGCGCTGGATGACGGGCACGGAGACCCCGGCCTCGGCAGGCGAGCACGGTCCCGGGCTGATGACGATGGCCGCGGGCGCGAGTGCGTCGATGTCCGAGACCGGGAGCGCGTCGTTGCGCCGGACGAGGACCTCGACCCCCAGGATGCCAAAATACTGTACTAGGTTATAGGTAAACGAGTCGTAGTTGTCGATGAACAGGATCATGGCGCGCCCTCCGCAGGCCCGAACGCCGTTCGGGCGAGCTCGAGCGCTGCCAGCACCCCGCGCGCCTTTTCGTTCGTCTCCTCCAGCTCGCGCTCGGGGACCGAGTCGAACACCACGCCGGCCCCGACCTGGAGGTAGAAGTTGTCGTCGATGGCCACGACGGAACGGATGGCAATGGCCAGGTCCAGGTTGGCCTGTCGCCCGTAGCCGATGTAGCCCGCCGCTCCGCCGTAGACGCCGCGGCGGGTGGGCTCCAAGGCCTCGATGAGCTCCATCGCACGCACCTTGGGCGCTCCAGACAGCGTTCCGGCGGGGAAGGTGGCGCGAAAGACGGCCTCCGGAGACGTGCCCGGCGGGACGGTGCCCTGGACGCCGGAGACCAGGTGCATGACGTGGGAGTAGCGCTCGACCACGAAGCGGTCGACGACGACGACGGAGCCCGGCAGCGCGAGGCGCCCGACGTCGTTGCGTCCCAGATCGACGAGCATGACGTGCTCGGCCACCTCTTTGGGATCGGCGCGCAGCTCGGCCTCGATCGCGGCGTCGTCCTCTGGGGTGGTTCCGCGCCGGCGCGTCCCCGCGATGGGGCGCACGGTGACGGCGTCGTCCTCACGTCGCACGAGGAGCTCGGGGCTCGCGCCGACGACGGTGTACTCCGGAAACCGCAGATAGAAGAGGTACGGCGACGGATTGACGAGCCGCAGCGCGCGGTAGAGCTCGAACGGCGCGACGCCGCCGGCGTCGATGGCAAAGCGTCGGGACAGGACGACCTGAATGACGTCGCCCGCAGCGACGAACTCCTTGGCGCGGCTCACGGCGTCGAGGAAGGCCAGCGGCTCCGGGACGCCCACGGGCGGAGCGATGGGGCGGCGCGGGGCGGGGGGCACCTCGGGCGCGGGTCGAGCCAGCGCGGTGGCCGCGGCATCGAGCGACGCGACCGCGGCGGCGTAGACCGTGGCGAGGTCGTCGCCCGGCGCGATGCGGACCGGTGCAATGAGCGTCGCCCGCTGCCGGAGCGCGTCGAGCGCCACGACGACGCTCGGCTCGATGAGGTAGCCGTCGTAGACCGGCAGCTCGGCGGTGGCGCGCGCTGGCAGGCGCTCGATGAAGCGGACGAGGTCGTAGCCGAGCGTGCCGACGAGCCCGCCGACGAAGCGCGTCGGCAGCCCGGCGGTGAGCACGACCTCGACCTCGGCGGCGCGCTCGAGGAGCCAGTGCAACGCGTCGGGAACCTCCTCGACGTGGACGCCGCGCGCATCGACCGTCTCGGCGCGCTGACCAAGCGTGCGATAGAGCCGGCGCGGCTGCAGGCCGATGAAGGACCAGCGCCCCCACCGCTCGCCACCCTGAACGGACTCGAGGAGGAACGCGGCCTCAGCAGGCCCCGGATCGAGGCGCCGGAACGCCTCCAATGGCGTGAGCAGGTCCGCGACGACCTCGCGAGCGACGGGCACGACGCGCCCGGGCGCAGCATGCTGGCAGAACGTGGCGAGATCCGGAGTCGTGCGCGGGTCCACGGACGGAGCCTAGCCGATTCGGGCCGCGCGGGACAGATCGTCACAACGCGGCCGCGCGCCACGGGCGGTTAGTCGAGCGAGCCGCTGCCCCCGCTGTCATCGCCGGGCGAGACCTCGGGGTCGCCCCAGGACATCTCGGGCGCATCCGCCGTGCCGTCCTCGAGCTGCGTCTGGTCCGGGCGCGCATCGTGGGGCCGCGTCACATCTGCGGGCGCCGTCATATCGTGCGACGCAACGCTGTCGGAGCCGGTCGTCCCGCCGCTTGCGTCGGCCGCGCCAGCCCACACGTCGTAGAAGGGTGTCGTGCCGGCGTCGAAGCCGGTCGTGCCGCCGGTCCCGGTGCCGGTCCACGAGCCGGTCCCCGAGCCCGTACCGGAGCCCCCGAGGTTGACGCCCGGGGACGTCGGCGACGGATTCGGCTCGATGTTGCACCCGGCAAACCACGACATGAGAGCCCATCCGACGACGACGCGGCACTTCGACATGGCGTCGAGCGTATGGACCCGGTGGGGTCGGATCAAGTTCCCGAGCGCTCGACCCGGTCGCGCAGCTTCTCATAGTCGCGCTTGAGCCGCTCCAGGTCGTCACGGAGGCGCGCAACCGGAGCCTGCGCGTCCAGCGACTTGTCGAGGGCGAGCTGAGCCTCGCGGGCGCGCCGCGTGACACGCCCATCAGCGGCGCGTTGCTCAATCGTCGCGATGCCGCCGCTCGCGTCGGGGCTGCCGAGCTGCTCCCACGCCGAGACGAGCGCCATCTGGAGGCGGAACTCGCGCTCGTGGGCGAGGCGCTTCAGGTGGTCGACGACGCGCGAGCGGAGCGTCGGCACCTCGGCGCCGAGCTGCGCCATGGCCGCGATCGCCGAAATCCGCACGAGCGTCGGGTGGTCGATGGCCGTGCGACCCTCGACGAGGGCGAGCGCAGCCTCCGTCCTCAACGCCGCCAGGCCCTGCAGCGCACCGGCGCGAATGACCTCGCTGAAGCTTGGTCGCGACAGCCCGCTCTCCAAGAGCGTCTGCGCGCCTTCGGCGCCGAGCTTGCCGACCGCGGTCAACAGCTCTCCCTCAACGGCATAGCTCGCGTCACCGGCCGTGGCGTGCGCGTGGACGGCCGTGCGGACGGCCTCCGAGGTGCGAAATCCGGCGAGCGCCTGGACGATCCCACGTCGCGCCTTGGCGTGCGGCTCGGTGCCCAGCGCCGCAATCAGCGCCGCCTCGGCCTCGCTGCCGCCCAGGCCGCCGAGCGCCAGCGCGATTTGCTTTCGGACGCCCCAGAAGAGATCGGTCGTGAGCGCCTTGACGAGCGCGACCGTCGCGGTGCGCCCCCCCTTCTTGGCGAGCGCGCGCGCGGCGTCGATCCGTCGCAGGATGCTGGGACCGTCGGTCAGCTGACGCGTGAGCAGCCCCATGGCGTGATCGAGGGTCGTGGCGGCCAAGAGCGTCGCGTCCGGATCGAAGCACACGAGCGTCACCGGCTCGCCCGCGAAGCCCTCCGGAGGCGAGAGCATCAGGCTCTGTGACTTGCGGGTCATCCGAATCCGTTGACGGCGCTCCAGCACGCCCCAGCGGACGAGCACGGGCGCCTCGAGCTCGTAGGGCTCGCCGTCCCCCTGAGCGAGTGAGAGCGTCACGGTGCCAGTCGCCGAATCGACCTCGGAGGACAAGGTCAGCTCCGGGAAGCCGCCGCGGTAGAGCCACTCGTCGAAGAAGCGCGACAGCGAGCGACCGGTCGTGTCCTCGAGCGCGCGCCGCAGGTCACTCGTCTCGGCCTGGTTGAACTGAAAGCGCTCGAGGTAGGTGCGCAGCCCCGCGCGAAACGGCCCGTCGCCGAGGCGGGCGCGCAGCATGTGCAGCACCCAGGCGCCCTTGTGATAGAGGTGACGATCGAAGACGTCGATCGGCTCTTGCCACTCGCGGCTCACGACGGGGCGCCGATACCGCTCACGATCCTCTTTGAAGTAGTCCTCGGCCAGCTCGAAGAGCTCCTCGTCGAACTCGTCCTTGCCCTTGTCGTGCTCGACGAACAGCGCCTCGAAGTAGGTCGCGAAGCCCTCGTTGAGCCAACCGTGCGACCAATCGCGGCACGTGACCAGGTCTCCAAACCACTGGTGCGCGAGCTCGTGGGCGACCAGCGAGTCGGCGCTGTAGTCGAGCGCCGCGCGCTCGTCGTGCAAGCAGCGGTCGGTCTGCGTCGTGAGCGTCGTGTTCTCCATGCCACCGAAGACGAACTCCGAGACCGCCACCTGCCCATAGCGCGGCCAGGCGTAGCGGACGCGCAGGTACTCGGAGAAGAACTGCATCATGGCCGCGGTTTTGCCGAACGCGCGCTGCGCCTCGGGCTCCCGCCCCGGGTGGCAATACCAGCTCACGGGGATGCCGTCCCAGGCATCGTGGCCCTCGGCGAAGCGCCCGACGACCAACGTGACTAGGTACACCGGATGCGGCGCGTCCATGCGCCAGTGCCACGTGAGCCAGCCGGGCTGGTAGTACTTCTCGGGCTCCTCCTGTGACGGGACGCCGTTCGAGAGCGCGCGAAAGCCCTCGGGCACGGTCGCCGAGAGCGAGGTCGTCATCTTGAGGCCCGGATGATCCATGCACGGGAACCAGTAGCGGGCGTCGTCGTCCTGATTCTGGCTCCACACCTGGACGGGCCGGTCCGGCTCCGCGACCGACGGCTTGATGAAGTAGAGGCCCAGGCGCGGCTTGCTCACCTTGTAGCGAATGACGAGCGCGCAGTGCTCGCCGACCGGGAGAGGCTCCCACAGCGTGACGTCGAGGACGCGGCCGTCGTAGGCGATCTTCGCGGGCTCGGGACGCCCCTGGATGGTGACGTCCTCGATCTCGAGGTCCTGCGCGTCGAAGCGAATCTGCGTGGCAGGAACGCCCACGGCGGTGACGAGGTGGGTGGCATGACCCTCGACGGTCTCGGCCTGCGGATCGACTTTGACCCAGAGGTGCAGATGCACCGGCACGACGGGGCGATCAGGGGGATACGCGGGCTCGGTCCCCGGCAGCGCGAACGGGTTGCGCGGGCCGCGAACGGCCGCCAGGTGTCGCGCGACGGACTCAACATGACGCCAGCAGTGATCGGCTCGCATGCGTGCTCCTGGACAGAGGCCATCGAAACGCCGCCCCGGAGGGCGGAGCCCGAGACCGTAGCGCGCCACGGGCCGCCGCGGCAAGTCAATGCGCCCCGCCCTTTTTTGCGCTTGACCACCGCGAGGTCAGCGGCTACAAGTTGCGGCCCGCGCGAAGAGGCCACGCGCTCAGACCCGAGCCCGAGGCCAGCTCGCACGACGGAGGAATCGCATGGCAGTCAAGTTGCGTCTCGCTCGGTTCGGCGCCAAGAAGCACGCCTACTACCGAATCATCGCCGCCGACGAGGGCTCCCGCCGCGACGGCAGCTTCCTGGAGCAGCTCGGGACGTACGACCCGAACAAGAAGCCGGCCGCCGTGGCGCTCAAGCAAGAGCGCGTGGCATATTGGCTCGGCGTCGGCGCTCAACCGACGGACACGGTTCGCACGTTGCTCAACAAGCATCACGCGGCTCCGGCTGCGTAGCGTGCGCCTCGAACGCATCGGGAGGGTCCCATGACGGACACCACCGCACCGGTCCCGGGCAGCCTCGGCGTCAAGGATCTGGTCGAGTACATGGCCAAAGCGCTGGTCGACATCCCCGAGGAGGTCGCCGTCAACGAGATCTCGGGTGAGCAGACCTCGGTCATCTCCCTGAAGGTCTCCAAGTCGGACCTCGGCAAGATCATCGGCAAGCAAGGCCGCACCGCGCGCGCCATGCGCACGATCCTCACGGCCGCCTCGACCAAGATCCGCAAGCGCTCGCATCTCGACATCCTCGAGTAGCCCGTGACGACTGAGCCGGAGCGGAGGGACCGACTGACCCTCGGCACGGTTGGCCGCGCCCACGGCATTCGCGGTGAGGTTCGACTGCACCTCCACAACGCCGCCTCGACGGCGCTCGTTCCGGGCCTCGCCGTTCAGCTTCAGCACGCCGACACGGTAAGGATCATCGAGGTCGTCGCGGTCGCCAAGACCAACGAGCCGGCCATTCGCCGCGTCCACTTCGATCGCATCGATTCGCGCGAGGCCGCCGACGCGCTGAGGGGCGCCACGGTCACCGTCGCGCGCGGTGCCCTGCCGCCGCTCGAGGCCGACGAGTACTACCACGTCGACCTCGTCGGTTGCGTGGTCACCACTCCGGCCGGCCGTGCGGTCGGTCGCGTTCGGACGGTCCACACCACCAACATCGATGTCCTCGAGGTCGTCACCCCCGGAGACGTCGAGCTGCTCGTCCCGGTCACCGCCGACTTCGTGGTCACGATTGATGTCGCTGGCCGCTCCGTCGTCGTCGTCGAGGATCTCGAGGATCGCTTCGTGGAGGCGAAGTGACGGCGCGCTTCGAGGTCGTCACGCTGTTTCCGCGGCTGTTCGCCTCGCCGCTCGAGGAGACGGTGCTCGCCCGCGCGATCCGCGAGGGTCGCATCGCAGTGAGGCTCACCGACATTCGCGCGTTCACGTTCGACGCACACGCGACCGTCGATGATCGGCCCTATGGGGGCGGTCCCGGCATGGTCATGAAGGCCGAGCCGCTCGTCCGCGCGGTGGAGGCGGCCTCCGCCGGCCAGCCGGTCTCCCGGGTCGTCGTGCTCTCGCCGTCGGGTCGTCGCTTCACGCAGCGCGTGGCCGAGGAGTACGCCGCGGGCTGCGCGCAGGGCGCGATCGTGCTCGTCTGCGGACGCTACGAGGGGATCGACGCGCGCGTGCCCATGATCCTCGGCGCCGAGGAGCTGAGCCTCGGCGACTTCGTGCTGACCGGCGGCGAGCTCGCGGCCATGGCGGTCATCGACGCCGTAAGCCGCTTGCTTCCGGGGGTCCTCGGAAATGAGGCGAGCACGCACGAGGAGTCGCTGTCCGACGACTTGCTGGAGTACCCGCAGCTGACACGGCCGCCCAGCTACCGCGGCCTGTCGGTGCCGGAGGTCCTGCTCTCGGGCCACCACGGCCAGGTCAAGGCGTGGCGGGCCCGCCAATCGCGGTTTCGCACGCGCGCACGGCGTCCGGACCTGTGGGCACGGCATGACGAGCCCTGACTTCGGGGCGGTAGCCCCGCCCACTGGACGAATCCGCTTGATTCCAAGGAATTCATGAGTATCTTCCTCGCCCTGCTGCACCACCCCGTGCTCACTCGGCACGGGCACGTCGGCACGACGGCCGTGACCAATGTCGACATCCACGACATCGCTCGCACGGCGCGTACGTACGACGTGGAACGGCTCTTTCTAGTGACCCCAATCGAGCTGCAGCAGGAGCTGATTCGACGGGTCGTATGGCACTGGACCGAGGGGCTCGGCTCCCGGCGCAATGAGGCACGACGGCTCGCCATCTCGCTGTGCGAGGTGGTGCCGGATCTGGCCACGGCACGCGCCCGGACCGCCGCCATCGCGGGCAAACCGGCTACGGTCGTCGTGACCGGGGCACAGCTCCGCGAGGAGGTCGTCTCCTTCGAGGCAATGCGCGCGCGCCTTGCCCAGGAGGACCCGGCCGCGCTCCTGCTGTTCGGGACGGGCTACGGGCTCGCTCCGGACGTCATCGCGGCCGCGGACGTCAAGCTCCCGGCCATCGACGGACCTCGGGGACCCGCAGGCTACAACCACCTGCCCGTTCGGTCTGCGTGTGCAATCATTCTGGATCGTCTCCTCGGAGCGGTCCGAAGCTAGGTCAGGTTACGCAAGCAAGGGTCGCGATACGGTCGCGACGGCAAGTGAGGACGAGATGGACATCATGCGACAAATCGAGCTTCGGGAGATGCGCACGGACGTGGAGTCATTCCGCGTCGGCGACACCATCAAGGTGCACGTGCGCGTCATCGAGGGCGACAAGGAGCGCGTGCAGATCTTCGAGGGCGTCGTCATTCGTCGCCACGAGGACGGCGTTCGCAGCACCTACACGGTGCGCAAGGTGAGCTACGGTGTCGGCGTCGAGCGCATCTTCCCGCTCCATAGCCCACGCGTTCAGAAGCTCGAGGTCGTCTCGCACGGCCGCGTGCGCCGTTCGCGCCTCTACTTCCTCCGCGGTCGCATCGGCAAGTCCGCCAAGCTCCGCGAGATCGACCAGGGCCACTCCGCCGACTAGCGGCTGCCCATGCGCGGCGAGCTGGAGGCTTGGGCACACGCCCAGGGTCACATCGCCGTTCTGGGCGTCGACGAGGTCGGACGCGGTCCCCTCGCAGGTCCGGTCGTCGCAGGTTGCGTCGCGCTACCGAGCGACCACCGCATCCTCGGCATCACCGACTCCAAGAAGCTGAGCGCGCGTGCTCGGGAGCGCCTCGATGTCGCGGTGCGCGCTGGCGCCGTCGCGCTCGGGCTGGGCGTGGTCGACGCGGCGACCATCGATCGCATCGGCATCCTGCCGGCGACCTTCGAGGCGATGCGCCGTGCGGTCGCGACCGCATGCGCAGCCGGCTTCTTCCCAGACGTCGTTCTGGTCGACGGCAAGCTCCGGATTCCGGCCCTGCCCTACCCCCAACAGCCGTTCGTCAAGGCCGACGCGCGCAGCGACAACGTGGGTGCGGCGAGCATCGTCGCCAAGGTCTGGCGCGACGCCGAGATGACGCGCCTCGGCGCGCAGTGGCCAGCGTACGGCTTCGGCCAGAACGCCGGCTACGGCACCGCGCAACATTTGGCCGCTCTGCGGACCCATGGACCGTGTCCGATTCACCGGCGGAGCTTTCGCTGGGGCGCGTAGCTCGTCTTTGCTTTAGTGTGTCAGTGCCATTTTGACACCCAGCGTTGCCATGATGGGACCATGAGACTGGCACTCAAGCCAGTAAGTCACTGATTTTGTTGCCCTGTGCGTTGGCCCGCGCCGTGCGAGAGGACACCGCATGTCACACACGGACCTGGGCAACACCGCAGAGGACCTTGTCGGCCAATGGCTCACCCAACGCGGCCATCACGTACTCTACGCGAAGTACCGCACACGCCGCGGGGAGCTCGATCTGGTCACGCTGCGCGCTGGGACCCTCGTCGTCGTCGAAGTCAAGGCGTGCACGCGAGGCGCCAAGCGCGCGCCCGCTGCGACGGTCACGATGACCAAGCGCGCGCGCATCGTCGCGACGACCGAGTTCCTGCTCGTGCGGGAGCGGCTCCGTGTCCGGCGGATCGAGTTCAGCGTCGCTGAGGTCTGGCTGCCCGATGGTGAGATTCGCTACACGCCGGACGCGTTTCGTGCCGACGAGGTCTGGCGGCGCCGCTGATGCGAGAGCTACTTGACCGAGATGTTGTCACCGTTCTGAACGCAGTAGCGCTTGGCGCCCTTCTCGTCGAACGGCTGACACTGAGAACCGGAAGGGCACTCGCCGCCCTTCTCGGTGCACGGTCGAGTGCACTTGGGCGTGTGCCCGAGCCACTTGAGGCACGCGTCCTCGTCGCACTGCGGGTGCTTCTCGACGATGCAAGTGGCCGTGTGCGTCGTGGAGGTCTTGCAGATCTCGTTGATGACCTTGTCGAGCTTGCACTCGACGAACAGGTCCGGTTCGGCGCAGCTGGCGCCGAGGCCACTTGCAACGATGAGCGGCAGCACGCGAAGGAATCGAGTCATGCGTTAGCCCCTGAGGTGGCGGCGGACATCCCCCTGCGGGATGATTCGCCGAGCGCGCTTCAACGATGTCACCATGCGGCTGGGATCCGGATGGACACGGAGGTCGGACAGAATGGACTTGAACTGGTCATCGAGGGCTCGGACCGTGGGCTCGAATCGGGTCCGAGCGGGGTCGTCCGGAGACACGCACGTGACGGTCGAGGCCGCGCGGCTCACGTGCCGCTCCGCCGAGAGCAGCGCCTCCAAGCCGTGGCGCACGTGGATCTCCTCGGCGCCGACGTCGGCACGGGAGGAGAAGCCAAAGAAGTCACGCCACGGCAGCCGACGCGCGCGCCGAAAGGCGTCGATCGCTGCCTGGAGCTCCTCGTCGGCCAAGCCGAGCTCGCGCGCGACGCGAGTCGACGACGGTCCGGCGTCGATCGTGATGTCCGCGGTACTATCTTCCGTCATGCTTTCTGCCCACTCAGCCACGTCCAGCCTCGCATCCCCGGCGCCGTTTCGCGGTCATCCGACACGTCAGGTGTCGGCGATCCCGAGAAAACCGGTGTACGGACCGAAGATTCTAGGTTCGGGGCCCCGCGAAGGCAAGCGCGAACTGGTACCGCGCGCAATACGCGTTCGACGGGCCCTTCTCACGGCGGCGGCCCTCTGGCTGTGCCTGAGCCCGTGGCAAGCCGCGCAGGCGCTGCGGGTGCACTCGCCGCCCCCGACGGCTCCGGTGTCGTGCACGGTGGAGGGCGTCTTTCCGGGGTTGATGCGCACGACCCGCTGGACCATGCACTGGCAGCCCGGTGGGGCCTACACGGTGGAGTCCGACGACGCTCAGCTCGTCGCGGGGCTCGTCCAGGGCCGATTCGGCTCGACCGCCTCACTCGTCGCGTGGCGCCTCACCGGACAGGTGCAGTCGGAGGGCCTGTTCGTCGATCGCTCCGAGATCCGCGCGGATCTGCGCGAGGCGGACGGGACCGCCCGCAGCGTCGTCATCGTGGCCTCGTCCGAGGAGACGTGCGAAGGTCCCGATGACCTCGAGCAAGGCCGCGAGCTGGCGTGCCACGGTCGCGTGAGCGAGACGTGGTGGAGCGAGGCCCCCTCCGACGGACCTCGCGGCAGCGCCAAGGAGCCGATCGCGCGCCGCTGGCGGAACGACGGTGTCCACCCGCTCCCGGGAGATCCCGCGGGCCGGCGCGCGACCCGGCTCGTGGCGACCGACGCCGATGGCCTCACGGAACATCACTGGATGGATGCCGGCGCTCAGGAGTGTCCGCTGCTGGTTCAGCGCATTCGCATCGGCCAGGTCGTCGGCCAGGACCGCCTCGTCTCCCGGCAGGCGCAGCCGGCTCCGGCGGTCACCGGGCCATCGGCGGGCGCAGGCTGGCTGGCGGGAGTCCTCCTCGGCGGCCTCGGGATCGTCGGGCTCGTCATCGCGGTCGTATTTTTCGCAACACGCGCAGGACGGAAACGTGCCGGCCGCATTGCCTCCGGCCCGGAGTCGCCGTAGGATCGGGCGTTGGAGGAAGCTCTAAGCACGCACCCATGGTCGAAGCCAAGACGCTCATCACTACGGTCCGCGGGATCGTCGAGTCCGCGGGTACCGGCAACGAGTGCCTTGTCGTCATCTACGGCGCGAGCCTGGGGCGCAAGTTCGAGCTCCTTGACGATGTGGTCACGTTGGGGCGGGATCCGGAGACGCAGATCGTGGTGGACATGGACAGCGTCTCGCGTCGCCACGCCCGCGTCGAGACGTACGACGGCGTCAAGTGGCTCGTGGACCTCAACAGCACCAACGGGACCTACCTCAACGACAAGCTTGCCGTCCGTGAACGCCTGACCAATGGCGACCTCGTCAAGATCGGCGACTCGATCTTCAAGTTCCTGGCCGGCGCCAACATCGAGAGCGCCTACCACGAAGAAATCTATACGATGACGGTAACGGACGGTCTGACCCAGATCCCCAACAAGCGCTACCTCGTCGAGTACCTCGAGCGCGAGTACAGCCGAGCGCGGCGCTATGGGCGCAACTTGTCGTGCGTGATGTTCGACATCGAGCACTTCAAGCGCATCAACGACGACTTCGGGCACCTCACCGTGGACTTCATTCTCAAGGAGCTCGCCCAGCTCGTGCGGCGCCGCGTCCGACGCGAGGAGGTCTTCGCGCGCTATGGCGGCGAGGAGTTCTGCATCGTCCTCCCGGAGTGCGACGCGGTGGGAGTGCGGGAGTTCGCTGAGACGATCCGTAAGATCATCGAGAGCCACCTGTTCGAGTTCGAGGGCAACCGCATCCCCGTCACCGTCAGCATCGGCGTGTCGCTGCTGGATCCGGCGATGGCCACGCCCATCGATCTGGTCAAGTGCGCCGACGAGAACCTCTACCGGGCGAAACGCGCTGGTCGCAACCGCGTCTGCGCCTAGGCCGGGCCGATGCGCTGCCGCGCCGCCACCGCAATCGTCGCACTGGCGTTGGGCCTGTTCGGCGGCTGCGGCCCCAGCGGCCTCTTGGTGCAGCTCGCCGGTGAGAAGTACCCGTTCCCGGCCAAGAAGGTGCTCAAGGGCGCCATCGAGGCGCGTCTCACGGAGTCCGGGGTCGCGACGCTCACGTCGCATATCCGGGAGTTGCTGCCCAAGCTGCTCGGCGCCAACGCCGCGGGCTGGGCCTGCATCGACGTCGACCAGCTCATCGCGCAGGGCGGGATCGCCATCCCGCTGTCGCTCGGGCCGTTCAAGGGCTCGGTCGGCGCCCGTGGTCTCTCGCTCTGCGTCGACCTCGCGGGGCTGGAGGTCGCGTTCATCCCCAATACGGCGCCCGCCCGCGTCGGCCTGAAGGTCGATCACGCCAAGGTCGCGTTGCAAAAACCCGCCATCGTCGCGGGCGAGGCGGACCTCGGGTTCGTTAGCTCCAACGCGGCCTGCCTCATCGACAACGACCTCGCGACGGGCACGGCCCAGCCGTACATGACGGAGGTAAGCTTCGACATCGAGGCCACGCTCGAGGTCGACTCCGCGGGGCGGTTTACGCTCACGTCGGATGCGAAGACGATTACGGTGCATGCCATTGGCGTCAAGGTCACGCAGGACTGCGCGCTGCCGGAGTGCACCGATCAGAACCCCGGCAACATCGGCGACCCGTGCGTCGAGTGCACGGTCTGCGACATCGCCAACTTCGGGAGCGATCTGCTGACGTTTCTCAATGACGTCATCGGCGATGCGCTCGGCCCGCTGCTCGCGGACCTGCTCGATCTGGCGGCCAAGCCCCTGCTCGACCAGCTCCTGAATGGCCGACCGCTCGCGGTGGCAGCCAAGCTCACGCTGTCGAACCTGCTGGCGCCGCTGCTCCGCACGGCGCGCACGCTCGAGGACCTCGCGCTGCTCGTACGCCCGGCACCCGACGGCTTCGAGGTCTCCGGTCAAGCGGTCGCGAGCGGCCTGACGGTACGCCTCGAGGGAGGGACGGCCGTCGAGCGGCTCCACTCGTGCGCCGCCGATCCGGGCTTCGACCCCGTCTTTGCAACCTCGCCGTTTCCGGAGCTGTCGGGAACGCTCCCCGACGGTTCACTCTACGACGTCGGGCTGGCAATCTCTCAGTCCTTCCTGAACCAAGGCCTCTGGTCGGCCTACCTCGCAGGCGTCCTGTGCGCACGGCTGGACTCCGCGGAGCTGGCGGCGCTGACCAACGGCAAGCTCGACCTGCGCGCCGGTCATCTGGACGCGTTGATCCCGGGCACGGCGGCGCTCGCGGGCCGATCCGCGTCGGTGCGCGTGGCGCTGTCTCCAAAGATCACCGTCGACGGCTTCCCGGTGCTTCGCCTCGAGCCCGGGCCTGGCGGCCAAGGCGTGCGCCTTCGTCTGCGCTTGCTCGGCTTCGGCGTCGGCATCGAGGCCTACGTCGACACCGACTACATGCGGCTGCTGTCGGTGCAAGCCGACGTCGACGCGGCGCTGGATGTCATTCAGGACCCGGCAAACCCGAAGAGCCTGATCCTGTCGCTCGGGCCCGTGACCCTCGCCAACGTGACGGCCGTGGGTGGCGGCGCCTTCGCCGCAGCTCGCCTTGACGAGGTCATCCGCCTCGGCGTGGAGGTGCTGACCGCGGTTCTCACCAAGGGGGGCCTCCTCTCGCTGCCGTTCGACACGGCCGCCCTCGCGGGCTTCTTGGGGGACCTGCCCGTCACGCTGTCGCTCGTCTCGGTTGGCGCCATCGGCATCGACACCGACTGGCTGGGGCTCTTTCTGAGGATCGACTCGGTCCCCGGCGGCAAGCCCGGCACGGTGGACTCGGGGCTGCCGTTCCCCCTGCCCGGGGCAGGACCACCGGGCTGCCAGTCCGGCCGACGTCCGCCGGCTGGAGCGTTCGGGCTCGTCGTCCTGCTCGTTCTCGTCCTGAGCAGCATGCGGAGAGACTCGGGCACCCTCGCCACGCCACGCCGTGCGAGTGTACCGTCGCGCACCGGCCTGCTCGTGCTCTTGGCGATCGGCTGCTCGCCCACGCGCGATCTCGGGGTGCCCTGTCGCGTCCGAGCGGATTGCCCCGAGGGCTACGGCTGCCACGCGGAGCGCCAGGTATGCGTGCCCGAGGCCGCGTGCTCCACCGCCTCGGAGTGCTGCCCGGGGCTCATGTGTTTCGGCGGTGCGTGCCGGCGCTTCGTCGAGTGCCTCGCGAACGCAGATTGCGCCTCGAGTCGCTGCGAGGGCGGCACCTGTGTGGCCCCCGTTTGCGCCTCGCCAGCGGATTGCCGGCGTGACGAGTTCTGCGTCGCCGGGCGGTGTGCGCTCGACCGCCTCCCGTGCGGAGACTGCGGCGCTCACGGGGTCTGCGACCCGGTCACCCGGCGCTGCCTGGTGGCCTCGACCACGTGCCTTGCGCTCGTGTGCCCGGCGGGTACCGTTCGGGTCGCCATCCCTCCCGCCTCGGGGGATGTGGACTGCCGCGTTGAGGACCTCTCCTGTCGCTGCGTGGACGCACCGCCGGCGCCTCCGCCGCGACCGTCCGGCTGGCTCAGCCTCAACGCGCTCCCGGACGGGCGGCTGGCGGTGGTTGCGCGGGATCTGACCCGTGGCGACGTCGTGGCCGCCATCGGGACGACCGCCGCGATGCCAGACCTCGCGTCGTCCGCTCAGGTTCTCGACGGGCTGGGCTCGGGACCAGTGGTGGCGGCGACGCAGGGTCCACGCGGCGGCGTGCTCGAGCCGGGTCCCGACGTCGGTCGATGGCTGGCAGTGACCCTCGTCGGCACGCGGCTCGTGGGCGTCGCGCTGGACGCGAGCCGCGGTGCGCTTCGCCGGTTTTCGGCCGCGGTCGACGCCCAGCCCGTCCCGACCAACGCCTCGGATCTCGACCCGGAGTCCGGCGCGGGTACCGGCACGGCTATCGTCGCTACCGAGAATGGCGGCGTGGCCGCCAGCTACTTCGTCGCGCGCAGCGACCACAGCCACACCCTGCGGCTCGCGCAGTGGACCGCGGACGCTACGCCGACGCTGACCACGCTTGCCGTCCTGCCACCCGCGCCCTCGAGCGCGCTCCCGTGCGGTGGGTGCGCGTTGCTCGAGGCCTGCATCACGGTCGCGGGTCAAGCCAAGTGCGCCTTCCCCGATCCCGTCGCGCGCTGCGAGCCGGCCTGTACGGCGGATGCCGTGTGCGCAGGTGGCGTCTGCCAGAAGCTCGTGCGCCGCGCGCCCGAGCCCGTCGCCTGGCGCGACGCACCGGGCTCGGAGACGGCGATCGTGGCACGCGATGGCGGCGTATGGGTTCTGTACCACGACCATACGCTCGGTGGGCTGGCCGTCGTGCCCCACGGGACCTCGGATACGCCCGACCCACGCATCGTCGGCCCCGCAAGCGCGGCCGATCTAGGCCATCACCTCGTCGCCACGGCATCGCCTGGCGGTGTCACGGTCGTCGCGCAGGACGCGGCGCGTGGCCGCCTGATGGTTGGAACTGCGAGCGTCATCGACGTGTGGGCGTTCGAGGACGTGGACGCAGGCGGGGTGGATCCGGCCGTGGCCGTCACGCCGAGCGGCGCGACCGTCATCGCCCATGGAGCGACCGACGGCAGCGGGGTGCGCGTGCTGGTCGGCGTCCCGGGGCACTGGACCGCGATCGGGGCCATCGCACCCGGCCACGTGGGTCGGGCCAACGCGCTGGCGCTCGTGGAGTCCGGCGCGGCCATCGTGGTCCTCACGCTGCGCGACGCGCTGGACGCGAGCTTGAACCCGGCGCCGCGCCTCGAGTCACGCCGTCTGACACTTCCGTAGCGGTCCTCACACGACCGCCGACGAAAGCGTTGACACCGCCCGACGTGGCCATTAGCCTCGCCCGACGAATGGGAGAGATCACGCTGGATCCGCGCTCGGGGACGGTGCTGCGAGCCGCGGTGGAGCGGTATATCCAGAGCGGCGAGGCGGTCGGCTCGCGTGAGCTCAACCGCGATGGCCTGCCGTTCAGCCCCGCGACCATTCGCGCGGTCATGGCGCTGCTCGAGGAGCAGGGTCTGGTGTCCCAGCCGCACACCTCCGCCGGTCGTGTCCCCACCTCCCGGGGCTATCGTGCCTACGTCGACACCTTGCGCCAAGAGGACGTCCTCAAGACGCCGTCGCTCTCGCTCGAGCCCACGACGTCGGAGTCGCTGTCCTCGCGCGTGCGAGCGTGCGTTCGCGCGATGGCGACCGCCACGGGCCTCGTCGGCTTTGCGGTGACGGCCCCGCGTGACGACCAGCGCCTGCGCCACATCGAGTTCGTCCGCATGGGTCGCGGCCGCATCCTGGCGCTCGTCGCGACCGAGGTCGGCGTCGTGCACCACACGCTCCTAAGGCTCGAGATCGACTACCCGTCGAGCGAGCTCTCCCGCTTCCAGGACTACCTGTGCGAGCGCTTCGTCGGCATGACGCTGCGCGCCATTCGCGCCGAGGTGCATCGCGAGCTCGATACGGTGCGCAGCCGCCACACGTCACTCGGCACACAGGCGCTGGACCTCTCGCGGCAAGCCTTGCCGAGCGCGACGGCCCAGGTCGAGGTTCACTTCGGTGGCCAGCATCACCTCCTCGACCATCGCGAGTTCCAGCATGGCGACCAGGCGCGCGCCGTGCTCGAAGAGATCGAGCGACGCGAGACCTGGATCTCCTTGCTCGACGCGATGCTCGACGCCACCGGCACCCGGGTCTTCATTGGCGCCGAGAACGCCGCGGAGGGCCTGCACGAGTGCAGCCTCGTCGCGACACGGGTGAGCGTCGACGGCGGCTTCGATGGCACCTTCGGCGTGCTCGGGCCGACGCGACTGGATTACCGTTCGACCATCGGCGTGCTCGCGGGCGTAAGCGCCCTGGTCTCAGCCGTCGAGGCACCGGCGGGCGCATCGAAGGACGGCACCTCGAACGAGGCCACCAAGCCACTGAACCTCGGAGACGACCGCTCCGGACGCTGGGAGAGCCAATGACGATTCGACCGCCCATCCGCCCCGCCGCCGTCGAGGAGGACCCCGTGGGTGAAGGCTCCGTCGGGATCGTGCACCTCGACCTGGGTGACTCCGACCTCGCGGGCCTCGACCTGGACGCGCTCGCGCGCTCGATCGACCTGCGCGAACCGGCAACGCCCGAGGAGTCCGCGGAGGGGGCCGAGATCGGCCTGGAATTCGAGGAAGAGTCGTTCGCGCCGCCCCCGCCACCTTCACCGCGACCAAGGCCGAGCCTGATGCCCCCTCCCCAGCGCCTGCGTGCCGGCGACGAGCTCATGGCCATGCAACGCCGGCGCATCTATGAGCTGATCGCTGAACGTGACGCCATCCGCTCCGAGCTGTCGCGGCGTGCCGAGACCGTGCAGGCGGAGGCGGAGGCGCTGAAGCAGCAGCTCGCACGGCGTGCCCTCGAGACCGAGCAGCTGCGCAAGCGCCTGGAGAAGGAGAAGGAGGAGGCGCAGCGCTTCGGCGTCGAGAGGCTCGTCCGCTCCCTCCTGCTCATCCTCGACAACCTTCAGCTGGCGGTCGACCACGCCGGAAAGTCCAACCCGGAGGCGCTCGCTGACGGCGTCCGCATGGTCACGCGACAGTTCGAGCAGGCCTTCGAGCGCAATGGCATCGTGTCCTTCTCCGGCAAGGGGGAGCGCTTCGATCCGGCGTTGCATCAGGCCATCGAGCAGCGGGTCACCGACGAGGCTCCGCCCGGTACCGTCGTCGCGGAGGCGCAGCGCGGCTACTTGCTCCAGGGTCGCTTGCTCCGACCCGCGATGGTGACCGTCTCACGTGCGCCGGAGCCCGTCGAGGCCGAGCCGGGCCTGGAGGCGTCGCAGACCGTCGAACCCGACGCTCGCGTTTCTGTTGACACGACCGAAGACGGTTGATAAGTAGCCGCCCCTTGCGGGCGCGAGCTCGCAGATTCGCATCGAAGAGCTTGAAATGAGTCGCGTTTTTTCATCAATGCCGGCCGCCGGCCTCACGTTCCTGTTCCTGCTCGGGATGAGCACGTGGCTGGGGTGCGCCCGCCCGCCGCTGGTGCGCGGCAACAAGCTCGGCGACCAGATCAAGGCGCGCTATGCGTCAGGTCTCGCTGACCTCATGTCCGGAAACTACACGGACGCCGTCGAGGCCTTTCAAGCCGTCGCCAAGAGCCCCGGTTATCTGACGTACGTCCCCTTGGCTCGCCTGCGGGTGGCCGACGCGCTCTTCCTCCAGGAGAAGTACGACGCGGCCATCGACATGTACCGCTCGTTCATCAAGCAGTACGAGGGCAACCCCAACGTCGGGTATGCGCGCTTTCGCGTGGGCCACGCCTACTTCGAGCAGATCCCGAGCGGCTGGTTCCTCGCGCCGCCGGTCTACGAACGGCAGCAGACGTTCGTCGTTCAAGCCGCGCGCGAGCTCGAGCGCTTCTTGGATCTGCACCCGACCGATCGGCTGGCTCCTCAAGCCCGCAAGCTCTTGGACGAGTGCGAGCGCAAGCTCTACGACCACGAGCTGTACGTGGCCACGTTCTACGACAAGCGGGACAAGCCCCGCGGCGTCATTCAACGCCTCGAGATCGTGTTCGAGCGGTTTCCCGAGCTGGCGGCCACCGAGGACAACTACCTCATGCTCGCCAAGGCGTACGCCGACGACCAATCTCACGCGCAGGCCGAGGCCATGTACAACGCGTACTTTCAGCGTTTCCCGAACGGGAGCCGCAAGAAAGAGGCCGATGAGCGCATCAAGGCGCTACGCGCCGCGAAGCCGAGCGACAAGAGTTAGGAACCGAGCCCAGTCCCGACGTTCCTGAGTTTCGTAGTTTTTTGGATCGACGATGGAGAACAGTATGACGCCCCTTCAGCAGGTCAAGCAACGCTTTGGTTCGAAGAGTCAGCTCGTGGAGTCGCTCCTGCCACTCCTCGAGACCAAGGAGGCTGCGGTCAAGTCGGCTCTCATGGGCACGACGAACGCCAAGCTGCTCCGGATTCACGCCTCCGCGACCGAGGTCCGCGAGCGCTTCGGCTCCCGAAAGGGGCTCATCGAACGCATCACGGCGACCCGCTACCCGCAGGGCAAGGCGGACGACGGCTTCGAGCGCAAGGTCCAAGAGGCGACGCTCAAGCAGCTGCTCGAATTGCATCGCCAGGTCGGCGCCAAGTAGCCCTCCGGGGTGCGCCGACCCCACTCGCCTCGCGCGCCGCGCGAGCGGTAGTCGGACATACGCCTCCAATCCGTCAACGTGAGGCTTGCGCCCGGAGTGTGAGCCACACGCACGCGACATGCTGTCACAGCAGTTTACTGCGCCCTGTCAATCCAGACGTGCTTCGCGCCGCGAAGCCCTTGGAACCACGGGGCTTCCCCGATTGGCTTTCCGTGGCACGAATCGTGCGAGCAGAGCGGCGGTCCGGGGTTACGGGACCTCTGATCCAGAGGCCTGGCAAACGCGGCGGCCAGTTGACGAATGAGGTGTAGTACATGAATGGCTTCAAGATTGGCGACAAGGCGGTTTTTCCAGGACAGGGAGTCACCGAGGTGATGGGAATCCAGACGCAGAGCATCTGCGGCTCCACCATCGAGTGCTACGTGTTGCGCGTTCTCGACTCTGAGAAGAAGATCATGGTGCCGGTCAACAACGTGCGGCATGTGGGCCTGCGCGGGCTGATCGACGGCGGTCAGGTCGACGGGGTCTACGAGGTCCTCAAGGACCGCAGCCAGCCGGCAGACAACGAGACGTGGAACCGGCGCTACCGCAAGTACGTCGAGAAGATCAAGACGGGCTCGGTGTTCGACGTGGCCGAGGTGCTGCGCGACCTGTACCTCATCAAGTACGAGAAGCCGCTGTCCTGCCGCGAGCGGGAGATGCTGGACATGTCCCGGCGACTGCTGGTCAAGGAGCTATCGCTGTCGTCGAACACGAACGAAGAGACGGTCAACCTCAACCTGGATACCATCTTCCCGTTCGAGCACGCCGTCGCGGCCAACGCCTAGGGTCGGGCGCGACCGCTCTCGGTCTGCGCGGGCCTCTCTCCAAAAGAAGGACAGCGCGCCTTGGAACCCCTGGACTCAGGGTGCGAACAGGCGACGCAGGCGTGAGCGCGCGACGAGCTCGGCGAGCCGAACGGTCGCGGCGCGCGCGATCGTCTTGGCATCGGCGCCACGGCCACGGAGCGCCTCCAGGTCCCCCACGAGATACCGGAGCTGATCCCGCGCCGCGGCACCCAAGGGATCCGGCGAGTTGACGAACGTGGAGCGCACGATCTCCTGGAAGCCGCGAGGCAGCTCGAGCCGACCACGGACGCGCGCCCCGTCCACCGTGCGCACATCGCCCTGCGCGCGCGCGCGCTCGAGCCACCGATAGCCGAGGCCGCCACTCTTGGCGAAGGAGTGGACCTCCCACACCGTACGACGGAAAGCGACGAGGTCGAGCGGATCGACCCGCGACAGCTCGAAACGATAGGCGTCATACGCGTCGAGGCTGGGATCCGGCTCGACGACGCCCCGCGTGATGGCCACGCGCTCGGACTCGCGCAAGGGACCAACCATCGCCGACAGCCATCCGGTGCGCTCGGGAGACAGATCAGGGGCGACGACGACGAGGAGGCCTCCAGTGGACGCGGCGATCGCGTGGTCGAGGTAGGAGCGCGCCACAAGGTTGCCGGCGCTAGCTGGGATCGCGCGGACCCCATGACGGGCAACGGCAGCGTCCACGACCGCGTCGCGTTCGCCACGCGCCACGACGATCTCCACGGACGCTCCTTCGAGGCGCTCGGCGCGAACGGCGGCCAGAAGCGCGTCGGTGACGGGGCGATCCTGGGTCGAGACGATGACGACGGAGACCGTGGACGCGGCAGGGCGAGGTGCAGGCGCGACGGGCGCTGCCTCTGGTCGTGGAGCGGCCGCGACCGGCGCGACCTCGCTCGGCACGGCGACCTCGGGCTGCGGCGCTTCTGCGGCCGGCGCGTCTGCCGGTGTCGCGCTCGCCTCGGTTGGCGTCGCAAGCCACTGCGGCCGGTAGGCCGGTCCACGACGTCGGCGACCGCTGTCCTCCTGGGCCCACGCCTCGACGACGGACTCATTGATGTCGTCACGCGCCGGTGCCGCGGCCTTCGGGGTCGGCTCCGCGGGCTGCTCTCGCGCCACGGCAGGCGCACGCTCCACGACCGGCGCGGGGCGTGGTTGTTGGGGCTGCTGAGGCGCGTTCGCCGGACGGTCGCGCCGCCCATCGTGCTGCCGAGACCGTCCCGCATCCCTGGGCTCGTCGCGTCCGCGCCTCGGCGGCTCACGCTGCGGCTTGGCTGTGGGCTCCGGACGGCTGGGCTCCGGACGGCTGGGCTCCGGGCGACTAGGCTCCGGACGGCTGGGCTCCCGCGGCGGCTCGGCGGCTCGCGCAGCCGGTGGCTGTTTGGGCGTCGCTGGCGCGTTGGGCCGACGCAGGTCGATCACGCCGTAGGCCGGGAGGCGAAGCTGCTCTGGCGAACGCTGCGCACGCGCAGGCTCGGAGGCAGCGACGGGCGCCGGCTCGGGTGTCACAGCAGGCGCTGGCGTCTCCGCAATAGGCTGCGCCGCGCTGGGAGCCTCAGCAGGTCCCGGCTTGGCGCGCGCCGTCCGCTTCGGGGGCGTCGAAGCCTTCTCGGCGCTCGGCTCGGCCGCCTTTGCGCGGGCGCCACGGGAGCGCGACTTGCCCTCCAGTGATGCAGTTGGCTGCGTCTCGGGCGCGCTTGGGGCGTCCGACGCCTTGTCCTTCTTCCTACCGGCCATGGCTTCCTCCGTCTTGGATCGCTTCATCGGAGCGACTCGGTGGCGCTCGCCTGCCCGCCAGGTCGCAGTGCGCGAGGTGCTTACCGCTCGACGTCGATGAAGATGTAGCTTCCGTCTTGCGTATAGAGATAACCTGCCTCGCGACTGAGCGCGATGACGATCTCCGCGTCGCCCTTGCGCCGCCGTGCGGTCACCCGGTCGACTGAGGTCTTGAACTCCCGCGTAATGACGTCCCGTCGCTCGTTGCGCCGAGGAATGCGCGCGCCGTCGATGGTCACGACGATGTGACGCGCATCGGGCTTGTGCATGGTGAAGCGTCCGAGGCGGTTGGTCTGGATGAAGATGCGCGAGAACAGCTCCTTGTGCTGAAAGCCAACCCAGGTGACCGCCGTGTGCTTCGGGACTGCCTTGGGGCGAGCTGCCCGCTTACCCTTGCCAGGCTTGCGCTCGGGCACGAGCGAATCGCGAATCCGCGGGATGATGCCGTGGTACCGCAGCTCCTTGTAGATCTTTCCGGAGTCGTCGACGAACACCTCGACGACATCACCGTCGCCGAACAGGGCTCCGGTGCCGTCCTGCTTGCCGGTGCGAAGCTGTTGGGCACCGGCGGTCGCACTTGCCAGCAAGCACGCAGCCAGGGCGAGCATTGGGATTGGGGTCATGGCACCTCAGAGCGGCAGAAGACACCGCCAGTCGGAGTGTAGCAGAGGCCGACCGCGGCGCAAAAAAACCACGTCAGGGCAAGAGCTTGCCCGCGGGAATCGTGACGCCGCCCTGCGTATCGAGCCAGGGGCCGCAGCGTACCCGCTCCGCGCTCGTGCACGCGCGCACCCGAAACGGCTCCGGGAGCTGCGCCGCGCCGACCTCGAGCACCTCGAGGACGCGACCGGGTGCGATCGCGGCATCGCCGCTGAGTCGACACACGATGGCGGAGCCGTCGAGCGAGACGTAGCCATCGACGGGCGTCGCGTCAGGCGCACCTTCGGCGGCGCGCTCGTCCTCGTGCGCATTTCCCGGGCACGCCGCCGGCGCATCAGCGATCCAGGCGCACCCGGTCAGCGTCGCGACGACGGTCGAGAGCGACGGATCGGCGTACAGCTTGGCCGCGTCGATGTCCGCGCCCGCCGCAGAAGACGTCTGGCACTGACCCGGCGTGAGCAGATCGCGCAACTCCAGATGGGTGAAGCGCTCGGAAATGACAACGTCAGCCGTAGCGTCCTGAGGGCCGGCGGCGTCGCTCGCCACCGAGGTCGGAGGCGACGTCGAGGACGTGCCTCCGCAACAGAGGAGGAGCGCCGTCATCCCAACGGCAATGAGGCTCAGCAGATTGGTCACCGCGAAAGGCGTGGGGGGCGAGGTGCCCCCCGGGGTGCTGATGGGAAGCTACTGGAGCAGGTCGACCGTGACGGTGCTCTTGCCCTGCGCCTTGCCCTGCTGGAACTGGCAGTTGCCGTCCTTGCTCTTGCACAGCGCGATCTTGTACTTCTCGACCTGCGTCCCGACCTCGTAGATCTCGAGGACCTGGCCCTGGCCGCGCTCGATGGACTTGCCACCGAACTCGCAGTACATGAAACCACCGCCGAGCGCCATGTAGCCGCCGTCCTCCTCCTTGCCCGTGGCATTGGGAGCGCCGGTGGCCGCGGACGGATCGGCGTTGTCGTTCTGGTCGGCCGTGCAGGTCTGGCCCTTGGCCGTACAGCTCGAGGCCCAGGTGGCGTTGTTGGCCTTGTCGATGATGCCGACGGCGTCGATGTCGGCGCCTGGGCTGCGAATGGAGCCCGCGCTGCCCTTGTCGCAGCCGGTGAGCGTCGCATTCGAGGAGTCGTCCTCGAGCTCGACGGCGCCCCAGGTGTCTGCCGTCCCCGTCGTGCCGGCCGTCGTGCCGGCCGTCGTGCCGCCCGTGCCGGCCGTTGTGCCGCCCGTGCCGGCCGTCGTGCCGCCCGTACCCGTACCGCCCTTGGCGTCACAGTTGCCGCCGTCGCAGCTGCCGGCACCTGGCTCGCATCCATAAACGAGCGCAGCGGCGCCCACACCCACGATGCCCATCGTCAGAAACTTCTTCATTGTGTTCTCCCTCGCGTTCGTCTGTTTGCTCGAGTCGAGCCCGCCCGACTTGGACGGACCGGAGTGTAGTGGAATTCAGCCCGAGATCAATCTCGTCGCCAGAATCATGGCCCCATCACCGTGACGGAAACGGCTTTGCAGCCTCGATCCACACCTGGGCTTGCTCGGGTGTGACCTCGGTGTTGTAGAGCTTGAGCGCAGCGTCCGTCGCCGCGATCTTGGAGACGAGCTCGGCCGGAGTGGCCGACTTGACCATGGAGAGGCCCTTGTAGCCCGCCTGATACAGGACCTCCGCAAGGCCCGGTGTGATGCCCTGCAAGCGCATGAGATCCGACACAAAGAAGTAGCGTGCGACCTCAACGAGGTCGAGCTTGTACTTCTTGGCGAAGGCCTCCCGCTGTGCCGCCAGCGCGAGCGCACCGAAGATCTCGACGTTGTTCAAGAGCTTGGCCTTCTTGAGCGCGTTCCGCACCGGGGCGTTGGCCTTGGCGTAGGCTCCAATCGCGACGATGTTGGCCCAGCTGCCGACGCGGACGTCGGCTCCCGCCGTTGCGGCGTCCTTGATCCACACGGTGACCTCATCGACCGTTGGCACCGTCTCGAGGAGCTTGGCCGTCGCGTTGTGCGCTTCGATGCACTGCCGAAGCTCCGCGGCGATTCCGGTCTTGAGGCCGATGAGGCCGTTGACCTTGCAGGGCGCGACCAGGATCCACGCCAGGCGCGGCCCGATGCCCTTGACGGCGAGCACATCGGCCATGCGCAGCATCATCTTGGTCGCGGCTGCGTCGACTTTGGCCTTCTTGGCCCAAGCCTCGATCTCCGCGTTCTTCTTGGCGGCGAAGTGAAGGCGGACCTTGTTGGTCGTGTCGAGGTTGGCCTTGCCCCACGCGGCGACGACCTGGGCGTCAGCCCCGTGGAGCCGCGCGATATTGGAGTCCTCCGCGCCCGCAACGGCCGCCGCAAGCACACTCCCTACGATGATTCCCGTGATCCAAGCTCTCATGTCGTCTCCGCACCCAACTGCACTCTGCTCTCAGTGAATGGCGCGCACCATACGCGCCACGTGGTCGAAGTCAATCGGTCATCCGCGCTCACCCGGCCTGCGCGCCGCCGGCCTGCCCTCAGCTGGCGGCGCTGTGCCGCAGCCGCTTGGCGATGAAGTCGATGAGGTCGATCTTGGTCAACACGCCCGCGAACCGCCCGCCATCCTGGACGAGCACCGTGAGCCCCTTGGCAAACAGGTCGGACAGAAGCGCCGCGGAGTTGGAGGGCTCGAGGATCGCGAAGTTGGTGGAGGCCACCTCGGAGGCCGGTGCTGTCTCGCGGTGCTTACCGTCGACAAGCGCCTTGAGCACGTCGACCTCGGAGACGATGCCCACGAGCCGCCCCCCCTCCTCGATGACCGGGAGCTGGCTGACCTGCTGGTGCTTCATGACCGCGATCACCTCGCGGAGCGTGGCCGACGGAGGGACCGAGAACACGAAGCGTGGCGTCTGACCCAGGACATCGGCCACGGTGCCGCCGTACTCCGGCTCCAGGAAGCCGTTCTCCTTCATCCAGGTGTCGTCGAACACCTTGGACAGATACCGCACGGCGGAGTCGGGCAAGATGACCAGGATGTTGCGCGGCTCGAGCTGACGCTCGGCCCACTTGACGGCCGCGGCGACAGCGGCCCCCGAGGAGCCACCGCAGTAGATTCCCTCCTCGCGAACGAGGCGCCGCGTCATGTCGAAGCACTCCTTGTCCGAGACGCGCACGACGTCGTCGAGCACGGAGAAGTCCATGGTGCCAGGCAGGAAGTCCTCGCCGAAGCCCTCCACCTTGTAGCTGTGTGCCGGCACGAGCTTGCCGGTGCGCACGTA
>SXOX01000226.1 GCA_005776585.1 Pseudomonadota bacterium | reverse complement strand
GCGCTGCCCAACCTCAACGGCGACTACATGTCGGACGCGGCGGTCGCGCAGGTCGGCGGCCTCGGCCTCGGGCCCGGCGCGAACATCGGCGACGGCGTGGCCTGCTTCGAGGCGACCCACGGCACGGCACCAAAGTACGCAGGGCTCGACCAGGTCAACCCGGGCTCTGTCATCCTGTCTGCGGTCATGATGCTCGAGTACATGGGCTGGTTCGAGGCAGCGGACCTCATCACCAAGGGACTGCAGCAGGCCATCCTGCAGAAGCGGGTTACCTACGACCTGCACCGTCTGATGACGGGCGCCACGAAGCTCAAGTGCTCCGAGTTCGGTCAGGCCATCATCTCGAACATGTAGCGCGGGCTGCGGCTGGGCCGCGGGTCACTCCGCACCGCAGAAGCGACAAAGCGAGACCAGCGGCCGCTTGCCGTCATGCGGCCACGTCGGCGGCGGACACTGAAGCCTACCCGCGGGGACGACGCGCGAGGCACCCAGTCGCGCGAGCTGGGCCCGCAGGTGGTCGCTCGGCTCGAACCCCGCGACGCCGACGGCCGAGACGCTGCCGGCGATGGGCTGCAGCGCCTCCAGCGCAGCGGCGAGCCCTTCCACCGTACGAATGACGACATGGCGGCCGCCGGGCGTGCCCGTCCAGGCACCGCCGTCGACGATCCAGCCACCGGAGTGCAGGTCGTCGCGGCCAAACAGCGTATGCCCCGCGACCTTGGCCATCTCCCGCTCGTGGCGGAGCGCGCCCTCGATCGCCGGGCCGAGGCTGGCGCGGTCGGGGAGATGGGTGAGCAGCGCGTCGAGGTTCATCGCGAGCGCCAGCGCATCGTTGGGCGTACCAACGACGAGGATCTCGCGCGGCGAGAGGCAGCCCAGCTGGTCGAAGGCGCTGATGTCCTTGGCGATCTCCGCGGCGAGATCGGTCGAACGCGCGGCGCCGGGATCGCCGACGAGCTCGACGGCGACCCGGTGGCCAAAGCCGAGGAACGGCATTCCGACGGCGACCTCGGCCTGAATCGCGCGGACGCCGTCGTCGTCGCCAATGGCGATGACCGCATCGGCTCGCGCGAGGACGCCGCCCAGCCCGAGCCGTGAGACGACCGTGATGCCGTCACCCAAGGCCTCGGCGAACAGCGCGGGGAAGAGGGGGTCCTGGGACGCATGCTTGACGATGACCTCTGCGCCCAGGAGGTAGGCGTAGGCGATGGCCTGGATGTGCGACGGCGGCAGGACGCCCCCGAGCACGACCGCGACGAGCTCGGGGGTGATGGCCCCATCGAGCGCGACGGACTCCTCGGACCAGAGCGAGGCGATGCCGGGTTCGTCCCAGCCCTCGAGCGCCAGGTCCAGGCTGTGCGCCATGATCTCGCCGTGCATGTGCGGCGTCTCGGCAAGGAGCCGCTCGCGGAGCGGATCCCCGGGAGTGCGAAAGCGATCGATCGCGGAGGCGAGCTGATGGATGCGCTCGATCGGGAAGTCGTCGCTCATGCGTGCGCTCCGTGAGACGCGCCGTCAAAGCGCAGGGAACAGCCGCGCAGGGTCGCTCCCGACGCGCGACCGACGAAGGTGAAGCCATCGAGGCCAGGGCGAGCGGTGGGTCGCCGGACGCCGAGATCCTCGGTGAGCACGGCCTGGACGGAGCCGACGTTCAGGGCGTCGTAGAGCCAGATGAGGCCGGTGTCCCCCATGGCAACATCGGAAAGCGTGGACGGCGCGACGACGCGGCTGCGGGCCCACGGCGGCGGGGCGTAGACGCGCGCTTCAGGGTCGTGACCGCCCAGCCCCGCCACGGCGTCGTACCACTGTGAGGAGAGCTCCGTCATGCCGTACTCGCCAATGACGTTCTCGGGGGCGATGCCGGCCGCCGCGTAGAGCGACCAGAGCGCGGCGCGCGACAGCTCGCGTCGACGCCCCTTGAACCCGCCCGTCTCCATGACGCGCGTCTCGGGGTGCAGCCGCAGACCGGGATGCGTCTCGAAGACGTTCGCAAGCGTAAACGCCGTCCCAAGAAGGACGATGGGGCCATCGCGCCGCTCCAGGCTCTCACCAGTCGGGTCAAAGACATCACGGCCGGAGCCGTACGCCTCGACGACCCAGGTGACCATGCGAGAGAGGCTCGAGTCCGGCGACGAGCGCGCATCGGGGATCAGTGAGACGAAGGTCGCGCGCGTGAGGCCCGCGAGGACCGTGCGCGCGAAGTGCCACAGGGCGCCCTGGCGATAGCGCGCCAGACCCTCGGCATCGAAGCGGTGGAGGCCGGGTCGCGCGCCCGCGCTCGTCGTGCCGCTCGTGCGAAACTCCGCGACAGCCTGGTCGGCCGAGGGCCCGAGCGTCGGCTCGCGAAACGCTGCGACCGGCAGCGCTGGGACGGTCCGCCATCCCGTGACGATGGTATCCCCACCGGCGTAGCGCGCGTAGAGCGGCGACCGGTCGCGCTGCGAGGCGAACAGCGCCGCCGCGTGGCGGTCGAGCGCGTCCTCGGTGACCGCGTCGTCGATGAGCGTCGTCATGGTCGCTCACTCCGGAGGCAGGCGTCGAGGATGTCGAAGGCCGCGCTCAGGTCGGCGTCGTCGATGACGAGCGGCGGAGAGATGGACAGCGTCTCACCCGCTGCGCCGCAGGGGAGCAGGATAACCCCCTCGCGCAAGGCGGCCGAGACGACGCGAAAGGCGCGGTCTCCGCTCTCGAGCGCGACGCCGAGGAAGAGGCCGCGACCGCGAACGTCGACGACGTCGAGCCGCGACAGGCGGTCGAGCGCGACCCGGCCGAGCGTGGCCGCGCGGGCTACGAGGTCGCGCTCATGGAGCTCCTCGAGCGCCGCGAGCCCGGCTGCGCAGGCCCCCGGATGGCCAAGGAAGGTGCTCGTGTGGAGCGCCTCGCCGTCGGCCTTGGGCCAGCGACCGAGCGACGTGAGGCCACCGACGCACGCCGAAAGCGGCATTCCGCCGCCGAGGGCCTTGCCGACACACAAGAGATCGGGGACCACGTCGTCGTGCTCGACGGCAAACCAGCGGCCGGTCCGACCGCAGCCGGTGAAGATCTCGTCGGCGATGAGCATGAGGCCATGCGCGTCGCAGAGCCGCCGGAGCCCGGTGAGGAATCCGGCAGGCGCCACGCGCACACCGCCGCGACCCTGAATGGGCTCGACCAGCACGGCCCCCGTCGGTGGCATCCCGGAGTCACGGCGGCGCAGCCGGCGGTCGAGGTCGGCGAGGACCTGCTCGGCGGTGTCCACCGTCTGCGGAAAGTCCAGGAACGTCACGGGGCCGGCAAGGTGCGGCAAGAACGGATCGCGGAAGTCGCGCCGAGACGTGACGGAGAGCGCCATGCCGGAGAGCCCGTGATAGCCGCCGGAGAACGCGACGACGCCCGGCCTGCCAGTGACGAGCGCGGCGCACTTGAGTGCCGCCTCCACTGCGTCCGAGCCGTTCTGTCCGAGGATCGCGAGGTCGAGACCGGCCGGCGTGACCTCCGCGAGCGCCTCGAGGAGCGCGACCTTGACCGCGGCAGGGTGGACGTCTCCCATGCCGTGCAGCAGCGTCGCGGCCTGGGACGCGACGGCGCGGGCGACTCGCGCGTTGCCGTGCCCGATCGCCATAACGCCGAACGCGGCGCCGAGATCAATGTAACGGTGACCATCGACGTCCCAGATGTGGGCGCCCTGGCCGCGCTCCCAGAAGATGGGCCAGTCGTCGGTCAGCGTGGTCACACCCGGAGACTCGACGCGGCGCAGACGCTCGGCGAGGGCCCGAGAGCGCGGACCGGGGATGTCCGCGCGGTCGTTCACTTACTGCCGGTCTCCGGGGCGTTGGGGTTGCGGACCGTCTCTTCGGGCGGGTCGTCGATGATGACGAGCCGATTGGCGGCCGCCCACGCCTCGAGTCCCGGCGGCTCGGCAGCGCTCCAGAACGACTTGCAGCCGGCGTGCGCGCAGATGCGACCCGCGTTCGTCATCCGGTTCTTCTCGACGCGCACGACGATCGGCTTCTTGGGGAACCACTGCGGCCCGCGGCCGGCGACAGGCGCGTCCGCCGGCTTGGCGCCGCCGAACTTGATGACGTCACCCTCTCCCGGGTTGCCCGTCACCTGGATCTCCCACTTGCCCTTGGGGAGCCGCACGACCACGACGCCTTCGCCCGGGACCTCCGCGGCGCGCGTGACCATGGCCGTGCCCTTGACGATCAGCTTCGCGTTGCGGGTCTCACCGGGGTCGACCTCGACTGCGAGGTAGCCATACGGGGTGCCCGCGCGCGGCGGTGGGATCTCATAGTCGACGAGCAGTCGCTGCTCACCGCAGGCCAGAACCAGCAGTCCGCAGGCCGGGATGGCCCAGCGCCCGACGCTCATCTCCGCCCTCCGCGTACCGACCGCGGCGCGCCATTCATGCGGCCGCCGTGCCCGCCCCGGTCGCGACGCCGGCGCGAGCGCTCGGCCATGGCATCGCCGACCGCGCGGTCGGGCGGCAACAGGTCCTCGGTCACCTTTCCAACCGGAATACGGTGCCCAATGTACGTCTCGACCGCTGGGAGCTGCAGCACAAACTCCTCGCACGCCAAGGTGACGGCGAGCCCTTGCGCGCCCATGCGAGCCGTGCGGCCAATACGATGGACGTAATCGGCGGGGTCCTGCGGGACGTCGAAGTTGAACACGTGCGTGACGCCATCGATGTGCAGACCGCGACCCGCGACGTCGGTGGCCACGAGGATCGGGAGCTCTCCCGCCTTGAAGCTGTCCATGACCGCGGAGCGGCGCGACTGGGCGAGGTCCCCCGAGATGAGCCCGACGGGGAAGCCATTCTGCTCGAGCCGCCGCGTCACGCGCTCGGCGTCCACCTTGCGGTTGCAGAAGACCAGCGCGCGCTCGGGCACCTCGCGGGCGAACAGCCCGAGCAGGAGCGAGATCTTGTCTTTGCGACCGACGTGGTAGACGACCTCCTCGACGGTCGTCGCGACCACGCGCTCAGGCTCGACTGCGACCTCGCGGACCTCGTGCATGAACTCCCAGGCAAGCTCCATGACCGAGTTGTTGAGCGTGGCCGAAAAGAGCAGCGCCTGACGCTTGCCCTTGGGCGGGCAACGGCGGAGCAGCAGCCGCAGATCGGCGATGAAGCCCATGTCGAACATGCGGTCGGCTTCGTCGACGACGAGCACTTCGATCTGGTCGAGCTTGAGCTCCCCGCGGCGCATGAAGTCGATCGCGCGACCCGGCGTGGCGATGACGAGATCGGCGCCCACACGGAGGCCATGGCGCTGCCCCTCGTAGCCGACGCCGCCGTACACCGTCACAAAGCGCAACCCCGTGTGCTTGCCGATGATCTCGGCGTCGCTGGCAATCTGGAGCGCGAGCTCACGGGTGGGGGCCAACGCCAGCGCCCGCGGTCGATGCGGTGCCGCCGTGCGTCCGGAGGTGAGCAGACGCGTGAAGACGCCCAGCAGGAAGCAGGCGGTCTTTCCCGTCCCCGTCTGCGCCTGACCCGCGACGTCCTCTCCCGCGAGCACGTAGGGGAGCGCCGCGCCCTGGATGGGAGTGCATTCGACGAAGCCTGCGTCTTCGACGCCGCGGTCGAGCTCGGGGAGAAGGTCGAGCTCTTTGAACAAGGTGCGGCGGGTCATGCGAGCGAGGTTCCTAGGTGCTGGGGCCGCGACGGGCTGCGGACTCTCCGCGGGGGCCGAACGGTCCGGATGTCGTGCGCGGGCGAACTCCAGGTCACGCTCCGCGGCGCGCGGAGGATACACGACACAGGCCGAAGCGCGAGCAAAAGGAGCATGCTCCTGCGCGGTCGAGCATTGCGACGAGGCGGCGGTCGCACTATGGTGCGCGCCCATGGTCCCCTGCCGCACCTCTGTCTCTTGGACTTCCCGGTTGTCGCTCAGTGCCGTCTGCGTGGCAGTCGCGTTCGCCGTGTCCGCGTGCGCCGTCACGGGCGGGGGGACGACGTCGGCCCCTTCGGCCGGGACGGTGACGCTCCGAGCGGAGGAAGGTGTCAACTTCACCACTGGAGCGCACCAGAAGCCGGGCAACTTCAAGAACAGCGACCTGTTCGCGACCAATGGCGGCTCCGCGGGCCTGAAGCTGGCACCGGGAGGGCCGGACGCGACCTCGCCCGAGCTCTGTACGTTCTTCATCGGCGCCGGTGGCAAGCCCACGTCCTACGACAACCTCGCGGCGGTGCCGGACACGCTCCCGACGGCGGCGACGTCTCAGCCCGCGCTTCCGCACGCGACCGCCAAGAATGGCTTCGTGGTCAAGAACCACACCGGCAGCGGCTACACCAAGGGGTGGGTGAGCGCGGCGTCCGCCAGTGAGGTCACCATCGAGTGGGTTCGTCTGCCGTAGCCTCGCTGGTCATCGGGCACGTGTGCCGCCGTGTGCGCCGAAGCGGACGGCGTGCAGACCCGCTCCTGGTGACTTGCGCCGCAAATGACTAGAATCGGGGCGGCGAATACCGCAAGGAGGTGTCCATGGAACACGTCAGGTCTCACGTCACGGTCTCCGTGGGTCACGCTGTGGTGTTGACGTTGCTTGTAGTCGCGCACGCTCAGAGCGCCTCGGCGACGTGCATGACGACGTGCTCGGCTCAGCTCGTCTTCGACGACTGCGCCAAGGCCCCGACGGGTCAATGGCCCGTCGACGATCCGCTCCTCTTCACGATGGCGTGCGAGACGTGCTGCGCAGCACCCGGCGGGCCCGTCAACTGTAGTCCCTCGCCCATCGACGTGACCCAGCTTTCGCTGAGCAATGGCACGACGAAGGTCGACGGGTCATTCACGGTCCACCCCACGCTGACCTGCGGTGATCTCAAGGTCATCACCTTCGACGGCACGCTCGCCCTCGGCAACTACGAGCTCATCTCGACGAACCTCATCCTGGTCCAGTTCGAGGCCAAGACGGAGGTCGGCGACTGCGCATTGAACACCGACTGCGAGGCCTGCGAGGTGTGCACGAGCGGACAGTGCGTCGCCGACGGCAAGGCGACCTGCACTGACGACGCCGACTGCGGTGCCGGCAACGTCTGCGTGACCGACGCCAAGGACGCCTGCGCGACACTGTGCAAGCCGGAGTCGAACGCCTGCGAGAAGGACGACGACTGTGGCGCGTGCGCGGTCTGCGTGGCCAACGAGTGCAAGGGGCTTGGCGCGGTCATGTGCACGTCAAATTCGGACTGTCCCCTCGGTGAAGCGTGCGTGGTCGATCCCATCGACGCGTGCAAGAATCAGTGCAAGGCCAAGACCTCGCAGTGTACGTCGAGCGACCAGTGCGGCCCGTGCGCCGTGTGCGTCTCGGGGGAGTGCAAGGGCACGGGCGGGGTCATGTGCTCGAAGGACGCGGATTGCGGCGCCGGAATGGTGTGCAAGACCCATCCGACCGACCCGTGCAAGAACCAATGTGCGGCGGGGCCATCCGGTGAAGACACCGGCACGGGCGGCACGACCGGCACCGCGGACGCGACCACCGGCGGCACGACCGGCACCGCGGACACGACCACCGGCGGCACGACCGGCACCGCGGACGCGACCACCGGCGGCACGACCGGCACCGCGGACGCGACCACCGGCGGCACG
>SXOX01000225.1 GCA_005776585.1 Pseudomonadota bacterium | reverse complement strand
GTTGTTGGCGCGGAGGGCCGCGCGCTCCTGGATGAAGCCGCGAAACGGAGCGAGGCCCGTGCCTGGGCCAATCAGGAGGACGTCCGTCGCTGGGTCCGTCGGGAGCCGGAAGGTGCTGCCCGTGTCCTTGACCTCGACGCGCACCGGAGCACCCGCGGCGAGCCCGGCGACGTAGTGACTGCCGACGCCTTCATGGCGTCGCCCGCTGGGCGAGACGAACTCGTGAACACCGACGGTCAGTGCGCAGGCCCCCGGCAGGACGCGGGGAGAGGACGCGATGGAATAGAACCGCGGCTTGAGCGGCGGCCGAAGCGAGAGCAGGAGCGCCAGGTCGCACTCGATGGCGCGGTAGCGCTCGAGCAGCTCCAAGAGCGTGGGGCGACCCTCCAGGACCGCGGTGCGGAAGCCGTCGTCCGTGGTCATTGCAAGTAGTGCGTCGCGGTCAGGTGGGCAGGGGCAGCGCGCCGCGAGGACGCGGAGCTCGCGGCGGGTGACGGGTCCCTCCAGATCCACGAAGCGGGCGAGCAGCGTGCTCACCGTGACCGGAACCCCCAAGGGGAGGCGCACGTCCTGCGTCGAGCGCACGACGACCTGCGCGGTGGGCTCGACTCCGACACGCAGCGCCATCGCCGCGACGGCCCTTGGACGGTTCTCCGGGAAGACGCCCAGGTGATCCCCTGCGGCGTACGTCACGCCGTCGGGGAGCACAATCTCCAGGTGGCGGGTCGACCGCCCTGAGCCCGCGCTTTGGAGCTCCCGATTGACGCGCACGGTCCCGAGGCGCGCCGCGGGGTGCTCAGGCCAGACGTCCGCGCCGGCGCCCTCGACGGGCTCGACGGTCACCAGCGCCCCGACCTCCTCCACGACCGCATCGCCGGGCGTCGCGCCGAGGTGGGCAGTCAGCGCAGGCCAGAGGGTCTCGAGAAACGCGTCGGCCGCGGCCTCGAAGTCGCCGTCGGCGTCGCACGCGCCCGAAGGGACGAGCGGCGTCGCGCCGCGTGCGACGAGGCCGTCGTGAACCTGTATCGGGAAGCGCTGATAGGTGCCGCGCCACTGCGTGTTGCCGCAGCCGAGCACGGCGAAGTGGAGACCGTCGAGCGGCGCAGACGGCGCCTCTTGGAGCCACTCGGCGAAGCGCACGGCGTTGTCGGGAGGGGCGCCGTTATAGGTCGAGGTGACGATGACGAGGGTCCCGCGCTCAGGAAGTCGGCCGGCGAACGCGTCGAGCTCGGCCACCGTCGCATTGATGCCACGGCGCTCGCCGTCGCGCGCGACCGCGAGGGCCAAGTCCTGCGACGCGCCCATGTTCGAGCCGTAGAGGACCAGGAGCTTCACCCCGGCGGCCGCGCTCGGTGCGACTCGGCCGACGTGACTCCCGATCTCCAACGCCGCGGCGGCGCGCACCGAGCGATCCTCCGGACGCCGGTCGAGCCGCATGACCAGGTCTGCGGGCTTGACCGTGAGCGTGGGCACATCCCGCAGCACATACGCCGGGTCAACCTGCCGCGGGAGAAACCTCTGATAGAGCCGCGCGAGCATGAGCCGCGCCTCGATGAGCGCGAACTGAAAGCCGATGCAGCTCCGCATGCCGATGCCAAACGGGTGATAGGCGTGCGGATGGCGTCCGGCGTCGGCGCCGGGCAAGAAGCGATCCGGCTTGAAATCGTCGGCGTCCTGGCCAAAGACGTTCGGGTCGCGCTGGAGCTGCTTGAGCAGGACCAGGATGCGCGCGCCCTTCGTCACCGGGAAGCGCCCGCCGACCACGGTGTCTTGCATCACCGTGCGCATGAAGGCGGGTGCGGTCGGGTTGAGCCGCAGCGTCTCCTTCAGCACGCGCCCGACGAGGTCGAGCTTCTCGATGTCGGCCATCGTGGGTGGCCGGCTGAAGTCGCGGCCCAGGACGCGGTCGACCTCGGCGACGACCTGCGCTTCGACCGCGGGATGGGTCGCGAGGTAGTGCAGCGCGTACGACAAGAGCCCACTGGTCGTCTCGTGACCGGCGATGAGGAAGGTGTTGAGCTGATGACGGATGTTGGCGTCGTCGAGGCGCCCTCCAGTGACGCGATCGCGGCTTGCCAGCATGGCCTGGAGCATGTCGTTGGGCACCGGATCGCCGCGCCCGAGCGTCACGCGACGCTCGGCGATGATCGTGTCGACGGTATCCCGCAGGACCGCCGCCGCGCGATGACGCCGGTACGAGGCGATGGGGTGAAAGAACGGCGGCAACAGGTTATTGGGCGCCTCCTGTGCATCGAGCAGGATGTCCACCATCGCCTGAACGAACGCTGGTAGCGCACCGCCCGTGAGGCAATGAAAACGGGTATCGAAGCCCGCGTATGCAATGGTCTCGAACGTCATGCGCGTCATGACGTCGGTCATGAGCACCCCAGCGTCGGGGGGAAGCCCACCCAGGTAGGCGATGGTCTCGTCGGCGACCTCGAGCATCCGCGGGAAGTACTGCTTGAGCGCGTGCGCGCCGAGCGCCGGGAGCAGCACGCGGTGGGCGACGCCCCAGGTCGGATCCGCGTCGTCGGCCGTGAACAGGCCGTTTCCGACGGCATAGGCGTGCAGGTGACCGAGCGGGCTGCGGTCGCCTTTCACGAGCTTCGGGAAGTCGTCCGGCCGAGACACGAGCTCTCCCACGACGTCCGGGTCGCAGCAGATGTGCATCACTGCGCCGGGGAAGCTCAGGTGCACCATGGGGCCGTGCTGCTCGAAGAGACCCGCGCACACCTCATAGAACGCATCCGGCCGCGCAAACAGCAGGACGTTGCCGATGAGCGGCAGGGGCTTGGGGCCCGGCACCGCTGGAAGCGAGGCGAACGTGGGTACGAGCGCTTCGCTCGGGGGCTCGCGTGGGATGGTCGTCATGGTCCTCCAGCGCGAGGTTGGTGCGCGGCGAGAGTCGATCACGTTCGCGCGTGGGGGTCAATGTTGCAGGCGCGCGCCGATTGATCTTGGCTTCGTGATGCACTAGCATCTGATGCATGCGCACCACCTTGGACATCGACGACGACGTGCTGAGCGCCAGCCGAGAGCTTGCCCGAACGCAGCACACGACCGCCGGAAGGGTGCTCTCCGCCTTGGCACGACAGGCCTTGACCGGCGCCCGTGGAGAGGCGGCGGAGGCGCCCGTGTTTCTCGGATTTCGCCCGTTTCCAGCGCGGGACATTGTCGTGACCAACGAGGTCATCGACGCGCTTCGCGACGAGGGCGAGTACTGATGCGTGCCCTGCTCGACGTGAACGTGCTCATCGCCGCGCTCGACGCCGGGCACGTGCACCACGCGCGGACGCGCGAGTGGTTGTCCGTCGAAGGCAGCAAGGGCTGGGCGTCGTGCCCGCTCACCCAGAACGGGTGCGTCCGCATCCTCTCCCAGCCAGGCTATCCTTCACCGCTCCGTCCCGCTGCGGTGATCGAACGCCTTCGCGAGGCCACCGCTCACCCTAGCCACGCCTTCTGGGCAGATGATGTGAGTCTGCTCGATGCCGCCCACGTCGACGCAGACCGGGTTCTCGGTCCTCGCCAGGTGACCGACCTCTATCTCCTCGCGCTGGCCGTGCACCATGGTGGGCGGCTCGTGACGTTTGATGGGCGCATCCCGCTGTCGGCGATTCGACAGGGGAGTCGCCAACATATCGTTACGCTGTAGATTTCCGGGCTCCCGCCGGGTCGCGCGAGCCTAGCAGCGGCTGCAACGCGAGGGAGAGCGCCACGACGAGGACGCAGCCGATGACGTTGAACCACAGAAACCCAAGGTCGGTCTGGAGCCACAGGCCAATGACCAGTGCCTCCGAGACGAGCGCGGCGACGAACACCGGCGTTCCCGTCACACGGCGAATGAACAGCGCGGCCACGAAGAGGCCGAGCACCGTACCGTAGAACAGCGAGCCGAGGACGTTGACGGCCTGGATGAGGTTCTCGAGCCGCGAGGCAAAGACGGAGAAACCGATGGCGACCAGACCCCAGAGCACCGTGTAGCTCTTGGAGGCGCGGAGCAGCGCCGCGTCGGTGACCGCGCCCCCGAAGGCGCGGCGGTGAAGGTCGATGACGGTCGTCGTGCCCAGCGCGTTGAGCTCGCTCGACGCCGATGACATGGCGGCCGCGAGAATGACCGCAAGCAGCAGGCCGATGACCCCCGACGGCATATGCTGCAGCACAAACGTCACGAACACATAGTCCGTGTCGCGTCCGCTGGCACCGGGGAGCGCCTGCTTCACGAGCGCCTGGGCCTCCTTGCGCAGGCCGTCGACGTTCGCGGCAGCGGCCTTCAGCTCGCGCTCGGCCCCGCGGGTGTCTGCCCCCGCTTCGCGCGCGGCGACGAACTCCGCCGCGGCATCCCGCGACACGGCCGTGGCCCGGGCGTGCCGGGCCTCCAGATCGCGCAGGGCGGGTGCGGCGTCCGAGCGGGCAACGGCCGACCAGGTGCGGGCATCGAAAAAGACGGGCGACGGCTCGAACTGGTGAAACACGAGCACCATGACACCGACGAACAGGATGAGGAACTGCATCGGGAGCTTCAGCAGGCCGTTGAACAGCAGCCCCAGCCGGCTCTCGGTGACCGACTTTCCGCCGAGATAGCGCTGCACCTGCGACTGGTCGGTGCCAAAATACGCGAGCGCGAGGAAGAAGCCGCCCAGCAGGCCGGACCACACATTGTAGCGGTTGGTGAGGTCGAGCTCGAAGTCGACCACGTTCATACGGCCGAGCACGCCGGCGATGGCGACCGCGTCGCCGAGTCCCACCGAGCCGGGCAGCTTCCAGACGACCAGGACCGCCGCGAGGACCAGACCGCCCATCATGATGGCCATCTGCTGCTTTTGCGTGCGACTTACGGCGTCTGAGCCGCCCGAAACGGTGTAGACCACGGTCGCGAGGCCGATGGCGAGCGACGTGAGGATGACGTCCCAACCGAGCACGGCGGCCAGGATGAGCGCCGGTGCGTAGATCGTGATGCCCGCCGCGAGGCCGCGCTGGATGAGGAAGAGCGAGGCGCCCAGCAGGCGCGTCTTGACGTCGAAGCGGTTTTCCAGATATTCGTACGCGGTATACACCTTGAGGCGATAGTAGACGGGGACAAACACCGCCGAGATGACGATCATCGCGAGCGGCAGGCCGAAGTAGAACTGCACGAAGCGCATGCCGTCGGTGTAGGCCTGGCCGGGCGTGGACAGGAACGTGACCGCGCTCGCCTGGGTGGCCATGATCGACAGGCCGATGGTCGGCCATCGCAGCGCCGAGTCGCCGCGCAGATAGCCCTCGCCCGTCGTGGGGCGGGAGCGCCAGAGTCCCCACAGCACGATGCCGAGAGTCGTCGCGACGAGAACGAGCCAGTCGAGCCAGGTCATGCGTACCAGCGTGTCAGCAGGTAGCCGAGCGCGATGGTGACGGCCAGGTTGAGGGCGACCACCAGGTAGGCGCGTCGCCAGGAGCCGAATACGGGCGGTGGCTGCTCGAGGTCGCTCATAGGGAGAGCAGGTTCTGGAAGAGGCGGTACGCGCCCGGCACACCCGCGGGGAGCTGCCGGAAGAATGCGAGGCCCGTGTAGACGAAGACGCCTCGGCCGTGACGTGCGACCAGCAGTCCGCCGTCGAGTGGCGCCTCGTCGGGATCGGCGGCCGAGAAGACCGCAGCATACCGGGGATCCCAGGTCTCGGCGAAGTAGAGGCCGCGCTCCTGGACCCAGCCCGTGAAGTCCGCCGGTACGAGGCGGTTGGGCGTCGTGAGCGCCGGATGCGTCGGGTCCTTGGGCACGAGCGCGGCGTTCTCGTTGGTCACCCGACCTTGGCCAATGGTCAGCGGGTACGGCCCGATCGGACCCTTGAGCGGCGCCAGGCGGTTGTGGGTCATGTACTGCACCAGCAGGCGGCCCCCGCCCTCGACGTAGGCGAGCAGGCGGGGCAGGGCGGCGTGGAGCTCCGGAGTCTGGTTGAACGCGCGGACGCCGATGACGATGGCGTCCAGGCCGCTGAAGCTCGCTGTGGCGGGCTCCAGGGTCGTGACCGTGTAGCCGACCGCCGCGAGTGCCTCACCGACGCGATCGCCGGGCCCGGGGATGAGGCCAATGGTCCCCCGGGGTCCCTGGAGCTCGAGCGGGACGAGCGCAGCCTCCGCCGGTTCGCGGATCGTCAGCGTCGGGACGTGCGCGTACGCGGCGCGTCGCTCCGAGAGCGCCGGCGCGGTCATGCCGTCCACCGTCACGTCCGCGCGGATGACGCCACGCGCGGCCTGCTTGGGCGCGGTGACCGTGAAGGTGACGCCCTGCGGTGTCGCGCGCGTGGGCAGCCCAAGCGCATGGGCCTTGGGGGTCACCGTCCAGCCGTCGGGCACGCGCAGCGCGATCGTGGCTTGGGTGTTGTCCCGGAGCGCCGAGACGGTCACCGGCACGGTCACGGGCTGCGGTCCAAGCGCCATGAACGCGTCACGCTCGAAGGTCACCGAAACGGGAGGCGCGACCTCGAGCCGGGTCGAGCGCTCGCCCTCGAGGGGATCGACCCAGGCGGCGCGCAACGGCACGCGCGCGGTCACCTGGGCGCCGGCGATGTCGAGCTCGACCTCCACGCTCAGCGTGGCGTCGGACAGCTCCGGTTGGCCGAGCTCGGTGGCGAGCGTGTCCCAGCCCGCGTCCTCGAGTCGAAAGACCCCCGCGGCGTTCGTGGCACGCCGCTTCGGCACCGTCAGCGTGTGCGCGAGCGCCAGGGGCTGATTCCGCGCGACGGCGACCGCGTCCGAGACCACGGCCTCATCGGGAAAGCGCACCTTCTTGCGAGTGACCGAGCCGGTCAGGCGTGCCAGCACGGTGATCGTCGTCGGGACCTGGGTGCCGGGCGCGGCGGCCGCGAGCCGCTCCCCGAGCTGAAACGCGCGCGCTTCGATGGCGACGCCGGCGCACGCGAGCAGCAGCGCCTCGACCTCTGCGCGCTTTCGGGCGAGCCACACGCTCTCGGCGGCCTTTGGGGGACGCTTCGGCAGCGCATCCAGCGCCGCCTTGAGCCGCGCCAGACCCGGGAGCGACGCCTCGGGGTGGTGCGGATCGAAGGCCTTGGTCAACGCGTCGAGCTGTGCGGGCACGCCCGCGGCGCCGGGGATGCGCGCCCAGGAGGCATCGAAGGCGTCGAAGGGCGCGTCGTTCGGGCCCGCCGGTCCGTCGAGGGGCTGAAAGTACTCGAGGATGAGGCCCCGCTCGGCGGCCACGCCAAAGCCTTGCGACTTGTGCATCGACCGGCTGCGCGCGGCCAACTCGCCCACGCTTGCGCCGAGCAGCGGGAGGAACGCGCCGACATCGACCTTCTGGAAGCTCGAGAGGTCCGTATTGGGTGGCAGAAACCAGGTCGAAACGTTGTACAGAAGCCGTTTAGGCTGCCACACGTCGACCGTCGCGAGTTGTTCCGGGAAGCGCTTGGGATCGCCCGCGGCACGAAACGCTTCGGCCGCCAGGATCGCCGAGGCGGTGTGATGGCCGTGATTGGGCGGCTTGGGCGTAAAGCGCGTAACGACGATGTCGGGGCGCTCCCGGCGGATCGCCCAGACGAGGTCCCCGAGCGCGCGCTCTTTGCCCCACAGCGCCAGCGTCTCCGCGCTCGACTTCGAGTAGCCAAAGTCCCGTGCACGGGTGAAGAGCTGCTCGGCGCCATCGACGCCGCGGGCCGCCAAGAGCTCTTGGGTGCGGATGAGGCCCAGCAGCTCGCCTTGCTCACTGCCGAGGAGGTTCTGCCCGCCCTCGCCGCGCGTCAGCGAGAGATACGTGGCGCGGTAGTGCTTGACCCGCGCGAGCCAGGTCAGCAGGCGCGTGTTCTCGTCGTCGGGGTGCGCCGCGACGTAGAGGACGCTGCCGAGCACCTGGAGCCGGTCGAGCGCGGCGGCGATAGCGCCCGAGTGCGGCGGCGCGTGGGGCAGGGCGGAAGCGACGAGGGAGAGGGCAAGGTCGACCATGCGAGGCACGATAGCTGGTGGCTCACGACTCTGCACGCGCTTGCCAGGGCTGGGGCCACTCCCGTATGACGAGGCCGTGACGCTGAACGACTTCTTGCCGGACCTCCACTCTGCCACCTGTCGCCTCGAGGCGGTCGAGGCTGCCGCCACGGTTCCGGGTCGACGTGCGCTGGTCGACGTCCTCGCAGCCCAGTCGGTGCCTCGTGGGCCTCGCGCGCTGGCGAGCCTGGATCGCCTTGCGCAGCCCGGCACGGTCGCCGTCGTCACCGGCCAGCAGGCAGGCCTCTTCGGCGGCCCGCTGCTCACGACCTACAAGCTGCTGTCCGCCGTCGCAGTCGCCCGCGCGCTCGAGGCCGAGACGGGCCACGCCGCGGTGCCCGTCTTCTGGCTTCAGAACGAGGACCATGACTTCGTCGAGATCGCTCAGACCTGGGTGCCCGGGCGCATCGGGCTCGTGCCCCTGACGGTGCCCGACGTGCCCGATCTGGCGCGCTGCTCGGTCGCCCATCGCCTGCTGTACGAGGCCATCGTGCCGCTGCTCGAGACCCTGCGCGCGGAGCTCGGCGGCTTCGACGGCGCAGCAGAGGTCCAGGCGCTGCTCGAGCGCGCGTATCGGCCGGGTCGGGCCATCTCCGCGGCGTTCGCGGAGCTCGTGGCCACGCTGTTCGAGCCCTGGGGCGTCGTCCTCGTCGACTCCCGCGAGCCGGGCCTCGCAGCGCTCGCGGCGCCCTTCCACGCGCGGGCCCTGCGCGCGACGTTCACGCTCTCGGGCGGCCTCCTCGCGCGCAGCGAGGCGCTCGCCGCCGCGGGGCTCACGCCTCAGGTCCACGTGCGTCCGGGCGCGCCGCTGGCGTTCTTCCACCCCGACGGCCCCGAAGGGCCTCGCTATCGTCTGGAGCCGCTCGCGTCGGGCCGCTACGCGCTGGTCGGGGGCCCCGCGGCGACGTTCACCGAAGCAGAGCTGCTCGCGCGTCTGGAGGCGGAGCCCCGGTCTGTCTCCAGCTCGGCCCTCCTGCGGCCGCTCATCCAGGACCAACTGCTCCCGACCGCGGCGTACGTCGGCGGTCCGGCGGAGCGCATGTACTTCGCGCAGCTCGACCCGCTCTATGCGTGGGCTGGGCGCGCCATGCCGCTGGTCGTGCCCCGGGCCCGGTTTTCCGTCCTCGAGGAGCGCACGGTGCGGCTGCTCGACATGCTCGGCCTCGCTGCCGACGACGTGACCACGCCGCGTGATGTCTTGCGCGCGCGCCTCGCCGATCGCGACGTGACCGGGCCGACCCCGGAGGCGCTGACGGACGCGCTGCTCAGCGCCTTTCGAACCGCGCTCGCCGAGCACGTGCCCGCGATTCGTACCCTGGACGCGACGCTGGACGGTCCGCTGCAGAAGCTCGACGACGCCGTTCAGGAGAGCGTCTCCCGGTTCACGCAGAAGCTCGCGCGGGCCCGGCTGGCGCAGGACACGTTGCAGTCCGACCGACTCGATCGCCTGCTCGCCCTGCTCCAACCCAATGGCGTTCCGCAGGAGCGCGTTCACGGTCTACCGTACTATCTTGCGCGCTACCCTCGCTTCCTGGAGGTGGTGCTAGACGCAGTCGAGCCCTACTCCGGCGCGTTGCGGGAGCTTCGGCCATGACGGGCCGCCCGTTGCGCATCGGCGTGGTCTGCTACCCGACCTTTGGCGGGAGCGGCATCGTCGCCACCGAGATCGCCGAGGGCATGGCCGAGCGCGGCCATCAGGTCCACGTGCTCTCGACCGCGCCGCCCGTACGTCTCCACCATCGCTGGGAGAACCTCCGCTTTCACCAGGTCGGCGCCTTCGAGTACCCGCTGCTCGAACCCGGCGGCTCGTATGCGATCGCGCTCGCGAGCATGCTCGTCGACGTCGCGACCTGGGCCGGACTGGACGTGGTCCATGCCCACTATGCCGTGCCGCACGCGACCTCCGCCTGGATGGCGCGTGAGGTGCTGGGCGCGCGCCGCTTCGGCCTCGTCACGACCTTGCATGGCACCGACATCACGCTGGTCGGGGCGGATCCGAGCTTCCGGCCCATCACGCGCTTCTCCATCGAGCGAAGCGACGCCGTCACCGCGCCGTCCGAGTTCCTGCGGGCCGAGACCGCGCTCCGCATCGGCGTGGAGCGGCAGGATCTCCGGGTCATCCCCAACTTCGTCGACGTCACGCGCTATCGACCGCGCCCCGGCGGGCCCGTGGCCTCGGAGTGGGCTCACGGCGAGCCCATCCTGGTGCACGCCTCCAATTTTCGCCCGGTCAAGTGCGGCCTGGACGTCGTGGCGATCTTCGCGGCGGTCAATCAGGTCCGACCGTGTCGGCTCGTGCTCGTGGGTGACGGGCCCGATCGCCAGCGCGCGGAGTCCTGGGTCCGCGAGCGCGGGCTTGGCGAGCGCGTGTGCTTCCTGGGCCGACAGGAGGCGTTCATCGAGCTACTGCAGGAGGCGGCCGTGTTCCTGCTGCCGAGCGCGTCGGAGAGCTTTGGCCTCGCGGCGCTCGAGGCGATGGCCTGCGGCGTGCCGGTCGTGGCCTCCCGGGTCGGCGGCGTGCCCGAGGTCATCGAGGATGGCGTGAGCGGACTGCTCGAGCCCGCCGGCGACGTCGAAGCGCACAGTCGCGCCGTGCTGCGATTGTTGCAGACCCCGGAGCTCGCGCGCCGCATCGGGGACGGCGCGCGCGCACGGGTGCTGGAGCGCTTTCGCTCCGAGCCTGCGCTGGACGCCTACGAGGCCGTCTATCGGGCTATTTCCAGTCTTTCAGCGCCTTCTCCACGTCCGACTTGAAGAAGAAGGATGGGTCCTTGTTGCCCAGATCCCACGCCACTTGGGCGAACTTGCGCGCGTCCGCCTTCTTGCCCTGACGATGTAGGATGTCGGCCTTGACCCAGTTGTTGAACCACGTGGCCTGAATCGCGATGGACTTCTCGGCGTACTCCAGCGCCTTCGGGAGGTCCTTGGCCGTGTCCATCATGTACCGCGCCGCTGCAAGGTGGGGCCGCCACGCGCCGCCCAGCTCCTTGTCGATGTTGGCGAGCGCCTGCTTGGCCGTGTGTGTGCCGATGGGCACCGAGATGCGCAGCTTCTCCCACTCCAGATCGAGCGACGCGCCCGTGTCCGCGGCATCGGAGACAATGAACGTCATGCGCTCCCGGTGGGGGATGGCCGTGGTCTTCGCCTCGACGCGTGCCACGTCGTCCTTCGGGTCGTACGCCTTGCCGGCGCTCCACAGGTCCGTCGCCTTGGACAGAATGAACGTCCAGCCCTTCTGCGTCGGCAGCGTGACGATGGCGTAGGTGCCCGCCGGAACCGGCTTGTCGCCCACGGTGACGTCCTTGGAGAACGTAATCTTGGTGGCCGCGTTGGCGCCCGTGCGCCAAATGGTGCCCCAGGGCACGAGCTCGCCCCACACGGTCCGGCCCTTCACGCCCGGGCTCGAGTAGTCGACGGTAACGTCGGTCAGCCCGACGCGCTGGGTGAGCTTGGCGGCGGGGCTCGGCGCCGGCAGCTCGAGCTGAGCCATCGCGGGGCTCGCGATGGTCAGGGCAGCAATCAGGGTGACGTGGCACAACAAGATACGCATGGTGGCTCCTTTGGGGTCTGTGGCTCGTGCTTGCGACAGCCAAGCATGAGCGGGGCGGAAGAGTAGCCCGCGCCGGTGCCGTGGCAAGAGGCGGTGTCGAGCGCGCTGACCAACATGGACCTGCGCCCATCGGTCCCGTATCTTGGCGGTCGTGGAACCCCAATCCAGCACGCTACCGGTCTCGAAGCGACGCCACTCGTTTGCGGATGTGGTCGCTCTTGGAGATGAGCTTCATGCCGAGCTGATTGACGATGAGTTGGTCATCCAGGTGGCCCCGGGGATGGATCACGGTGGCGCGGCCGTCCAGGTGGCGATCGAGCTTGGCAACCCCTTCCAGCGAGGCCGTGGCGGTCCCGGAGGCTGGTGGTTTCTGGCGGAGGTCGACGTCGCGCTCGGAGATGACGTCGTTCGGCCCGATCTGCTTGGCCTGCGCAAGGATCGCGTTCCCGAGCTGCCACGAGGTCGGCCGCTGTTCGAGCGACCGGACTGGATCTGCGAGATCGTTTCTCCATCGAATGCCGCCCACGATCGCGTCACGAAGCTCAAACTCTATCACACGGCCGGCGTGCCTCATTATTGGATCCTGGACCCCGAGGAGCGAACGCTGACCGTCCTCGAGTGGTCCGAGCGTGGCTACGTCGTGCGCCATGCGGCCAAGGACGGCGCTGCGGGACGATTTGCGCCGTTTGATGCCATCGATCTGTCGGTGGGCGACCTGATGTTGCCGCCGGCCAGCACTCCTTCCTGAGCATCGCCACGGGTGATCAGCGACCTTGTCGCGGGATCGTGCCTCTCTCACGCCACTTGACCACTGAACTCAAGTTCAGGATCATGGGGCCATGTCGCGCCTTGCCTGCGTCGAGCTTCCATCTATGCCGCTGCAGCTGCTGCTGCGGGCGCACCCGGAGTGGCGCGGCCTGCCGGCGGCCGTCGTGTCCGAGGACCGTCCCGGCGGGCGCATCCTGTGGGTCAACGAGCAGGCGCACAAGCGCGGTGTCCTGCGCGGCATGCGCTCCGCCGAGGGGCTGTCGCTCGCGCGGGAGCTGCGGGCGGGCGAGGTCGCGCAGAGCGCCATCGACGCAGCGACGGCCCAGGTCTGCGAGTGCCTCTGGCGCTTCACCCCCGACGTCGAGCCCGCGCCTCCGCCCGATGCCGGCACCTTCTGGCTCAACGCCGCGGGCTTCTCCCACGGCTACGTCTTCCCATCGCTCGGCGAGTGGGCGCAGGCCCTCCATGCGGCGCTGTTGGAGCTCGGCTTCGTCGCCGCCACCGTCGTCGTGGGCTACACGCGCTTCGGCACCGCGGCGCTTGCCAAGGCGTATCGGGGGCCGGTGGTGTTTCCGAGCGAGCTCGACGAGCACGAGGCCACGCTCGCGGTCCCTCTGGCCCGCCTTGGCATGGAGCCCAAGGCGCGCGACGCGCTGGCCGTGCTCGGCGTGCACACCGTCGGCGCGCTCCTGGACCTACCGCACGAGGGCCTCCTCAAGCGCTTCGGCCCGGCCGTGCAGGCGCTCCATCGCGCGGCCACGGGCGCCCTGCGCGTCCCGCTCGCGCCCGCGGAGCCGCCTGAGCCCATCGTCGATGGGCTCATCCTCGACAACCCCGACTCGGACGCCACGCGCTTGATGTTCTTTGTCAAGCAGCGCCTGCCGGGGCTCCTGTCGCGGCTCGCGGCGCGCTTCGAGGCGCTGCAGTCGCTCTCGCTCTCGCTCGTGCTGGCGCAAGCCGCGGGCACGGTCGAGGCCGAGGTCCGCCCGGCGGAGCCCACGCTGGACGAGGTCCAGCTCATGGATCTCGTGCGCCTGCGCCTGGAGCGGGTCACGCTGGACGCGGGGGTCGTCGAGGTCGGCCTCACGGTGACCGGCATACGCGCGACCACGGAGCAGCTGCGGCTCTTTCTCGCGGAGTGCCCGCGGCGCGATCTCCGTGCGGGCGACCGCGCTCTGGCTCGCCTGCGCGCGGAGCTGGGGGAAGACGCTGTCACTGTCGCCAGGCTCCGCGACGCGCACCTCCCTGAGGCCAGCTTTGCCTTTGAGCCGCTCGCTCACCTCGTTCGACCGGCCCCGACTCGCACCGGACCGCGCACGCTCGTCCGGCGTCTGCGCAAGACCCCCGAGCCGCTGCCGGAGTCGCCGCGCCCTCGCCACGGCGACGGCGCCGTCCTGGCCCTGCTCGGCCCCTACGTCCTCTCCGGTGGCTGGTGGGGCAACGCCGAGATGCACGACGTCGAGCGCCAGTATCACTTCGCGGAGACCCTGGCAGGCGACCTCCTCTGGCTCTACTACGATCGCCGCACTCGCGCGTGGTTTCAGCATGGGCAGGTGGAGTAGCGTGAACGTCCCTCTTGGCTCTCCTGCGCTCGATCGGCTACGCTCAGCCCGAGGTGGCGGATGCATGAAATCACCCTAGACGTCGTTGTCGCTCAGGACCGCACGGTCACGCTTCAGCTCCCCCCGGACGTTGCGCCCGGACCGCATCGCGTGACTCTTTACGTTGCAAGCCCAGCCACTGAGCCGACGCGCCGACCACCGCTTCAACTGCCCGTGATTCACCTCCCCGACTGGTCGGACACCTCGACGCTCCGTCGGGAGGACATGTACGGCGATGATGGCCGCTGACGCCGTCTTCGTCGACACGAACCTCCTCGTCTTTGCCACCTTTGATCGCGCGCCCTGGCACGCAGCCCGCCGGCGGGTGCTCGAAGACCTGCACGCGTCCGGCAGGACGCTGTGGGTGAGTCGGCAGGTCCTGCGCGAGTGCCTTGTCCAGCTGACTCGACCGCAGTCGTTCGGGACCATTCCCCACGCCATCGGAGCCGCGGCGGTCGAAGCTCTCGCGGCCCAATTCACGATTGCAGACGAGAACGTTCTTGTCAGCACTATGTTGATCCAGCTCGTCAAGACCCACGGAGTCAGCGGCAAGCAGGTTCATGACGCCAACATCGTCGCTACGATGATGGTCCACCAGGTGCCCACGCTCGTCTCCTGGAACGGGCGTGACTTCAGGCGCTACGGGTCGTTGATCGACATCATCGAGCCCTAGGCAGCTTCCTCCGACGGCCCGGTCGAACGGAGCCCGCTGTGGCCGCCCGCGCTCTCGACGCGGCTCGTGCGGGAGGGTGAGAGCCAACTCCGCTCGCCGCGGCGTCGAGCGTGGTCGCTGACGGCCGAGCGATAGAGACGCAGAATTCCACGATGAGCCTCAACATCAAGAATGCTACGGTCGAGCAGCTCGCGCGGGACCTGACCCAGGAGACAGGCGGGAGCCTCACCACCGCGATTGCAGTCGCACTGGAAGAGCGGCTCCTGCGAGTTCGTGGCCCCGGCGAATGCGTCGACTTCGCTGCGATTGCCAAATTCCAAGCCGAGCTTGCCGCCCTGCCGCGTGTCGACGAACGCACCGAACGCCAGATCTCCGACGAGCTGTGGGGCGAGTCGTGATTGTCGACACCTTCGCGTTCGTCGCCGTCGCGTCCGTGGCCCGCGCCGCCTTCGATCGGCCTTGTCGGGCTTGTGTTGGCCGCCCTTGGCGCGCTCCATCGCATCGACGTCGACGTGAACAGTCTAGCCGCTCGTCGGCGGAAAACGATGCGAGACTAGCCATCGCCCCACTTCAAGCTGGTACAACGGTGGCTCCTTCGCCATGGGATGGTAAACTCATTGCGAGCCCGCGGATTGCGTCGATCTGCCGGCAGAGACTTGCTGACTGCTCTTCTGCCGACTGAAGCGGCTCCAGGCGCAGCGGCACCGCCCACGGTCGGTACCAGCCAAAGCAGCTCGCGTCCAGAACCGTAAGGTGTGCAGCGCGCAGTCGCTGGTCGCCATCATCTGCGAACGAATCGTCGTTCGGCTGACAAAACAGCGGACTGGCGCACGGGTTGTCCGCCGCGAGTCGGTAGCACAGGCCCACCCACACTCGACCGGCGGGCCCAGTTTCACGGCTGGACGTGAAGCCCAGTGTCGCCGGGTCGAGCGAGTGCCCATTGGCGACGCGTTCGCCGCGGCTCCGAAGGGTTGCCCTCAAGTGAATCAGCGCATCTTCGGCGGCCGCAACAGCCCGTAGCGTTTCCGGTTCAGACAGAATCACACGATCCTCCTCTCGAACGAGTCGAGGCACCCGCGCCGCAAGTGTCCGGATCCAATCTGCGAACTGCGCTGCCAGCCAGGCGCTGACTGGCGCACGGGCTGCCTCGCGCATCCACGTGGCGACGGACTCCCATGTGACTACCACGACCTTCACAGGTAGCGGGAGTCGCGCGACGTATCCCCGAACCTCGGTGTTGCGCACCGACGGAGCGAGCACAAGCAGGGCAATCTTGTCCTCCGGGACGAGCGTCGACTCGACCAGTTCCTTCGCGTATCTTTCCAGCTGTCGGTCGCCGAACGCGGCCCACACCTTGTTCTCGATCAGAACCCGCGCTTCACCTGTTACCGACAGCTCGACGTCGGGTTGGTTGCCACTGGAACACGAGCGGCCCTGCGTCGAGATGCTCACGATCGCGTCACCCAGGTTCCACCCAAGGGCCTCTAGCAGAAAGTGTCGCCGCAGCTCCGGATCTCGAAGCAACTCGGCTAGAAACTCGGTGAGCGCGTTCTCTTCGCCGTTCGCGAGGCTCATGCGTCGGAGGAACATCAGGCTGGTGTCCATCGGGGAAACGTATGCAGTACAACGCATTGCGCGCCCCAGTCGTTGGACGGCCACGCCCAGGACTCGCGGCCATTGACCAGGCAGTGCCGTAGCCGGGACTTCGCTGCGCGCAGCTCGGCCAAGACGTCCAGCGAGTCCTGCAGGCGCTGAAGACGCTGGGCGTACGTGAGAATGAGCGAGTATTCGATCAGGGTCATGTCGACGCCTGCCGCAACCGCCGCATCCCAATCGGGATCGTAGCTTGGCAACGGAGGTGGGGTGCCATCCCAAGCGAACGGACAGGAATCAGCGGAGGCCGAGGCAGGAGCGGGCATCGACATGGAGTGATGTTGGTCAACTCCGAACCGGATGTCGAGGCGGAACGTTCAACCTCCCTCAACTTCCCATTGACAGCTGCCGCGCGATCCCCAAGATACGCGCCCCAACAGGCACGCTGATCCACGCTTCGGGCGGGGGGCGAGCCGGGCTTCAGGATTCGAACCGGGGAGCCGATATGGGCTCTGACGACCGAGCGCACGGCGCCGGCGCCACTGGAGAGGAGAACACGATGGCCAGCAAGAACCCCCCAGCACACGCGGCCGAAGACGAGGCCGACCGTTTTTCTCCGGAAGAGCTGGAGAGCATCCGGCTCAGCCTGGTCGAGAAGCGCAACTCCATCAACGACCTGGCGCACGACGCGCGCAAGCAGCTGACCGAGGACAAGGACGTCCTGCCCGACGAGGTCGACCTCGCCTCGGCCGAGTACGAGGCCGCCTTCGAGTATCGCCTGCGCGATCGCGAGCAGTACCTGCTCAAGAAGATCGAGAAGGCCCTCGAGCGCCTCGACAAGAACGAGTACGACGAGTGCGAGAGCTGCGGCGGCCCCATCTCCAAGAAGCGCCTGCTCGCACGCCCCGAGGCCACGCTCTGCATCATCTGCAAAGAGGAGCAGGAGCAAGTCGAGAAGGGCTACCTCAAGCGCCGCCTCATGCAGGAAGAAGAGTTCAAGTTCTAGCCGATTCCGGGGTCAACAGACCCCACCCCCATTGACCCGCTGCGAGAAGCACGGCACCCTGCGGCGTCTGGGGGTGATGCACCGTGAGCGGCTCCTTTCCCGAATACGTTCCGCCGACCAAGATCGCCTACATCTCGGGCCGTCCGGCGGCGCTTCACCTGCGCAAGTGCAAGCTCGTCATCGAGCGCGAGGACGGGCAGGCCTCCGAGTACATCTTCGACCAGAACAACATCACGGTCGGCGCCATGGAGGACAACGACCTGGTCCTGGAGGACGACACCGTCTCCCGCTATCACTGCCGCATCTATCAGGACGAGAACAGCTACCTGATCCAGGACCAGGAGTCGACCAACGGCACGTTCATCAACCGCGTCCGCATCAAGGAGGCCTACCTCAAGCCGGGCTGCACGGTCACCATCGGCAAGACGGACGTCAAGTTCCAGTCGCTCGATGAGAAGGTCGAGATCTTGCCCAGCAATCGGGAGGCCTTTGGCGAGATCGTCGGCAAGTCGGTCCGGATGCGCGAGATCTTTGGCATCCTGGAGAAGATCGGGCCCACGGGCGTCACCGTCGTCATCGAGGGCGAGACGGGCACCGGCAAGGAGGTCGTGGCGCGCACCATCCATCAGACCTCGACGCGGCAGAAGGGCCCCTTCGTCGTCTTCGACTGCGGCGCGGTGCCCGAGAACCTCATTGAGTCCGAGCTCTTTGGCCACGAGAAGGGCTCGTTTACCGGCGCCATCATGAGCCGGCAGGGCCTGTTCGAGATGGCCCAGGGCGGGACCATCTTTTTGGACGAGTTGGGGGAGCTCAACCTGGACCTGCAGCCCAAGCTGCTGCGTGCGCTCGAGCAGCGCGAGATTCGGCGGGTCGGGGCCAACAAGCCGGTCAAGATCGACGTGCGCGTCATCGCGGCCACCAACCGCAACCTGGAGGAGGAGGTCAAAGCCGGTCGGTTTCGTGAGGACCTCTTCTACCGCCTCTCGGTCGTGCGCGTGATGCTGCCGCCCATGCGCGAGCGCAAGGAGGACATCCCGCTGCTCGTCAAGCACTACCTCCGCGCGGCGGCCTTCAACCGCGACGGGCAGGGCCGCATGCGGGTCAAGGGCATCAGCCGCGACGCGCTCGACTGCCTCATGAACTACCACTGGCC
>SXOX01000224.1 GCA_005776585.1 Pseudomonadota bacterium | reverse complement strand
GCTCGGCCGGAATAGCCCCGGAAGAGCCGAAATAACGACGACGCCAGCACGATCCACCGGCCCCAAGAGGCCCACCCCGGCCCCTGGACCCGCCTGCGAGCTCCGACTATGCTGCCCAGGTGGTTCGGAAGCACTATCCTCTTGAGAACATGACAGTCGTTAGCTGCTCAATCGAAGGAGATGAACTGGTGTCCGAACTGGAACTCCATTGCACCGCGCACTGCTCACGAAGAGCAGCGGACTTGGCCAGGAAGGCTAAATCTCAACACCTGGCCAACAGAGCTTTCGACCGAACCACCAAGTTCGTTCTCACGCCCGCACTCCTGCTCGTGAGCGCTATGGCGCTGACGCCTCGCCCCGCCTCCGCAGCGGCGCTCACCACCGCATGGGATCCAGCGATCCGAGATGCCATCGACGTTTACATCTGCGAGGCATCCTTCGCCGCGAGCATTCCGGCGCTCGGCTCCGATCTGACGCGTCTGCGCAACGCGACACGGCAGGCACTGGACCATTGGAACACGTATGGTAACGCCGACTTCAATTTCATTCTTCAAGGCGGGGCGCCACCCGGTGTGAATGACTGCGCCGCTGGCTCCGGGAGCTTCCCGTCGGGCAACTACACGGTCATCCGAGCCGAAGTGAGCTCATTCGGAACGGGAACCGGGTGCGGGGCTAGAGCCTTCGGTGGCGGACAGCAGGACGGATCTGGCGACCGGGTGCGTGGTCGCGTCGTCTTCTTCCGCAACGACTGCAATGTGCCTAGCGTTCCGCGGACGACATGGAGCTATGACAGCACACAGCATGCGGACGGTCCGCCTGACACTCGTGACTACAACCAGATTCTGCTGCACGAACTCGGCCACGTCCTTGGCTTTCCGGACGTCGCTGGTGCGGGCGTCACCGTCATGAACGGAAACACAGGCTCGGGGCCGACCTTCGTCACTTACCAAAAGGTTCTCTGGCCGGACGACTTAGCCGACCTCACGGACACTTCAAACATGTGGTTCTATAATCGAGTGACCACACGGCCGATTCAGCACGAGCGCAGTGTCGACGACGGGCTGACGTGGACCCCGGAGTCTTGGGGGACTGCGATCAACACGAACAATCGGATCGGTGTCGCAGGCAACGACTCAGGCACGTACGTTGTTGCATATGCGGATACGACCGCCAGTCGAACGCTTCGCGTGTTCACTAGCAACGGCTCGTCGGCTCCTGCGAACCATCAGTCCCTGGGCACTCCGGTGCTCGGTGGTGTTGCTGTCGCGCATGGGTTCATCGGTGGAACATCCACCTTCGTTCTGGCGGTCGTGGAGAATACTGATCTCCGGTGGATTCGCTATTTCGTTTCCGTCAACGATGGCGTGTCGTGGACGAACCGAGGTCAGCTCTCATTCCGGTACCTTACAACGGATGCGCCCACCACCTATGGCTCGAAGTACGAGCCAGCGTTGGCCTTCAACACCCACGACGATGCCTTTGTCATCGCGTTCACCGAATGGGCGCCCACCTTCGGCGTTCCGGTACAGGGACAGGTGGTCACGTGTGCGCATTCGAATCCGGCGGGGGCGAATTGGCAGGGATGCACTCGGACGGGTTTCTTCTCGAACGGTCCGCCGGCAGTTGCGTGCGAGTGGAGTGGGTCAGACAGTTGTATTCTGCGCTGGACCGATAACGCCTTGGTCTCGGGATATCGGATGATTTCGTCGCAAGCGCGAGTTGACGGCGGCCCGGTGCGTCTTACGTTGACAGGCGCCACAAACACGCAGAATGATTCAACAAACCTGGCTCCGGCGTTGACCCAGGGCAACGGTTACTTCATGGCAGCCTGGACTGGGACCGACTTCAACCGGTTCGGTAACATCAATCGGATGACCAATGCTGGATGGCCAACTTGGACCAACAAGGTGTTCCCCGAAAGCCTCCTACTCTCGAGCCCGACGCTGGCCTTCGAAGATCACTGGACCGAGTTCGCTTTCTACTTCGTGCGGAGGTAACCCATGAGATCTCAACCAATCTTCCATCACACGACATCCCGCGGTGCCTTCCACGGCGTCCTGCTGTGCGCGGTCATGGCATGCTCGCAAGGGAACTCTGCTTCGTCGAGCGAAGCGACTGAACCGCCAAAGGTCGAGAAGACGCCAGCTGACTCCGATCGTGCTGAGGGCGACGGAACGGAGGTCTCTGGCGCGGTCACCAACGGTGACTCGGAGACGGAAAACGCCGGGGGCGTCCTCGGGCCGCGTCCGATGCGTGTCTATCCAAATGACCCAGAAACCGGCGCGGCGGACGAAGGCGATGGACCGGGCACGACGCTGACACTGTTTCAGACCGTTGAAACATACCCCGATCCCGACCGCGACTACCAATATGTTATCGAAGCCGTGATTTCGTATACCCCAGGGGAGGTAGATCGCGACCTCAAGACGGGGGAGCCCTTCGGCCTTCCCGTGACCATCGAGTTGATCAACCATGTCTTCCTGGATCGGCGGACCAATCGGCCGCTAGTCGGTGACAAGCTCTACATTCCCAACGACTGCGCCCCCGACGGTCTTTGCGGCTACAATGGAGAATTCGCCCAGTACGTCGCTTGGGGTCACGTGCTGCTAGCTGCGCGCGAAAACTGCAATTTTCCCGGGACGGAATCGTACGTCGTGGTGGACCATACTCTCGCCATCGAAGACAACACGATCTATGGATTCTGGGGCGAGGAGTACGGGTGGGACGAGATCACCGCTGCCGCCGACGCGGCTGTCGCAGCGTACGGACCGGCGGAAGCCCGGCCGAGCGCCTGCCCGGCCATTGAAGGTGTTGATGACGCCGCCGACGGAGTCTCTGACGAGTCGCTGCCGCCCGCTAAGTAGCGACCTTCAAGCTCGGGAACTCGAGGCGTGCCTGCGGGTGCACTGTTCGAGATGATGCTCGACGGCTCGTACCTGACTTCCCGTCACTACACAATCGTAGTGGGGGGCGGAAGTCCCGGCGACGCCGTGGCGAGCCGCACTGTTAGACTCCGGTTGGAACTGGCGAAACGCCGGCGCAAAGTGGACGTTGGCTCAGGGGTGCTTTGCGACGGCGACGGGACGGGCTTGCCAAGGCGGCGCCGCGTCTCCCGCTCCACGCTACGATCGCGTGGGAACGGAAAGATGGAGCCGAAGCCGCCGGCCGGCCGGCTCAAAGCTGAACGCTTAGAGCGATCGCTCGACTGCGGCACCATACAAATCATGGGGACGGGGCGAGGTCGAAGCGGATGAGGTACTCGCCGGTGCCGGGACCGTACGCCGTGACCTCCAGGGTGTAGCTCCCCGCCTCGTCGATGACGACCCCGCTGAGCTTTGCGAAGAATGCGTCTCCGCTGTCCGCGTCGTCCTTCATGGGCATTCCGTCGGGTCCGATGAGGACCAGCTCGGTGTCGGTGTCCGAGCCGCAGTAGGAGAGCGTCTCGATGTCGTAGGTCCCCGGGGCGAGTGACAGCGTGAACGCGTCGAGGTCGTAGGCCGCATCGATCGCGGCGTACACGCGGGTGCCGAGCTTGAGCCACGTGGGATCCGGGGCCTCGTCCGCCTGGAGCGCCGGGACGCACATTCCGGGGCTCGCGGGTGTCCCGTTGCAGGAGGCGTCGGCGCACGCGCAGTCGGAGTCGCTCTTGCAGCGGGCGTCGTCGACCCGGAGGACGTAGGGGCCGGTGGAGAGCTGCTGGTCGGTGACCTTGATGCGGTAGAGGCCACTCGCGGGAGGCACGAACGCCTGGACGAGGGCCTGGCCGGCGCCGCCGGAGTCTTCGTCGCCGGCGAGCTGGTTCTGCCCGAGCTCGTCGTAGAGGGCGATCGCGGGGTCGGTCGACGCTCCGCAGTACGTCCCCGTGCGGATCGTCACCGGGGCTCCTGCGAGGAGCGCCACGACGTACCAGTCCGCGTCGCCGGCCGCGTCGAAGGCCCCCTTCGCGCTCTCGAGCAGGGCGATGGGCGTCGCGTTCTTCGCGGTGTCGTTGGGCTCGAGCTCGCTCTCGTCCATGCCCGGCACGCACTGGCCGAGCGTGCAGACGAGCTCGGGGCAGCCGCATGCGGCGTCGGTCGCGCAGGGCGGCGGGAAGGCTGCCTGCACGTCGAGGAGGTACGAGCCGGAGCCGGACGTCTTGAACGCGGTGAGGCCGATGCTGTAGGTGCCCGAGGTCGCGATCGGCACCGCCGAGAGGAGGGTCCAGCCGCCCGCGCCGCCGTCGTCGGCCGAGGCAACTTGCGTCGTCTTGTCGGGGCCGTAGACGCCGATGAGCGTGTCGAGGTTGCTTCCACAGTGGGGGCGCGCCTCGACCGTGAGGAGCTCCCCGGCCTCGAGCGTCACCGCGTACCAGTCGGTCTCGCCCTCTGGCTCCAGCCGGCCCATGAGGGTCACGGCGCCGTCGCTGACGTCCAGGGGCACGGCCGCGTCGATCTCGCCGTTCGGCCCCGGCGGCTCGCAGCGTGAGACGACCTCGCCGCACATCGGGATGGCGGCGCCGTGGCACGCGCCCGAGGTGCACCCGTCGTCTGTCGTACAGTCGTCGGCGTCGTCGCAGGCCGTGCCGTCGTCGACGGGCGCCGGGGCGCACGAACCGGTCGCAGAGTCGCACACCCCCGTGTGGCACGCCGTGCTCGCGCCCGAGCAGTCCTTCGGCGTCCCCGCGCAGAGGAGGAGCTCGCCGTATTGTGCGCAGAGATCCTGTCCCACGGTGCACGGGTCGGCGTCGTCGCAGGGCGCGCCCGCTATCTTTCCGAGGCAGGGGCCGCAGAGGTTCTTGCCGCCGCTACAGGCCCCAGTGAGGCAGGTCGTGGCGCCGGTGCAGGGGTCGGCGTCGTCGCACGGCTCGTCGTCGGGGCCGGCCTCCTGCGTGCACGCCCCACCGGCGCACAGGCCGACCGTGCAGAGGGCGTCCAGATCGCTGCAGTCCAAGGGCGCGCCGACGCAGGTGCCGGCGCTGTCTGCGCTGCCGCAGCCGTCGCTGATCGTGCAGGGGTCGCCGTCGTCGCAGGAGGTGCCGGGGAGCCTCGGCACCGCGGCGCAGTCGCCCGTCGCCTGGTCGCACGAGCCCGTCTCACAGGGGCTGTCAAGATCCGTGCAGCTCCTCGGGGTGCCGATGCAGCCCTCGTCGGCGCACGTGTCGGCGTCCGTGCACTTCTGGCCGTCGTCGCAGGCGGTCCCATCGGGCTGCCCGTGGCACACGCACGCGTCGGAGTGGCCCGTGCAGACCCCCGCCTGGCAGTCGTCCTGCAGGGTGCAGGCGTCGAGATCGTCGCAGGGCGTTCCGTCGACGAGCGGGGCCGTCGTACACTGCCCCGTCGTCGAATCACAGGCGGCCGCGAGGCACACCTGGCTCGCGCCCGAGCAGTCCATCATCTGCCCGCCGCAGACCACGGCGGCGCAGGTGTCCGCCGCGGTGCACGGATCGCCGTCGTCGCAGGCGGTCCCGTCGCCGAGGACCTTGCCCGTGCAGGCGCCCGCGTCGCATTGGTCGGGGGTGGTGCAGGTGTTCTGGTCGTCACACGGGAGCCCGTCCTCCACCGGCTTCGCCCCGCACGTGCCCGTCGCCGGGTTGCAGGTGCCGATGGAGCACTGCGTGTCGAACGCGCTGCAGTCGATGAGCGGCGCGACGCACGTCCCGTCGAGGCAGGCGTCGTTTTGCGTGCACGGGTCGCCGTCGCTGCAGGGCGAGCCCGTGATGAGCGCCACGGGGATGCACTCGCCGGTCGCGAGGTCGCAGACGCCGGCGGTGCACGCCGCGCCCGCTGAGCAGAACTTGGCCACCCCGAGGCACACGAGCTCCGCGCCCACCGTCTGGCAGGTGGTGTTCGCCGTACAGGGATCGTCGTCGTTGCACGGATTGCCCGGCGCCTTCGACGCGCAGGCGCCGCAGAGGTCGGTCGCGCCCTTGCAGACGGCGTCCTGGCACTCGTCGTGGCCCGTGCAGACGTCCGTGTCGTCGCAGGGCGTCTGGTCTGGCGCCAGGGTGGCCACGCAGCCCCCGGCCGCTTCGTCGCACGCGCCGATCTGGCAGCCGCCGTCGAGCCCCGAGCAGTCGACCGGCTCGCCCGCGCACTGGCCGGCGTTACAGCCATCGAGGGTCGTACACGCGAGGCCGTCGCTACACGGCAGGCCGTCCCCGACGGGCACCTTCACGCACCCGCCGGTGAGCGGGTCGCAGGCGGCGGTGTTGCAGGCGTCCGCGGCGCTCGCGCAGTCGATCGGCGTGCTCGCGCAGACCTCGCCCTGGCAGACGTCGTTCGTCGTACACGAGGCGCCGTCGTCGCACGGCGTCCCGTCGAGCTTGCCATTGCAGAAGCAGCTCAGCTCGTCCGTGACGGGGACCGCGTAGCAGAGGCCCGACTCGGCCTCGCACTGCGGCTGCTCGCACGGCCCGGCGGCGTCCGCGCAGTCCTTGGGCACGCCGAAGCACGCCCCGGAGGCGCACACATCGTCCGAGGTGCAGACGTCGCCGTCGTCGCAGAGGCCCCCGTCGGAGACCTGAATCGCGCCCCCGCAGCTCCCGCCGAAGCAGGTCTCGCCGTCGGTGCAGGGGTTGCCGTCGTCGCAGACCGTCCCGTTGCCCGAGGCCTTCACGAGGCATTGGCCGGTTTCGAGGTCGCACGCGCCGAGCTGGCACGGTCCGGCGGCCGTCTGGCAATCGATCAGCACGCTGGGCGACATCGCGCCGCTCATCACCGCCCTGCTCGCCCCCGAGCCCCACGTCCGCCAGGCCGCCGCCGAGGAGCTCGGGACGCTCGGAAACCCGAAGGCCATCGACGCGCTCCTCGGCACCCTCGGCGACGCGACCGCCGCCGTTCGGAACGCCGCCCGCCAGGCCCTCACCCGCCTCGGCTGGATCCCCATCGGCGCGAAGAGCTCTGCGGAGGCCGCCGGTTACGACCGCTGGGTGCTCCGGAGCGAGTTCCAGCCCGCCGCGATCGAGACGCCCCAGATCGACGTCCTCCTCGGCGCCGTCGGGCTCGCCGATCCGGTCCTCCGCGCCGCCGTCGCCGAAGCGCTCGCCGGATTCGACGATCCGCGCGTCCGCGGTGCGCTCGCAACTCTGGCCCAGGACACGGACCCGCGCGTCCGGGCCGCCGCACGGCCGACAGGGTCTGCCGGATGACCTCCGAGGGACGTCCCGGACCCGGTCCTCGCCTCCTGCCCCTCTGCGCGGTCTTCCTCGTCTCGGGGCTCGCGGGCCTCGTCTACCAGGTCGTCTGGGTCCGCGCGTTCGGCAACATCTTCGGTAACTCGGTCCACTCGGCCGCGTTCGTCACCGCCATCTTCATGCTCGGCCTCGGCGCCGGCAGCTACGCGTTCGGCCGCTGGGCGGACGGTCACTTCGGCCCCGGCCGCGGCCACGTCCGCGCCCCGAGCGAGCTCCTCCGCGCCTACGCGTACCTCGAGGCCGGCATCGGGCTCCTCGGCCTCCTCACGAGCCTCGCGCTCCCGCTCCTCGAGCCGCTCTCGGCGCTGCTGTCGGGCTATGTCACCGACGACAAAGGCTTCTTCGTCCCGACGCTCTCCTCGCAGCTCGTGCGCTACGCCGTCGCCACCGTCCTCCTCCTCATCGTCACAGACGGCAACGAGACGCGCGGGAACGCGCTGGCCGAAGCAGAGACCGCGGTTCGGTTGGGGATCGAGGTGTCCCTCGTATCCGCGCCCACGGGTGAACCACCGGGCGAGCTCATCGTGCTCGGGCTCGAGGTGCCGAACGAGCTCGAGGCCAACCTGCCGTTC
>SXOX01000223.1 GCA_005776585.1 Pseudomonadota bacterium | reverse complement strand
GAAATCGGGCGCGGCACCAGCACCTTCGACGGCCTCTCTATCGCCTGGGCCGTCGCCGAGCACCTCCACGACCACACGGGCGCGCGGACGCTTTTCGCCACGCACTACCACGAGCTGTGCGAGCTGGCGCGCAGCCGGCCGCACGTCCGGAACGTCCACGTGGCGGTGCGCGAGTGGAACGACGGCATCGTCTTCCTCCATCGCCTGCTCGAGGGCGCCACCAACCGGAGCTATGGCATCCAGGTCGGGCGTCTGGCCGGCCTTCCGGAGTCCGTCATCGCGCGGGCCAAGGAGGTGCTCGCGGGGCTCGAGAAGACGGATCTCGCCGCATCGGGAGCCGCCCCGCCGGCGCATCCGGTCGTCGCGGTCGCGCGGCCTCAGCTCTCACTCTTCGAGGCCGAGGCTGCACCCGTCGCCTCGAGCGAGCTCGACCGCCAGGTCGCGCGGGTCGACGTCAACCGCACCACGCCGCTCGAGGCACTGCGGCTCATCGACAAGTGGCAGAAGGAACTCAAGAAGCTCAGACCGTGATACAAGTCCCCATGCCCTCCGCGCTCGCCTCGCACTGGACCCTCGACCCCGGCACCACGTTCTTGAACCATGGCTCGTTCGGCGCGTGCCCCCGCGTCGTGCAGCAGGCGCAGGCGGCGCTGCGTGAGCAGATGGAGTCGCAGCCGGTGCGCTTCTTCATGCGCGAGTATCCGGTCCTGCTCGACGCTGCACGCGCACGTCTCGGTGACCTCATCGGTGCGCGGCCCGACGATCTTGCGTTCGTGACCAACGCGACGCTGGGCGTCAACACGGTGCTGCGGTCGCTCGCCGACTCGGGCGCACTCGGGCCAGGCGACGAGCTTCTGGCAACCGATCACACGTACAACGCGTGTACCTGGGCCATGCGCGAGATCGCGCGGCTGACGGGCGCCACGCTGGTCGTCGCGCCGGTGCCCTTTCCGCTCCAGTCGAAGCAGCAGGTCGTCACGGCGCTGGTCGAGCGTGTCACCTCGCGAACGCGCCTCTGCCTCATCGACCACGTGACGAGTCCGACGGGGCTCGTGCTGCCGGTGGATGACATTGTCTACGTCATGCAGCGCCTTGGGGTCGATGTGCTCGTCGACGGCGCCCACGCGCCTGGCATGCTTCCGCTGGACCTCACGAAGCTCGGCGCTGCGTACTACACCGGCAACCTGCACAAGTGGCTCTGCGCGCCCAAGGGCGCGGCGTTTCTGTGGGCCCGTCCAGATCGGCGCGACGCGCTCCGCGCGCTGGTCACGAGCCACGGCGCGAGCATCGACCCCGAGCTTGCACAACGGTCGCGCTATCAGCTCGAGCACGACTGGACCGGCACCTTCGATCCGACCGCGTGGCTGTCCGTCCCGGCTGCCATCGACGCGCTCTCGGCGCTGCTTCCCGGCGGCTTGCCCGCGCTCCAGGAGCACAACCGGGCGCTGGCGATCGCCGGTCGGGCGCTGCTGTGTGAGCGCCTCCAGATCGAGGCTCCCTGTCCCGACGACATGCTGGGCTCGCTCGCGGCGCTTCCCCTGCCTCCGGGGCCGCCCGACGCGGCGGAGACCGGACCGTTCGACCCGCTCCAGGACCGGCTCTTCTTTGACCACCACATCGAGGTGCCCGTGTTTCCGTGGCCGACGCAGCCCCAGCGTGTCGTCCGCATCGCGGTGCAGGCCTACACTGCGCTCGAGGACGTCGCCCGCCTGGCGGACGCGCTGGTCTCCGAGCTGCGCTAGCTCGGGTCTCTACGGACGCCCCGCAACAGCAGCGCGGTGACGTGCTCGAGCACGAGATCGAGCGGGATTGCCTGATGCCCGGACCACGTAAACGTCGCCGCGAAGATATTGAACAAGAACAGGTCGGCGAGCAGCTCCGCCGGAATCGGTGAGTCGAAACCCCCACTCGTTTGGAGGGCTCGCAACCGGCGCGAGAGCGAAATGCGCAATGGCGAAGCGTCGCGGCGCTCGGTCATCAGCTCCCCCCGCGATGGAACATTCACCCGCAGGCCGACGATGCCGACCTCGGCGAACAGCTCCGGATCGCTGCGCCACTCCTCGGCCACGCTCTTGCGGACGGTGCCGAGCACATCGTCCATGGATGCGTCCTCGGGGAGCGCGTCCAAGAGCACCGCCGTGCGCGACTCGGACTGGCGCAGGTGCTCCAGCAGCACCAGATCCTTGGTCGGGAAGTGAAAGTAGAAGGTCGCGCGGCTCACCCCCGCGAGCGCCGCGATGTCCTCGATGCGTGCGTCGGCGACTCCATCGCGCCGGAAGATCGCGAGCGCTGCACCGTAGACGCGCTGCTGAGTCGCCTCGCGCTGCTGGTCCCGCTTCGATGCACGCCGTACGCGGTGAGTCATCATCGCTGAGGAGTATAACGACGACTCGTCGGGCTCGCGAGAAGATGCTCCAGTCGGTGACGCACGGCTTGACCCAACAGTACCGCTACAGCCAAACTTCCCACATGAAGGCGATACAAATTTCTGTGGACGAGCGCTGGTTGGAGCGCGTCGACGCCGACGATGAGACCAAGTTGCGTGGTCGCTCCGCGTTCATCCGTGGGGCGGTGCTGAGCTACTTGGAGCGCAAGCGGGAGGCCGAGATCGTCGCCGCCTACCGTCGAGGATATGGCGGCGCTCCCGTCACTGATGACGAGTTCTCGGTCGAAGGGGACGGAAGCCCATGGCCCGAAGACTAGGGCGAGGAGAGGTGTGGCTGCACCGCTTCGAACAGCCCGACAAGCGCCGGCCGGTCGTCGTCCTCACGCGCTCGAGCGTCATTCCGTTTCTGGAGAGCGTGCTGGTCGCGCCGATCACGTCGACCATTCGCGGGCTGCCGAGCGAGGTCCTTCTCGGGCTGGAGCACGGAATGAAAGGTCCCTGCGCAGTCAATCTGGACAATGTCCGTCCGGTCCGAAAGACCGACCTCGAAGCGTACGTCGCGACGTTGCCATCTCCGCTGATGACCTCGATCTGTACCGCATTGCAGGTGGCGGTCGGCTGTGACGCGCCGGGGTGGCAGGCTGAGCGCTGAGGGCGGTGGGCGGTAGCGCTTGGGCCACCGCCGCATGAGTGAGGTCGCTACTTCTGAGGAGGCGCTTCGCCGCCGGTGCCACCGCTCGTGCCGCCGCTACCCGTAGCCGTGCCGCCCGCCGGGGTCATCCCGCCACCGCCGTAGCAGTAGTCCCAACCACCGCACAGGTCCTCCTGCGGAAACGACACCTGCGCAAGGGCCGACAGGTCCGCCGCCGAGTTCACCTTCACGCCGGCCGAGCCGATCGTGTAGAGCGCGTCCTCAATCAACACCGTACGGCGCACCTGGAGGTTGTACCAGTAGCTTCCGAGGGTGCCGCTCGCCGGCAGGAAGTCCGAGTGGCTGATGTTGCCAAGCTCCGCCAGGCCCTTGGTCGCGCTCACCGAGAAGATCTTTACACCCGCATCCGGCTTCTGGGCCGCGGTCGGCTCGCTCGCTGGCGTCGGCACCGCGCCGGTCCCGCCGCTGCCACTGCTGCCGCTCCCGGAGCCGCTGGCCTCGCCGGTAGAGGTGCCCGTGCTGCTGCCGCCGGACGTGCCGCCCGTACCACCCTCGTCAGGGTCGACCGTGGTCCCGCCGCCATCAGCGTAGCCGTAGTAGGCATACGGCAGCGCGAGCAGCCCCTTCTCCTCGAAGAAGGCAAACGCCTTGTGGTCATAGAGCGCCTCGGACTCCGTGCCCGCCTTTCCGAAGGTCTGCTTGTGCGCGAGCTTCGGGTCCGACAGCGTGGTCACGTCGAAGATCTGGAGCTGCACGCCCTTGACCTCGACCCACTGGCCATTGTCGAACGTATCGCGGCCAATCGTGAGCAGGTAGTTCTCGGCGAGCGGGTGGATGTAGGTCGAGAAGCCCGGGATCTTGAGCTCGCCGGCGACCTTTGGTGCCGTCGGGTTGGAGAGATCCAACGCGAAGAGCGGGTCCGTGTTCTTGTAGGTCACGACGAAGCCGCGATTGCCGAGGAAGCGCGCCGAGTAGATGCGCTCGCCCTTGGCGAGACCATCGACGGCGCCGATCTTGGCGAGCGCGCCGTCCTTCTCGGTGAGGATGGTCACCGAGTTCGACAGGCCCTCATTGCCCTTGTTCCAGTCGTGGATGGTCGTGGCCACGCGCAGGTTGCCCTGGTGCTCGTCGAGCGAGAACTGGTTGAGCACCTGGCCGGGGATCTTCCCCGAGCCGGCATAGGCGACCGCCGTGCCCTTGAGCGCGAACTTGTGGACGAAGCTGTATTCGCTCTGGTCCTTCTCGGCGCCTGCGGCGTCGCTCCAGTACCAGTAGCCGAGCGGATAGGACGCGACGTAGACCGCGTTCGCCGAGGCGTAGACGACGCCCGAGGCCTGGCCCAGCGTCGTGCTGGCCGCGAGCGCTGCGTCCGGCGTGGCGAGGTCCAGCGCGATGAGCGAGATGGTCGTGAGTCCACCGTCGACCGTGGGCTTGTAGAAGCCGGTGCAGCCTCCGAGCAGCTGCGCCTCGGTGCCCGACTTGCTATCGGTGTACTTCGGAAGCCAATCGGCCGCGGTCTGGCTCCCCAGCTCCGCCAGGTACGCCGCCTTGTAGGCCTCCGGCGTGTCGTAGCCCTGCGGTGCGACGCCCGGTTTGCTCGACGGCTTGGGGGTGGGCGTGCTTCCGCTCGGATCGCTCGATCCCGTGGAGCCGCTCGTTCCCGCCTCGCTCCCCGAGGTGCCGCCCGTGCCTGCGCTCGGAGGCGTGGAGGTGCTATTCGGCGGAAGCGCGCCCGTCGTGCCGACGGTGCCCATCGTGCCGCCGCCCGACCAGTTGATCCAGCCGATGTTCGGCATGAACAGCTGGCCCGTGACCGCCGTGTACACGACGGAGCCGATCTTGCGCGCCGAGAGGTAGTTGCCCTCGAGGGCGACCGACCGCAGGAGCTTGGGGTTCGCGCGATCCTTCAGGTCGATGACGCTGAGCAGCGTGACCGACCCGCGCAGGTTCGCGAGCCCCGTAGGGGCCGGAGGCGCGATGGGCGCCGCCGTGTCGGCCTTGGGGACCGAGCCGCTGCCACCTGAGCTCGCGCTGCCGCCCGAGGACGGCGCGCTACCCGTCGACGTGCCGGTCGCGGTGCCCGAAGTGCCGCCCGTGAAGCCACCGCCTGCGTCCGTTGGCGCGCCGACGGCGACGTCGGTCGCATAGCCGATGCCGCCGTAGTAGCCGCCGCCGTCGTAGGCGAGGGCGCCCCAGCTGCGGCCGTAGACCATGGCCACATCGCCCTGGAGGAACAGCTCGAACGCCCCATGATTTGCGCCCAGGTCCAGGCTGCCGACGAGCGCGGTCTCCTTGGCCGGGTGCGACTTCAGGATGCGCAGGCTGCGCCCGTTGAGGATGTAGAGGTAGCTTCCGTCGGTCTTGACGATGTCCGCCTCGTCGACGCCCGCGATCTGGTTATTCGTCTCGGAGTGGGTCGGCCCCGCGCCCGTGCTGGTGTTCGAGTCCTTCGGCGCGCTTGGAGCGCCGGTGCCACCGCCCGAGGTTCCGCCGGTGGTGCCTCCGGTGGCCGTGCCACCCGTTCCCGTTCCCGAGGTGCCACCGCCCTCGTTGCTGCCCGCGGATGTCGGCGTCCCGGCTTGGCCCGAGGCGAACGGTACCGGGAGCGGTGTGCCCTTGGACACGCCGACGCCCTGCTTCTCGATCTCGGCGGCCGCGACGCCCTTGACGTAACTCTCCAGGTCTCCGCAGCTCTGAACGGCGACAAGGCCTGCCTTGGCCTCCGACAGCTTCTTGGCCGACCCTGTGCCTCCGGCGACCGGCGTCGGTGTCGCGTCGATGTTGCAAGCCGCAATTCCCGCGCCCGCGATGAGCGCCAGAAGCGCTCCGCTCGTGATGCGCCCGATTCGGTGGGTGATGAGTCTCATGAGTTCTCCTTGATGCCCGGCGCTGTTCCCAGCGCGTCCGGGCCGCGAATGGTGCGCGCTCACTCAGTGCAGCAGTCGTGCCAACGCAAAGCGCGTGACGTCGCCACCGTGACCGAGCGGTGACCTGTGCAACTCTGCCACCCGGAGTCAGGAGTGTCTAGGACTTTGACACTTGGCCCACCAAACGGCACCGGGGCCGCGCGAGGCCAAGTTGGCTTCGACGCGGCCCCGGTGCGGGAGCCAAGCTGTAATCTCGGTCGGCCGGTCGGGCTACTTCTGGAAGCTCGCAAGGCAGGCCTTCAGCTCCGGCGTCATCTCCCAGCCACAGCCGCCGTTGGCGCCGTATTGGCCGCAGTTGCCGTACTTCTGGTAGCAGGCGAAGGAGTCGTTCCAGATGCAGATGCCGGCCATGTCGGGAGTGCTCGTGCAGAGCTCGCCGCTGCAGCCGCCCTTGAAACACGCCGAGGGCGTGGGATCGGGCGGCTCGGTCGTGGCCTCGCACGTGCCGTAGCACGGCGGGCAGACGCCATCGGCGGTGCACGGCATCTTGGGGCAGATCTGGTTCTGGCAGGCGTAGCCATCGCCGCACTGGCTATCATCGGTGCACTGCGTCGGAGCGCACTGCATCATGCACGCGTCGCACATCGGGCAGCCGGGCGGCGGAAGGCACTGGCAGCTCTCGTTGCCTGCGCAGTCCTTGTCCGAGCCGCACGGCGTCACCGTCGGGGTGGGCTGGCAGGTGCCGTAGCACAGCGGCGGGGGGCAGTCGCAGTCGGTGGCGCCCGCGGGGCACGCACAACCCGAGCACATGGTGACCTCGCAGTAGGTGCCCTCGGCGCAGTCCATGTTCGTGTTGCACTTCTGCTCGGGCTTCGGAGCGCACTTCATGAGGCACACGTCGCACATCGGGCAAGACGGATCCGAGAAGCACTGGCAGCTCTCGCCGGCGGGGCAGTCCTGGTCCGAACCGCACGACGTCGTCTCTTTCGGCTGACACGAGCCGATGCAGGTCGCGATGCAGTCGCACGGCACACCGGCGGGGCACGCACATGCCGTGCACGCCTCGATCTGGCAGAACTGGTCGGCCGCGCAGTCCTTGTCGGTCTCGCACTTGTTGGTGGGCGGATTGACGCACGTGCCGAGGCACAGCGGCGGTGGGGCACAATCACAGGCCGGGTCGTTGCCGGCGCAGCCGCAGAACCACTCCGGGCAGCCGTCCTTCTGGCAGATCTGACCCTTGGCGCAGTCCCAATCCGACGTGCAGCCCGTGGGCTCGGTCTTCTGGCAGGTCCCATAGCAGGGCGGGCACCAATCCGGCGTGCAGGGCGCCATCGGGCACGGTCCGAGCACGCAGGTCTCTCCCGCGGCGCAGTCGCTGTCCACCTTGCACTGGTTTGGCTTATCGACGCAGGTCCCGGTGCAGTCGGGTGCCGGACACGTGCAGTTGGCGTCGCCTGGCGTACACACACACCAGATCATCGGACACAGCTGCTGGCAGCTCTGATTGGCGCCGCAATCCGCGTCGCTCTTGCAGCCCGTCGGGTTGTCGATGCACACGCCGCTCCCTGCGCACGGCTTGCACAGCGCGCCGGGTGGGCAGGGCGGGCAGGTCGGGAGCGAGCAGGTCTGATTGGCGCCACAGTCCTTGTCTGAGAGGCAGCCGGTCTCCTTCTTCGTGCACATGCCGAAGCACGGCGGCACGAACGGGCAGATCACGTTGCAGTACTCGTCCGAGCCACAGTCCGAGTCGCTCTGGCAGTCGGTCGGCTTCTTGACGCACTGGCCCTTGCACGACGGCGACACGCCACAGTTGCCGGCCGCGTCGCACATCTCCATGCACGGCGGGATGGCGCACATCTCGCCCTTGGCGCAGTCGTTGTCGGACTTGCAGCCTTCATCGGGCTTGGGCTCGACGCACTGGCCGTAGCACACGGCCGGGCACGCCATGCCCGCCTTGCAGCCGGGCGGCGGGAGGCAGACGTCGCCCGCGTTGCACACCTTGCCCGACGGGCACTCGTTGTCGCTGTAGCAGCCCTTGGGCCCCTCGCAGCTCCACGAGCACTCGCCCTTGGTACAGCTCCAGCCGCCCTCGCAGTCGGGGTGCGGAAGTCCCTGGCAGTCGGCCGGAACGTCGCACACAGGCTCCGTGGGCGCGACGTGGCCGCAACCCTTCTTTGCCGCGCCGAGCATGACGACGAACGTCATGGCCGCCATGCCGACCCCGAGCGCTCGGATGACGGTCGCTCTGCGCCCGCTGGTCAGTGGGGTGATGTTGGTTTCGATGGTGTTCATGACTCGCTCCTGTGCTCGCCGCTGCGTGCTCGTCTCGTTCGATCGCGGAACGTCACGGCTCCGCAGTTTAGCCCCTGAGCAGGTTTCGTGCCAGGAGGAAAACGCCGACATGGCCCGCAACGGCCTTCGCCGTGTGTATAAGAAGTAGACGAGTGGAAAAAATCGTGGCGCGTTAGACGCGCGCGAGGTTCCGCAGCACAAAGCGGAGGATGCCGCCGTGGCGGTAGTAGTCGACGTCGGCCGGCGTATCGAGCCGCGAGCGCACCTCGAAGCGCACCTGGGTGCCGTCGTCGCGGGTCGCCGTGACGCTCAGGCGCGCGCCCGGCCCCATGGCGGGACCAACGCCGTCGACCGCGAAGGTCTCGTGGCCCGTGAGGCCCAGCGACTCAGCGGTCTGGCCATCGACATAGATGAGCGGGAGCACGCCCATTCCGGCAAG
>SXOX01000222.1 GCA_005776585.1 Pseudomonadota bacterium | reverse complement strand
CTCGCCCTGTGCGCCCGATGCGATGGACGTACGTCTCCGGGTCGTAGGGGATGTCGAAGTTCACGACGTGGCTGATGTGGTCGATGTCGAGCCCACGCGCCGCGACGTCGGTCGCGACCAGGATCTCCACCTGGCCGTTCTTCAGGCGTCGGATCACGCTCTCGCGCTGCGACTGGTTCATGTCGCCGTGAATCGCCTCGGCGGCGTAGCCGCGGGCCTCGAGTCGGTCGGCGAGCCCGGCGCAATCGGTCTTCGTCCGCGCGAAGACGAGCACGGCGTCGATGTCCTCGGTCTCGAGTAGCCGCGCCAACACGTCGAGCTTCTGATCCGGCAGCACGCTCAGGTAGCGCTGCTCGATGGCGGGCAGCGACGCCTGGCGCTTGTTCTCGATGCCAATGGAGACCGGGTCACGCAGGTGCTTGGCCGCAATGGCGCGAATGGCCGGCGGCAGCGTGGCCGAGAACAGCGCCGTCTGCCGCTCCGCGGGAGCCTGGCTCAGGATCCACTCGACGTCTTCGAGGAAGCCCATGCGGAGCATCTCGTCGGCCTCGTCGAGGACCGTGACGCGGACGTGCTCGAGGCTCAGCGAGCCGCGCCGCAGGTGGTCCATGACGCGCCCCGGGGTCCCGACCACGACGTGCGCGCCACGCTCGAGGTGCATCAGCTGCCGCCCGATCGGCTGTCCACCGTAGATGGGCACGATGCTTACGCGGCCGAGCGCCTTTCCGTAGGTGTGGACCGCCTCAGCGACCTGAATGGCCAGCTCACGGGTCGGGGCGAGCACCAGGGCCTGGACCTTGGGCCGACCGGACAGCTCGAGGCGCTGAAGCAGAGGCAAGGCGAACGCTGCGGTCTTGCCAGTGCCCGTCTGCGCCTGCCCGATGAGGTCGCGACCCGCCAGCAGCGGCGGGATGGTGCGGGCCTGGATGGGCGTCGGCGCGTCATAGCCGACCTCGGCGATGGCCGCGAGAAGCTCGGGGCGCAGCCCGAGGTTGGCGAAGGTCGGCTCTGAGCTGGGCTCGTCAATGGGCTGCGGGGATGCGTCAGCTGGATTCATGGGGCTCCGATGCGTTGCGCTCTCGGCACCGCGGCGGCGCTCCTAACACGTCGGGGAGGGACCGACCAGCACGATTACAGCCGAGTGCCTCGCAGCAGCGCGCTGACGAGCAAGTCACCGAGGATGCGGTAGCCCCGGCGGGTGAAGTGGACGAAGTCTGGCGCAGCGAGGGCCGGGACCTCGTCGACCCAGCTGACGATGGAGAACGGCCCGCCGGTCGCCGCGCGCGTGTCCCAGAATCCGCAGCCGAAGCGCGCAGCCACGCGCCGTTGCGTTGCGATGACCGCGTCTTCGCGCTCACGATGCTTGAACGAGATGACCGGCGGCTCCAACGGCTTCTCGGGCGCCTTCTTGTTGCGCTTCTTGGGCGCGGGTCGCGGCTGGACGGCGAGCGGGCGAATGGGCCGGTCGCTCGGTCCGACCAACAGACAGCTCGCGTCGGGCGCCGCGCGACGCAGCTTGCGCAGCGCATCGACGAGCTCCTCTTCGTAGGTCTCGATCGGATCGTCGACGTCGCCCGACTCATTGGTCCCGTAGGCCATGACGACGAGATCGGGCTTGCGGCGCGCGACCACGGTCGAAAACAGCGCGTCGTTCCATTGCAGCAGGCTCCGGGCGCGCGACCCGTTGATGCCGAGCACGTCGAGGACGACGCCCGGCGTCCGCCGCTCGAGGACCGCTCCGAGGAGCCGCACCTCGCCGTTGCCCTTGGGGCGCAGCTCGATCTGATGAGGGCCATCGGACAGCGTCTTGGTAAAGGTCCCGAGGCCACGCCCGGCGGTTCGCAGCCGCACCGGCGCGGCGCCGTCGAAGGACACGAGCAGGTCGCCGCCCTTGCGCTGGCCGAGCCAGTGGAGCTCGAATCTGCCCGCGCGCGTCAGGGTCTTGCCGCGGTCGCGGGTCGCGATGCGAGCCCAGGCGTCCTTGGACTTGGCCAGCACGCTCATCCCGGCCAGCCCGAAGTAGCCGTCGTCATGGCAACGCGGCGTCTCGCGAACGAAGTCCCAGTGCCAGTGATGCCGCTTGGCGGTGGGCCGATCGAAGACAAGGCCCGTGTGGCGATAGCTGCTCCACGGCTTGGCCGGCATGAAGAAGCCGTGGCCCGCGTCCCCGAACTGGCGCTGCAGGCGTGAGCGGATGCGACCCGTCATCAGGTCTGCGGCGGTGTGTGACGCCCCAAACCAAAGGATGCGGGTCGTGTGCTTCTTCTTGGCCGTCTGCCCGAGCGCCTCATGGAAGTGCGCCAGGGCGCGCTGCGACGGATCCTCGATGGCGAGGTCCTTGCCGCGTGACGCGGCCGGTGGAGCGAGGAGCAGCGTGAGGACCAGAGCAAGCACCGCGCGGTAGTATGCGGCTCAGGCCCACCCTCGTCGAGCGACCCCGGATTCGGCACGCGTCGGGGCGGGAACCTGAACGGATGAGCCGAAAAATCTTGCGGATGAGCGTTCGAGTGGTAGTGTCCGCGCGGGCTCGTGTGCCCGAGGACCGGCCTCGCGTCGGTCCATCGCGGGGAAAGGGACGCTCTCGTGTCGCAACGCTTCGACTGGACCCTCGGAAAGGCTCTCATCTTCGTCGCGGTCGCGGGCCTCGGCGGGTGCAACAAGGAGCCGGAGCCTGCGCCCGCGGCAGCAGCCGAGGAGCCGGAGTCGACGGCTGCGGCCCCCACGGTGCCGGGCAAGAAGAAGAAGAAGAAGGGCCTGCGTCCGACCGATGCGCCGGCCGCCGCGGCACCCGCCCCCGGCTCGGGCCCCGTCGCGCACCAGGCCGGAGGTGCGGAGCCTGCGCCCGTCCCGGTCAAGTCCGCGAGTCGGCTGGCCGATCGACTGGTCGCGCTGCACGAGGCGCACGCCAGCACCTCGGGTCGCGTCGCCGAGGACACGCTCAGGGCCGTAAAGCAGAAGCTCACCCGCGGGCGTTGCCGCACCATCCTCTCGGCTGCGCTCGGACAGCGGGATGGCCAGCTCATGACCATCGAGGGCGCAACCGTCACCGAGCAGGGCAAGCAGGCCATCGAGCTGCTGCGCGATGTGGAGGGCCACGGCCTCGATCCGGCGGCGTACCCGCTCAAGGACCTCGAGGAGGCGCTCAAGCACCTAGAGGCCGCGCGCGCGGCCACCAACCAGCCCAAGTCGGCCCAGGGCGTGGACGCGCGGATCGCGGACGCCCTCGGCGCTGTCGTGCGGGGCAAGGACGAGCCGCTGATCGACGTGAAGGTGCGGCTCGAGCGCGCCTTGCTCCAAAAGGGGCTGTCCGACGACCAGGACCACGAGGCCAGCCTCGCGGCGCTAGAGAAGGTCGCCAAGGCCGGGCACGAGCTGTCCAAGCCGCTGAGCGACGCGCTCGCGGACGTCGAGGTCGCCGTGGCTCGCGGATTCTGTCAGTACGCACTCGACTTCAAGTACATGACCATCGCGCATCCGTTCCGCGCCATGGAGTCCGAGCAGCGTGGCTCGGCCATCAAGAAGTTCCAGGCGGAGCTGACCGAAGACGCGACGGCCGTGGGCAACAAGCCCGCGTCGGTCATGAAGGGGCTCTGGCCCAAGCACCCCTTCTATGTCAAGGCGCACAAGGCGCTCGCCCGCTACCGGGAGCTGGCGGCCAAGGGCACCGTCCCAGGCTGGAAGGTCAAGCTCGCGCTCAAGAAGGGCATGAAGGGACCGAACGTCGTGCTGCTGAAGCAGCGCCTCGCCGCCGAGGGCTTCTTTTCGGGAGATCTGCAGGACGAGAAGTTCGACGACGACCTCGTCGCTGCGGTCAAGCGGTATCAGCTCACGCACCAACTCGACGCGGACGGCATCGTGGGCAACAACCCCAAGGCCGGACCCGCAGCCGCGACCGCCAAGTCACTCGACGTGCCCATGGAGGCGCGCGTGCGGCAGCTCAAGCTGTCGATGCAGCGGTGGCGCGAGTCCAAGACCGGTAAAGAGGACTACTACTTCCGCGTCAACATCCCGCAGTTCGAGGTCGAAGTCTGGGACGGCGGCAAGATCGCGCGCACGCATCGGGTGATCACCGGCAACAACAACTACGAGGTCGACGAAGAGGGTGGACGCCGCGGCCACCTGAACCGCACGATGCTATTCTCCAACGCGCTCAAGACCGTGGTCATCAACCCCGTGTGGCACGTACCGAGCCGCATCAAGACCGGCGAGCTCGACGTCGAGGCCGAGAAGGACCCCGACTACTACGAGAAGCACAACTTCCGGAAGCGCGAGAACCCCGACGGTACGACGGACGTGTATCAGATGCCCGGGTCAGGCAACGCTCTGGGCCGCGTCAAGCTCCTCTTCCCCAACCCCTTCAGCGTCTATATGCACGACACGCCGAAGAAGAAGCTCTTCGACAAGACCCTGCGCGCGTTCAGCCACGGCTGCATGCGCCTCGACAAGCCGGTCGACATGGCCAAGTTCTTGCTGGAGCGGGACGGCTCGCCGAGCGCGGCCAAGGTGGACGACATGCTCAGCTCCAAGGCCGAGCGCGGCATCCAGCTCAAGAAACCGGTGCCCATCCACATCGAATACAACACGGTCGCGTTTCGCGAGGACTCGGACGACCCGATCTTCTTGAACGACGTGTATCAATACGACGCGTCGTTTTGGAACAACACGGTCCCCTTCGACCGCGAGGCACGTTTCACGCCCAAAGTACGCGATCCCAACGACGGCCCCGCACCCGACGCACCCCCGTTTCCCGAGGGCGGTGGCGCTGCCAAGCCCAAGCGCGAAAACGACGGCTGACCCGCTCCTACAGGGACTCCTTGAGCGCGGCCTGATCCACAATCTGAGAGACATCGAAGAGTCGATTGAACGCGGCGAGCGCCCACGGCACGGTCACGGGGTCGCGACCCGGCTCCACGAGCGCGATCGCGGTGGCGTAGGCCGCGCGACCGGCGTCCTCGCGGCCCGTGCGGGCGAGGACGTAGGCGGCGTCGAGCGCGATCTCGGCCGTCGTGGCGCAGACGGTCGCGTCCGCGTACGTTCGCAGCAGCCGCGCGATCTCGTCCTGGACCCGCTCGACGCGTTGCTCGCGCGTGACCAGCAGCGGGCTCGTGGCCGCGGCCTCGAGCGCCGGGAGATTCGCCTCGAGCCACGCGTCACCGGGGATGGGGAGCTCCAAGTCGCCCGCGTGGTAGTGCTCGTGGCCATCGTGCTGGGCGTATTCGCCCAAGAGGCCCTCGGCCTGAGTCAGGTAACGGGCGTCGGCGGGACCGAGCAGCGCGTGCGCCGGGTGCGCGTCCTCCGCAGGGCCATGCTCGATCAGCCCCGCGACCTCGCCCCACTCCTTGGGCAACGGCTTGCCGAGCCCGCGATGGATGGCGGCCGCCTCCCGAATGCGGCGACGAACCAGCGGTGCCGGCGCCTCTGCGTAGGGGATCGACGCATGACCGTGACCCCGGCCGCTCAGGTCCTCCAGGATGCGCTTGAGGCGCGCGCGGCCCGCATCCGCCGGCAGCAGCTGAAAGATGCCCTCCTTGCGGTCGGCGAGGCAGACGACCACGCTCCACGCGCCCGTGCCGGTCTTGTCGGCCAGGACCAGGAACTGGTAGCCCTCCAGGTCGGGTCGGCTCATGTACGACGGATACGTCTCCTCGAGGTAGGCGATCTTGCCGATCTGCGGCTCCGGCACCCGACAGACGATCCCGCGTGACTCGAGCTTGTGGACCGCGAGCCCAATGAGCTTCCGCAGCGCCTTCGGTGGCTCGGTGTCGCGCAGGTGGGCGAGGCGCAGGCCGTCTTTGCGGTCGAGCAGGACGTCGACCATGGCCTTGACCGCAGGCTCTCCGAGCGCGATCACCTCGCGGGCGCCCTGCGAGGACGGGTCGCTCTCGAGGAACGCCCGCAGCGTCGCCGCGGCCTCCGCGTAGGCCGGTTCGGCCGCCTCACTCCCGATGAACCAGCTCGACTGAAACCCCATGCTGACCTCCACGTTTGGGCGCGCCATCCTCGGAGCGCGACCGGGCCTTGTCAACGGCGTCTGCCACGTTGACACGCGCGGGGCTTTTCGCGACGCTCCGGTGCGTCAACACCGCTGGCGACGACTCAGCAGGGCGAGGAGGCCACATGAAGCGCGGCATCACGGTAATGGGTCTCTTGGGTACGCTGTTCGGCGGAGCGCTGGCGCTCGGGAGCTGCAGCAATTCGGTCGACACGACGAAGAACATCCTCGTCAGGGACGTCCCGGCCGTGGCTAGCGAATGCGCAAAGCTCGGCAAGGAGGGTGATTGGTTTCGTTTCACGAAGCTCGGGCTCAAGAGCATCTCGGGCGGGACCTCGGTGCTGACCCAGACGCTGAACAGCGTATGGGAAAAGGACATCATCAAGAAGGAGCTCAACATCCTCATGCGCCTCAAGGCCATCGACGGGACCAAGGTCACGCTCGAGGTGATGAGCGGCGCCCGTATCGGCAAGGGAGACACGGCGACGTACTGCATCGTGAAGAACAGCCTCCACGAGATGACGTTCCCGTTCTCGGCCACCGGCATGGGTCCATCGACCAAGACGGCGCTCGACGTCTACGCGGGCAACACCGAGAACCCGAAGAACTGCGCCGCGGAGCAGGCGACCTTCGACATCCACGCCATCCCGGTCAAGGAGATCGAAGTCAACGCCACGTGCAACGGCGGCAAGCAGACTGGGACCATCAAAGGCTTCATCGCCGAGGCGGACCTCAAGTCGGTGTGCACCTGCGTCATCCTCGACGAGAAGTACGCTGACGAAGGCTGCGGGGCCGCGCCGTCGCCGACCTACAAGTCGCCGCTGCCGGGCTGCAACGGGTGCAACGAGAAGTACCAGAGCCTCAACTTGCTCATCCCGGCCTTCAACGCCTCGAAGACCTGCCCCGGCGGCAAGTCGTGCGACTCGGCGTGCGCGCCCGGCGATCCGTCGTGCTGCAGCTGCGATCTGGACTACGAATGCAAGGACAAGGACGGCAGCCCAGCGGCGTGCATCGACGCGTTCTTCGAGGCGGAGCCCATCGCGGGGCCGCCCGCGGATTGTAAGTAGCGATTCACCCCGCGTCGCTCGCCTTCGCCTCGTTCCACAGCGCCTCGAGCAGCGGCAGACCGGCCTCGCCAGCCGCCACGCCCTGCTCCCGCAGCGCCAGCTCCACGGCACGAAAGCGGCGCATGAACTTGGCCAGCGCGCCAATCAGCGCGTCCTCGGGATCCGGCCCCAGATGGCGCGCGAGGTTCACGACCGTAAACAGCACGTCCCCGAGCTCGTCCTCGATGGCCCTCGCGTCGCCGCTTGCGGTGGCGGCCTTGAGCTCGGCCAGCTCCTCGTCGAGCTTCTCGTAGACGCCCCCGGCGTTCGGCCAGTCGAAACCGATGAGCGCCGCCTTCTCCGTGACCCGCCGCGCCTTCCGTAGCGCAGGCAACGCCTTGGGGATACCGTCGAGCATGCCGTCGCGGCCCTTCTCGTTGGCCTTGCGCAGCTCCCACTGCTCCATCACCTCGGCTGCAGTGTCGAGCGTGGTGCCGCCAAACACGTGCGGGTGGCGGCGCTCCATCTTGTCGGAGATGGCGTTGACGACGTCATTCAGGTCGAACTGGCCCGCCTCGCGCGCGATCTGAGCTTGAAACACCACCTGCAGGAGCAGGTCGCCGAGCTCGTCGCACAGCGCCGCGGGGTCACCGGACTCGATGGCCTCGACCACCTCCTCGGCCTCCTCGCGGACGAAGGGGACGAGCGAGGTGTGGGTCTGCTCGCGCTTCCAGGCGCACTCGCGCCGCAGGAGGCGCATCTGGTCCGCGAAGGCCTCCATCGGCGAGTCCTGCCCGTCGACCTCCGTCACGACGACGGCCCGCTCAGCCGCAGCGGTGGGTGAGCGGGAGCGTGCGCGCGAAGGCGGGGTCGGGCTCGGTCGACAGGCCGGCCTTCGCCGTCTCGCCGACAGCGACGGAGGTGTTGGTGTCGATCGGGGTCAGCACGCCGTCCACGCTCTCGAGGCCGTAGCGCGGGTCGATCTCGATGCCGTTGGCGTCCGGCCACTGGTTGAACACGTCCACCCCGGCCTGGGTGACCTCGTCGGTGGTCGGCTCGGTGACGCCGCGGTCGGCGAGGACGATCTCGCCGATCTGGTTCACGATGTCGGTGGCGAGCGCGTTGGCCGAGGTGAGCTCGACGTAGGTGTCCTGCGCCTCCTCCGGCATGGTGGCGGCCGTGCGGCTGCGCTGGGCCACGTCGTTGGCGTAGCCCGAGCCCGGCTCGACGCCGTACTCGTCGGCGATCTCCATCGCCTGCGCGCGCAGCGTCATCAGCTGGACGGTGCCCTGGCGCACGAAGCTCATCGGCAGGACGGTGTTCTGGGCGGCGAACTGGTCACCGAGCGCGGTGCACATCTTCGCAGCGGCCGCGTCGACCTCGCGGACCGTGAGCTCCGCGTCGCCGACCTTGACCGCCACCCCCGGGGAGGCGCTGCCACAGCCGGTCAGCAGCACGCCGGACAGGCCCACGGCCAGCCAGGTCGGCACGGCCGTCATCAGGCGGGACTTGCTCACGGGGTCACTCCTTGGTCGTTGCGCTCACCGGGGCCGGCACGTCGATCACGTCGTCGATCACGCCGCGGGCCCATTCAAGCAGGGCCACACCGGAGACCGGGTTCACGGGGAAGCCGCTGGTCTGCGGCCGCGGCACCAGGATCGTACTGATCGGCGCCTTGACGATGCTGCGCGGATGCAGCCGCTGGAGGCGTACGACGCGGGAGTCGGGCAGGTCGACCGGCGCGAACCGGACGTACTTGCCGGCCACCGTGACCTCCTTGACGCCGACCTGGCGGCAGCG
>SXOX01000221.1 GCA_005776585.1 Pseudomonadota bacterium | reverse complement strand
TGCTGCCCGCCCGCGCCGCCCGCGCGGAACGTGTCGATCTTCAGGTCGTTCTCGTTGATCTCGATGGCGATCTCGTCCTCGATGTCGGGGTAGACGAAGACGCTCGCAAACGACGTATGCCGGCGTGCGGCTGCGTCGAATGGCGAGATCCGTACGAGCCGGTGGACGCCGGCCTCGGCGCGCAAGAGGCCGTAGGCAAAGCGGCCCTCGACGGTGAAGGTGGCGCTCTTGATGCCCGCGATGTCGCCCTCCTGCTCGTCGAGGACCCGGGTCTTCCACCCCTTGCGATCGCAGTACCGGAGGTACATGCGCAGCAGCATACCGGCCCAATCGAAGGCCTCGGTTCCGCCCGCTCCCGCGTTGACGTGGACAATGGCGTCGGACGCGTCTTGTGGACCGCCCAGCATGCGCGCGACCTCGAGCTCGCGCACCGAGGCCGCGGCCTCGTCCAGGAGCACCTTGACCTCGGCGTTGACGCTCGTGTCCCCGGCCTCGACGCCGAGCTCCAGCAGCACGTCCGCGTCGTCGAGCGTACTCTGCGGTCGATTGACGGAGCCCAGGCTGTCCTGCAGCTCCTTCTGCTCCTTCAGCAGCTTCTGTGCGCGCTCGTTGTCGTCCCAGAGGTCAGGCGCCGAGAGCAGCTCCTCGAGCTCCCCGACGCGCTTCTTCTTGCCGGCGAGGTCAAAGTAACCCCCGAAGCCGGTCGAGACGGCCGCGCGTTTCGGCGGCCAGTTCACGCAACTCACCTACGGTGAGCTCGTCGATCTTCTTGGGTTGTGCGGTGCTCATGCGCGGCTGATAGCGCATGGCGGACCCGATGGCAACCTCGGCGACCGAAGGCGCCCAGGGAGCTGCGCGCGAGGCCCCTTCAGAGAGCCCCTCAGAGGCCAACACGAATGACGACGTGATGCAGCGTGTCCGCGACCAACAGGCCACCCCGCGGGTCTACGGACACGCCGTACGGGACGTTCAAACGGGTCTCGCGCGCCTTGCCCTGCGGCATCGCCGGGCCGGTCTTGCCGCAGGTGCCGACGAGCGGTTGGATGACGCTGTTCTTGTCAATGACCCGCACGCAGTGGTTGAAGGCATCGGCCACCACGATGCGGCCGTCGAGGAGCGCGGCGACGTCCGCCGGTCGGTTGAGCTGGGCCGCGAGCGCCGGACCGCCATCGCCGGAGTACCCCGGAGCGCCCGTGCCAGCCACCGGCGCGATCGTCCCGGACGCGAAGTCGAGGCGGCGAACGCGGTGACCGAGCGTGTCCGTGAGCAGCAGCGCACCCGAGGCCTCCGGCTCGAGGCGACACCCCGGGTCCGCGCTCATGCCGCTCGGGCACGCCAGGCGCACGCCGCCCAAGGGACCGTCCTGGCCCTCGGACCGAGCCGCGCACCGAAGAAAGCAGACGTCGCCCGGCGCCGCGTCCCCGCAATAGCGTTTACCGCTCCCCGGGCACGCACGTACCGGCTCGCCGGGAGCGCAGGCGTGGACCCCCGGCGCGTCCTCGATGTGGCAGCGTCCCACGACGGTTCGAACGATGCCTTGGACATCGACCTCGCGAACCACGTGGTTGCCGGCGTCGACGACGAACCAACCGCCGCGCGGGCTGCGCACGATGGCGCTGGGTGAGTCGAAGCCAGCCTCGGCGCAGGGGCCGTCATCGCCGTCATAGGCCGCGACCCCGCGACCGCACCAGCGTGTGAGCTGGCCCGTTCGCGTGTCGACCGACACGATGCGATGGCCATGCGTGATGACCGCCAGGAGCGGGCCACCATCGCGACCGGGCAGCGCGTGTGCCGGGTGCGCCAGCGACGTCTCGCGCGCCGCACCTTCTGGCGTCCCTGCGAATGCGCCGTTTCCGGCGACGGTCGTGATTGTCCCGGTGGCGCTGTCAATCCGCCGCACGCGATTGTTGCCCCAGTCCAGGAGCAAGAGGCTTCCGTCCTCCGCAGTGACGACGTCCGCTGGGAGAAACACGGCGGCGGTGCTCGCCGGCCCGTCGTCACCGGTGAAGGCCGCCTCGCCGGTTCCCACGACCACGCAGAACGCACCCGCCTCGGGCTCGCAGCGTGGTGGCGCGGGCACCTCGCTCGCCGTCGACGCACACCCGGCGACCCAAAGCGCGCCGCACGCCATGACGCGCGCTACCACTGGACGGTGAGCTCGCCGCCCGTCGGGGTGCCGCCCAGCGTGACGGTCGGGGGCAGTCCCCGCGATGGGTACTCCGCCTCGGGTCCGAGAGCCAGGTGCCCGCCGAGCGTCAGACCCAGACCGATCGCGGCCAGCACCGCGCCGAAGATGAAGTTGGTCTTCACGGTATTGGTGACGCCCTCGTCGGAGCGTGCCGAGATCACGGCCCCCGCGATGAACTGAGGGACCGCGAGACCAAGGAAGACGTAGCCCGTGATACGCGCGCCGGGTCTCCAGTCGTCGAGTATGACGCGCTCGACCTCGCCCTGCCGCAACGTGCCCTCGACGGTCAGCAGGCGCACGTTGGTCCGCCGACCGTTCTCGGCCACGGCGGGTACGGCCACGTCGAGGAGCCCGCCGCGCTGAAGCTCGCGACCGGCCTCCAGTTGCTTGGGATGAACGAAGTACGTCGATGTACACGCCTCGAGCGCCAGCACCAGCACTGCGACGGCGTGACTACCCGTTCGCATCGCCGGCCTCTCCATCACCCGACGCCAAGAGATGCCGCCCCTTTCGCCCGGCCCGCGGGGACGCGTTCGGCTCGGTCTGCAATAGCCGGTCAGCCAGCGCCACGCTCCGGTCGCAGAGCTCGGTCGCGGCCAGCTGCAGCTCCTCGCTCCGTTGGACCATCTGGACGTTCTTCTCCATGTCCTCCGCCGACCAGCCGCGCGTATGTGCCACGTAGGGAAACTGCGCGAAATGGCAGCCGAGCTCCGCGAAGAAGCCGAGCATCTGCCCCGCCACGCCCTGGACGTTGTCTTGCCCGCCCGTGATGATGGCGCCGACGACCTTGTTCCGGAGCAGCGTGCGGTTGGCGATGGTGACCTGGTTCTGGATGCAGTTCATGCGCTCGATCATCTTGTAGTACAGCGCGCTCGCGCCGCCCCATCGGATCGGGGTTGCCACGAGCATGACGTCACCCCAGTGTACAAAGGCCTCGTAGACCTGATCGAGCTGATCGGTCGCATCCATCTGGGTGATCGAGCACGGCCAGGTGCATGCGCGCGCCGCCTTGCTGTAGTAGCCTTCGCACGTTCGGAAGTGCAGCTCGCGCAGCTTGATGAGTCGGGTCGGGTGGCCTACCGCGGCGGCGTGGGCCAGTGCCGTCTCCAGTAGCGCGTCCGAGGTCGAAAAGCGCGGGTACTCCAGGTTCATGGCGGTGGTGGAGATCCCGACGACGCGCACGGGCCCAGGGTCACGCTCCGGCGAGCGCGCGAGCGGATGTGGCGAATGGGGCTTGCGCGCCCGCTTCTTGTGCGGCTTGGGATCGACCTGCACGCGCCCGTCCTTGACGCGCACGTGATAGGCGGGGACCACGTCCTCCTCGAACCCACGCTCGCCGTGGCCCTCCACTCGGTGAAATCGCCACTGGTGCCACGGGCAGACGACATAGTCGCCCTCGAGGTGCCCCTGTCCCAGCGGCCCCCCCGCGTGATTGCAGTTGCCGTTGACGGCACCGAACACGCCATTCGCATGGCTCAGCGCGATGCGGGCGCCGTTGACCAGGATCTGCCGGACCGGCGTCCGCGCGAGCTCCGCTGCATCGCCGACATCCACCCAACGCTCTTCCTGACTCATGAGGTCCTCCCGTGCTTGCCGTCGGAGTCGAACACCGCTCCAATCAGGTATCAGTACGAGTAGTTCACCGACACCGAGAGCGCGTACGTGAAGCCCGAGTGCTCCAGATCCCCGATGGGATCATCGGCGTTCTGCTTCTTGACCGTCCTCCGCGGCATGATGCCGAAGCTGTTGCCGATCTCGATCCGGATGGGGTTCTGGTTGACGCCCAGCGGGTCCTTGAACGTGAAGGCGGCGCCGAAGGCCACCGAGTGCACGTCGTTGTCGAGGTAGTTCGACGGTCCGGTCGCATACGGCACGGGCGACGGGCGCCAGAAGTAGCCGGCGCGCACCATGAGCCACTCGAGCGGTCCCCACTCGATGCCGATGCGGGGGATGACGATGTCCCGGAACTTGAGCTCGAGCTGGGGCGCGTTGACCGACACGTCGACCGCGTTCTGGAGCCCGAACGCGTCGAGCAGCTTGCCCTTGAAGTCCACCGACACGTGCGGCGACGGGTCGGGAGCCTGGGACCAGAGCGCGATGTCGGCCTGCGCGGAGATCGTGAGGTGCTGCTTCTCGAACGTATAGCCCAGGCCGATGCTGATCTGGTGGGGCGTATAGAGCACATTCCCCGCGACCTCGAGGCCGAGGCCGACCACGTCGCCAATCATGAAGTCCGCGGGGAGGCCGAACTCCAGGCTGAGGGCCTGTCGGTAGCTGAGGCCGATGCGCAGGTTCGGCATCGGAAAGAACAACAGCCCCGCGGTCGCGGCGACCTTGGGGACGAGGGCGACCGTGAAGTCCTGCTTGCTGATGAGCCCATTGGCCGGATCGAGGCCGAACTTGGCGCTGCCGAACACGTTGGCGAGCACCTGAACGCCGATGCCGAGCGACATCCACTCCCACGGTCGATAGGCCAGGCTGGCCAGGATCACGATCTCGTCGGGCAGGTTCTGGTACATATAGAACTGCGGCGTCTGCGGGTCGAGGCCCTCGGCGCGCACGATGTTGATGGTCGGCAGATACAGCGCAAGCCCAAAGGCGAGCTTGTTCTGCAGGAGCCCGCCAAACGGGATGTCCCAGCCGAGCGTGAGCCCCGAGAAGTGCCCCGGTAGCGCCGACTCGCGATCGGTCCACCGCGTGCCATGCGCGGCGTTGCAGGCCGCGCGCCCGTTCAGGCAGACCGGCACGCTGCGGCCGACCGTGAGCCTCGGAATCGAGAACGTGAACCCACCGCCGAGGGTGATGTGCTTGTGGCGCGTGAGCGCGGCGGGATTGTAGAACGTGGCGGTGTAGTCATCGACCTCGGAGACCATCGCCGAGCCGAGGCTGATGCCGCGCGGGTTGAAGCCGTAGATGTCGAAGATGTTCGCTCCGGCGGGGAGGGAGCCCAGCAGCACGAGCAGGACCAGCAGCCGCCTCATGAGCAGGTGCCCTTGGCGACGACGACGAGCACCTCGAGCACCTCGGCCAGCACGCCGCGCGCGAGCACCGTCACGAGGTCCGGCATCATCTTCTTGGCCATCGAGGGGCGCACGAGCGTGGCGACGACGGCGACCAGCGAGCCGCGGACGTCGTTGTCGGTCGCTAGAAGATCCAGCAGCGGCAGCACTAGCGCATCGATCGTGCCCTTCGTCCCGCCCCAGAGTGCCGGAAGCTTGGGCGCCTTGGGATCGGGCGCACCGCCGAGCGTGATGGCGCCTGAATGAAGCAGGTCGAAGACGAGCCCATAGAGGCGCTTCTCGGCGTCGACGATCTCGAGGCACCGCGTGACCTTCTGCGTTGCGTCGAGGCGCGGGCCGGGCGCGAGCAGCGCGTTGCCAATCGTGGTGAGCGCGGGCATGGGCGGCGTCTTCGGATCGAGCAGCGCCCCGAGCAGGCCCTTCTCCCCGAGCAGCGCGTCGACGTCGAAGCCCGGCTCCGAGATGCCATGGACGATGATGGTCAGCAGCGCCACGAAGCCGTCCTTGGACTCGATCTTGGTGAAGTCGAGCCCCAGCTTCTCGAGCAACGTGTTCAGTCCCGTCGACGACTCCGGCGAGAGCAGCGCGTCGATCGCGGCAACGACCGCGGGCTCCCGGAGCGCGTCCGCCAGCGCTCCGAGCAGCGGCTTGCCTTCGCAGTCGATGAGCAGGGGTCCGGCGACTGCGAGCGCCTGATAGCCCGTCTCGCCGCTCTTGACGACGCCGTCGACGATCCTGGTGACCGGTGCCAGCGCCTGGTTCAGGCTGGACGTGTCGGCCAGCAGCGGCTCGAGGCCCAAGAACGTGCTTGTGGGGAGTGCTTTGACGATCTCGAGCAGCGCTCCCACGAGCCGCGTGCGCAGATCGGGCAGCAGGTCGTGCCCGAGCACCTCGGCCATGCCCTTGACGGCGCCCTCTTCGACGAGCTTGGTCACCGTGGGCGTGAGCTCATGGATGGGCGTGCACACCTTGCCGTTGCGATAGTGGTAGCTGACCGGCGAGCTGTCCTCGTGGAAGGCGCAGCCCGAGACCGCCACCACTAGAAGCAGCGCCCACCTCACGCGAGGGTCTCGTCGCAGTAGCCCGCTTGGCCGGGGCTCTCTTGGACCCACACGCGCAGCCGGCTCAGGCGCGCCTTGGGGATCGCCTCGCGCGTGCGGGCCAGGATGCGGCCGGCGAGGTACTCCGCGAGGCGCTCGCTCGACGTGTTTGGGATGGGCAGGATGACGACGTCGCGGCGCGGAAAGACGAAGCGGTCTCCGCCGTGGCGCACCTCGACCTCGGTCTCGCCTTCGGTGATCGTGAGCCAGTGACTGTCGCGAGGGAGCAGCAGGCGGTGGTCGAGCTCATCGCAGCACCGCTTGACCAGCGGCTTGAACGGGATGAAGTCGAGCACCACGTCGCCGTCATCCAGCACGCCCTCGACGTCGACCGAGACCTGATAGTTGTGCCCGTGCAGCTCCTCGCGGGTGCCGTCGGGGAAGAGCAGGAAGTGCGCGGAGCCAAAGTTGAAGTACTGCTTGTCGACGCTGATGCCGAACTGCTTGTGACTCACGAGGCGACCTCCCGGTGCTCGCGGCGGAGCACGCACCGCGAGGTGCACGTCTCGCGAACGATGATGACGGCGAGCTCGGGCAGCGCAGGCGCGAGCCGGTCCCAGATCCAGTGGGCCAGCCGCTCGGAGGTGGGGTTGTCGAGACCCGGCAGCTCATTGAGGAGACGATGATCGAGGGCCTCGCGCACGGGCTCCACGGCCGCCTTGACCGTGGCAAAGTCCATCACCCAGCCGCTGGTCTCGCCGAGCGGACCCTCGACCTGAACCGTACAGTGAAAGCTGTGGCCATGGAGGCGCGCGCACTTGTGCTCCGGGGGCACGTTGGGCAGGCGGTGGGCAGACTCGAAGCGGAAGTCGACCTCGATGGCACAGGCGAGCATGGCGCGCGACGGTAGCACACCGCCACCGCCTTGGGGAACGGCTCCGTTGACCGCGGGCCCGGTCCGTCGCAAAGTCGCGCCATGAGTTCACCTCCCATGCCTCCCGCCGTTGGTCGCTCGCTGGCCCGCGTCGATGGTCGCGACAAGGTCACCGGCCGCGCGCTGTACCTCGATGACCTCCACTTTCCCGGGCTGCTCCACGGCACGACCGTGCGTGCGCCCATCGCGTCCGGTGAGCTGGTCGACCGCCAGGTGCTGTTCGATACCAGCGGCTTCATCCAGGTCGACTACACCGACGTCCCCGCTGGCGGAAAGAACCTCGTCTCGTGCATCGACATGGACCAGCCCGCGCTGGTCGAGCGCATCGTGCGCCACCCCGAGGAGCCCGTGCTGCTGTTTGCCCACGAGAGCCGCGAGCGGCTGTTGGAGGTGCACCGGGGCGTGAAGCTCGTCTTCGCGGAGACCGAGCCCGTCTTCGACCCGCGCCGTTCGCCGCGGTCGTTCAAGGACATCCTCATCGAGAAGGGCGACCTCGACGCGGGGTTCTCGCAGGCCGAGCTCGTGCTCGAGGGCGAGTACTCGACGGGGGCCCAGGAGCACGTCTACATCGAGAACCACGCGGTCGTGGCCGTGCCCGAGCCCGATGGCGGCATGACGGTGTATGGGTCGTTGCAGTGTCCGTACTACGTCCACAAGGCGCTCTACGTCTTGTTGGGCCTGCCGCCCGAGAAGGTGCGCGTGGTGCAGACCGAGACCGGCGGCGGCTTCGGCGGCAAGGAGGACTACCCATCCATTATCTCGGCGCATGCGGCGCTGCTCGCGCGCAAGGCGGGGCGGCCGGTCAAGATCGCCTACGATCGCCAGGAGGACATGGTCGCCACGACGAAGCGGCACCCCGCCATCGTCCGGCATCGGACCGGCTTCCAGCGTGACGGGACGCTCGTGTGCTCGGACGTCGACGTCCTCATGGATGGCGGTGCCTACTGCACGCTGTCTCCGGTCGTGCTCTCACGCGGCTGCATCCACGCCGCGGGCGCCTATCGCATCCCGCACGTGCGCATCCGCGGTCGGGCCGCCATGACGAACACGCCGCCGAATGGCGCCTTTCGCGGGTTCGGCGCGCCGCAGACCTTGTTTGCCGTGGAGGTGCACCTCGATCGCATCGCGGAGAGCCTCGGCATGGATCCGGTCGCGCTCCGGCGAAAGAACGCGCTGCGCCCCGGCGACACGACCGCGACCGGGCAAACGCTCGGCGAAGACTCCTCGGCCCACGAGTGCCTCGAGGTCGCCGTCGCGCGCAGCGGCTACTTCGAGAAGAAGGCGGCGGGGAAGGGCATGGGCGTCGCGCTGTTCCTGCACGGCGCGGGCTTCACCGGCGCGGGCGAGGTCAAGCTCGCGAGTGTGGTCGCTGTGGAAACCTGCGCGCGGGGCGCCAACGTGCGCGTCGCGTCCACCGAGATTGGCCAGGGTACGCGCACCATCTTGGCCCAGCTCTGCGCCGACGCGATGGACATCCCCTTCGCCGAGGTGGAGGTCAGCGCCGCGGACACGGCCAAGGTGCCCGACTCGGGGCCGACGGTGGCCTCGCGCACGTGCATGGTCGTCGGTGGCCTCGTGCAGCGCGCGGCGCGCGAGCTGTCGGAGCGGCTCGGCGGTCTGCACCCCCGGGCGCACTTCGAGCTGCATGGGCGGACCGAGGCCTTCGCGCAGTACGAGAAGCCGCCCGAGATCGTCTGGGACGACGCCCTCTACAAGGGCGACGCGTATGGCACCTATGCGTGGGGCTGCGACGTGGCCGAGGTCGAGGTCGATCCGGTCACCTACGAGGTCAAGCCCGTGCGGCTCACGTGTGTCCAGGAGATCGGCAAGGTCGTCAACCCGATGCTCGCCGCCGGCCAGATCGAGGGCGGAACGGCGCAGGCCGTGGGCTGGGCCGTCTCCGAAGAGGTCGTGATGCGCAACGGCCGCATGGCCAACGGGCAGCTCACGAACTACATCATCCCGACCTCGATGGACGCGCCCATGTTCGACACCGTCATGCTCGAAAACCCGTACACGCGCGGTCCGCACGGCGCCAAGGGCGTGGGCGAGCTGCCGATGGACGGCGGCGCTTCGGCGGTCATCAATGCGCTGCGGTCGCTCGGCTACGACCTGCGCGACATTCCGGCCACCCCCGAGCGGGTCGCGGCCGCGGGAAAGGTCGGCTGACGTATGCACTTTCGACTGACGGTCAATGGCGCTGAGCGCAGCGTGGATGCCCACCCACTTGCGCGACTGCTGGACGTCTTGCGTGAGGACCTGCGCCTCACGGGCACCAAGGAGGGCTGTGGCGAGGGCGAGTGCGGCGCGTGCACGGTCCTGGTCGACGGCGAGCCCGTCTGCGCGTGCCTCGTGCCGGTCGTGCAGGTGGAGGGTGCTGCGCTCACGACCATCGAGGGCATCGATCATCCGCTCCAGGACGCCTTCATCACCGAGGGCGGTGCCCAGTGCGGCATCTGCACGCCAGGCATGGTCTTATGCGCGCTGGACGCGCCGCC
>SXOX01000220.1 GCA_005776585.1 Pseudomonadota bacterium | reverse complement strand
CTGCGGGCGCTGCAGGAGCGCAAGATCAAGCGCGTGGGCGCCGCGCGCGAGGTCGACATCGACGTCCGCATCGTGGCGGCCACGAACCGCGATCTCGAAGAAGAGGTGAAGCGCGAGCGGTTTCGCTCGGACCTCTATTATCGACTAAACGTGGTACAGATTAGGGTCCCCGCGCTCCGCGAGCGGAAGGAGGACGTGCCCCTGCTGGCACAGCACTTCCTGCGACGGCTCGGCGATGACCTCGGCCGCGTCGTGCGCGCCATCCACCCGCGGGCGATGGAGGCGCTGTGCGCCTACCACTTCCCTGGGAACGTGCGCGAGCTGGAGAACATCGTCGAGCGCGCGCTCACCTTCGAGATGTCGGATGTGCTCATGCCGGACAGCCTGCCGAGCCACCTCATCGCGCCGCCCGGCCTCCCAGACCTCGCGACGGCCTCGACCGCGCTCGAGCTCCCACAGAACGGCGTCGACCTCGAGCGGATCCTCGCCGACTTGGAGAAGGTCTACCTGGCCAAGGCGCTCGACCGAACGCGCGGCAACCGGACGGAGGCGGCCAAGGTCCTCGGCATCTCGTTTCGGAGCATTCGTTACAAGCTCGCCAAGTACGGCATGGGCGACGAGGACGGCGAGAGCTAACGCTCCACGCCCACGACCGCAGCGCGCGGGATCGGGCCATAGACGTGCGGGAACGGCATGCCGTCCGCGAGCTCCCAGCGGAGCTCGGCGGTCACGCGCCTCGGATCGATCTCCAAAACGACCAGGCCCGTCTGCCCGGCGAAGTGGACCCGCAGCGTGCGCTCGAGCTGCGCCCGCGTCGAGCAGTGGATGAAGCCCTCACTCTCGAGGGACGCCGCCGTGATGAGCTCGCCTTCGGCGTCCCACGCCGCCGCGGTCGTGACGTGGTAGATGGACTCGGTCGCCATGCGCGCGACCGTAGCACGGGCTGGCCAATCGGGTCGAAATCGGCCAAGCTCCGCCGATGCTCGCCGTTGTGTCTACCTCCGTGCTGGCCTCGGTATTGGCGCCAGGGATCCTCGCGCTCGCCGTGATGGCCTCGGACGCGCCGATGCAGGAGTGCGGCACCCTCCACAGCTGGCGCGCTCGAGGTCACATGTACCAAGAACAACTCGGCCCCGAGCTTCACGCCTACTTCGACGGCGAGAAGCAGGGCGGTATCGGCTTTGCGACCGTGGGTCTCATCGCGCTCGTCGCGGTCGCCCTCTTGTGGCGTTTTGGACCTGCGCACTACGCGGCGCTGAAGTGGCCCCTGCTCGTGGTGGGGCTCGTGGAGCTGGGCGCAGGGCTGGGGGTGTACCTGCGCACCGACGGGCAGGTCGCCAAGCTCGAGTCCGAGATCAGCAGGCGCGACACCAGCAGCGCCGCGGTCCAAGCCGAGACGACCCGCATGCAGAAGGTGATGACGAGCTTTGCGATCATCAAGATCGTCGAGCTCGTGCTGCTCGTCGGCGGCGTGATCGTGACCTACACGCTCCACGATCGGCCCGTGTGGTTCGCCGTCGCGCTGGGCCTCATCCTCCAGAGCGCCGCCATGCTGGCGATGGACCTCTTCGCTGAGCAGCGCGCCCGGCCGTACGTTGCCGCACTCGAGCGGTTCGAATCGCGGTAGCGTCTTTTCTCCGGACGCGTAGAGTAGGGAATCGGCGCAGGAGGCGACCCATGGCACGACGAATTCGACGCAAACAGGCCCACTTCACGCTCATCGACGGCGTGGTGCGCCCCTCACGGCGGCAGTTCCTGGGGGGCATCCTGGGCGCGGCGGCCGTCACGGCGGTGCTGCCGGGCTGCGCGCGGACGAGCCGCGTCGACGGCCCCGACCGCATGCCTCCGTCAGACTGGCTCACGGGCGCGCGCGTGGGCGGCCTGGAGATCTTTCCCGACGCGACCGACGACGAGCTCGCCGACGCGCTGGACATCCTGGCGGAGGAGAACGTCTCGGTCGTGGAGTACGACTCCGACCTGTCGTTCTACCTGTCCGAGGCGCAGTTCCAAGAGCAGCTGGCGCTCTTCGATCGCTGCGGGCGCGCGGCACACGGGCGCGGCATGCGCGGCGTCATCTACTATCCGTCGCTCGAGGTGCTCACCGAGCGCGCCGAGTCGCCGGGGGTCGCGCGCTTCTCGGTGGAGCACGCCGACTGGCTGCAACGCGACATCGCTGGCAAGGTCAACATGTTCGTGGGCGGCGAGGGCCGCGTGCACTGGGTCGACCCCGGCACCGAGAGCGCCTGGGCCTGCCCTCTCACGCCTTACACAAGCTACTTCCTGGACCGTGTGCGGCGCATCGCCGGGACGACGCTCGACGGCGTGTGGGTGGACGTCCCTCTCTTCAACGACATCGTGGCCGACTTCGCTTGCACCAACGAGGCCTGCCGAGCGCGCTTCAAGTCCGACCTGGGGCTCGAGACCCCAACGGACGTCAACTGGGACGATCCGACGTTCCGCCGCTGGGTCCAGTGGCGCCACTACGTGATGTGGGAGTTCCAGGAGCGCATCATCGAGACGGCCAAGAAGGCGCGGCCGGACTTCGAGGTCATCGTCGAGACCGTGACGCTCGACTACAACGCGGCCACGAGCCAAGGGCTCGACGCAGCGGCACTTCCGAACGACGGTCTCATCCGCGTGTGGGAGGTCGACGTCGTGAGCGACCAGACCGGCGCGCGGCGCGGCACGGCCAATGACTGGATGTGCACGTGGCTCATGATGAAGTTCGCGCGTGGCGCCTCGTATCCGCGGCCGGCGTGGACGTTTGCCTACGGCTACCACGCCGACGACATGGAGCGCGTCGTCTCGATGGCGATCTCGTCGGGCTGCGGGCCCTTCGAGTCCAGAATTCCGCAGATGGCGCCGAGCGCCGATCACGACACGCGGGCCCGCATGTACGGCTGGATTGGGCAGAAGCCGGAGCTGTACTCGGCCAAGTCGGCCAATCGCGCCGCCATCGTCTATGTGGCCGAGAGCCGCGACTTCCTCAACCGCAACGTGGGCGTCGGCCTCTATGACTCGCTGGATGCGACCGAGCCGCTGTGGTGGTCGGAGTCCCCGGACGACCTCGTCCGCACGCAGCCCTACCTCGCCGACTGGCGCGGCATGGGCAAGCTGCTCGCGCATGGGCACATCCCGTTCGATGTCATCACGGTGGCGGCCGACGGTCGGGGGACCGAGCGGCTGAAGGACTACGCGTTGGTCGCCGTGCCCAGCGCCATCGCGCTCTCGGAGACGGTCATGTCGGCGATCACGGCCTACGCCGACGGTGGCGGCACGGTCGTGCTCACGGGGCCCGATCTCGGACTGTACGACACCGACGGGAGCACACGCGCGCGCCCGGAGCTGCTGGCGCGGTTCGACGTGGATCCGGCAGCCAAGGGCTTCATCGAGCGCAAGCGCGGCCAAGGCAAGGTCATCGCTCGCCCCATGGCCCCGCGCCTCGGCGCCGACTACTTCGCCAACGAGCCGGCTGGCCATCGCGACGCTCTGGTCGCCTACGCCAAGGCCGTCGGCGCCGCGCTCACGACCGACGCGCCGCCGCAGGTTCTGTTCGAGCTCCGTGACACCGGCAGCCGCATCCTGCTGCTGTGCCTCAATCTGGCGGGACTCGGGGAGCTGGGCGTCGGCGCCTTCAACCCACGTCCGGCGACCTTCAGCGTCACGATCCCCACCCGCGGGCGCGCTCCGGTGAAGCTCATGCTCTCGGAGCCCACGGCCGGCGCGAGCGATCGCCTCGTCAACTTCGAGGTCACCGGCGACGGCGTACGCGTCGCGCAGCTCACGGTGCAGTCGCTGCTCCTGCTGGCGCTCGAGACCTCGCCCGCGGTCACGCTCTCGCCGGGCGTGCCGGGAGTCCCGGCCCGGTCCTAGGGCCCGAGCTTGACGACGACCTCGGCGGCATCGCCCGAGATGATGGTCACACCGGACAGCTTGTCGGCGTAGACGACGGACCCGCCTTGCACGCCAAGTACGCGGCTGCCGTCGGCCGTGCGCACCATGAAGGGCAGCGGCTCGCGTGTCCCGCCGCCAATGCGGACGCGGAGCTCGCCCGGCGCGCGGGTGAACTCGAACGGCGTGGTGCGGTATCGAACGAGCGCATGATAGGCGTCTCGCGCCGTGCGCCCCTTGAGCCACGGGTAGGCCAACCGAAGGTCGCCCACGAGCTTCTTGGCCGCGCCATAGAGCTTGGCCCAGCCCATCCCAGCGCTGCGTTCGTTGTCAAAGACGTCGTCCGGGTGGACGAAGTGCGTCCACAGTCCGGCCAACATGAGCGTGTCGCGAATGGCGGGGATGGACCCCTGCGACTGAAAGTACTCGCTCGAGACGCGCGGCAGGTTCATGAACGACGCCTCGTCGGGATCGCGATCGAAGTTGGCGCCCGCGATCGGCACCTCTTCGGCCTTGAGCGGCTTGTCGTGGCTCTCGGTGGGGACGTCGTCGACGTACTGGCCCGCGATGACGCGGATCTCTGGGAAGACCTCCTTCAGCGCCTGCTTGCCCGGCCACTCGATGAAGTTGTTCGGCGGCACGTACGAGAACGGGAGGTTGCCCTTGCCAAACACGCGCTCCCACTCGATGCGCGCCAGTCGCAGCGCCTCGACCATCTTCTCGCGCGACTTCCAGCCGCGGGAGAGGTAGCCAGCCGCGCTCGTGACGAGCGATTGGTGGTTGTAGCCGTGCAGCGCGACCTCGTGGCCGAGACGGATGGCCTCGAGGCCGATCCATTGGGGCACGCCATTGGAGGACTCGTCGTGAAACGGCGTGACGGAGAAGCCGTGGTCGGTCCGTCGGTCGTAGCTGAAGATGGTCGCCAGCGTGTAGCGGAGCCCGAAGTCCTCGGCGAGCTTGACCATGTCCGGCCACCAGACCTTCCGATAGAACTCGGTATCTGTCATGCCGTACTCGGCGTCGATGGGCGGCAGTCGCTGTCCCCACATCGGCTGCGGGCAGTCGTCGATGAAGAACACGAGGGCGTTGACCATGGGCGAGACGCCGACGGGCATGGCCATCAGGATGGTCTGGAGCACGTGTCCGCGCCACTCCTTGTCGGAGAGCACCGAGTCGGCCCGAACGAGCACGCGCCCCTGCCCGGCCGCGGCGCGCCAGGCGATGGGGACATCCACGTTGGGCTGCTTGGGATCGTGCGCGGCGATGAGCGGCTCGGCGTTGGAGGCGAGCACGTAGCGCGGGACCTCCTCGTCGTAGACGTCGCCCTCCTTGTCGGCCGCGGAGCTCAAGAACGTGACGTCGCCCATCCCCGCGAAGAAGGCCGCCGAGTAGCGGAGCCCTTTGACCCGGACCGGCTTTCCCGGCGCGACCGAGGCGATGCCGAGGAGCTTTCGCCAGCTCGGCAGGTCCGGCGGGAGCAATACGGCGAGCCCTCCGCCCTGCTCCACATAGCGGGCGAGATCGGCCATGGCGCGGCCGCCCGCGGTCGAGGACTCGAGCTCCACGCCCAGAACGACCGCGTCGTAGCGATGGAAGTCGGCGCCGCGCAGGCGATCGAGATCGGCCGGGGTCACGAAGTCCGCCTTGAGGTGCCCGTAGTCGAGGACCCAGCCAAGCTGCGCCTCCAGCCGATGACCCGTGGACGTGGCGGGATCGACCACGACCAACAGGCGACCATCAAGGCCCCGCGGCGGAAAGAGCGCCTCGCGCACGGTCGCCTCGAGCGCCTGCTCGGAGCCCGGCTCAGCCGCCATGAGCGCACCGCCGAGCGTGAGCACCTTGCGACCGGACTTGGCCTCGCTGTCGAGCCACGAGAGCAGACCCACGTGGCCCGGCACGTCGCGCTCGAAGACGGTGACCACAGCGCGGTAGTCGCCCATCTCTTCGTGGGAGAGCAGCCCGTTGCGGACGTCGCGGACATCGACGGGGAGCCCCAGTCGCGCCAGGAGACGGGTCAGCCGGCCTTGCGCGGCCTTGCGTCCGGCGTCTCCCTGCTTGCCGTCGATGAGCGCCATGACGCGAACGGCCGGCTTGATGTACTTCGGCGGAGGCGGCGCGGCCTCGGCCCGCCGGGCACCCGGCAAGAGTGCCGCGAGGCACACGACGACGACTCCAATGGACCGCATCACGCTCATCACTTCCGTCCCCTTCGCGCCTGGGCGCCGAGGCAGCTTAGCCCGGTCCGCGCGGCAGGTCACGCGCCCGAGGGCCGTGGGATCTGGCCGAATCGCCGACCTTCGCGTATGGTCCGCGACACCTGGGGATACCACACCACGACCCGCAAGGACTGACACCGTGCCAAGCTATACCATCCACCTGACCGATCGCACTGGAGCCACGAACGAGTACGAGCTCCAGGCCCCCGTCATCACGCTCGGCCGCAAGAAGCAGGACATCACGCTGGACGACCCGGCGGTCTCGAGCAAGCACGCCGAGCTGCGCTTCGATGGCGCGGTGCTCAGCTTCGCGGACGTGGGCTCGAGCAACGGCTCGTTCTTGGCCACGGGCCAGCGCATCACGGAGGTGACGCTGGCGGTCGGCTCGGTCGTAAAGTTCGGTGGATGCACCATCAACGTCATCGCCATCGACGCCGTACAGGAGCAGGAGGATCGCACGTCGATGCTGACCGAGGCGCAGCTGCGGCAGGTGCTCGGCCAGCAGGCCGCT
>SXOX01000219.1 GCA_005776585.1 Pseudomonadota bacterium | reverse complement strand
GCACCTTCTGCGCCATCACCGAGCATCAGGGCAAGGCGATCCAGTCGCGCAGTGAGGCCAGCGTGCTGCGTGAGGTGAAGGCGCTGACGCAGCACCCGGAGTGGACCGGGACGCTCTCCGACCTCGGAGGTCCGACGGCGAACATGTACCGCATGACGTGTGGAGATCCCGCGGCCGAAGCGCGCTGCAAGCGACCATCGTGCGTCCACCCCTCCATCTGCAAGCTGCTCGTGACCGACCACGCGCCGGTGCGGGACCTGATGCGCTCGGTGCGCGAGACGGCAGGCGTCAAGAAGGTGCTGGTGGCGTCCGGCGTGCGCATGGATCTGGCCAACCTGGACCCGAAGTACATCGACGACCTGGCCGCGCACCACGTCGGCGGTCACCTCAAGGTCGCGCCGGAGCACGTGGACGCGGACACGCTCTACCTCATGAAGAAGCCCGGCGTGGACGTGTACCTGGACTTCGAGCGGCGCTTCCTCGACGCATCGAAGCGCGCGGGCAAGGAGCAGTACCTCGTCCCCTACTTCGTGAGCTCGCATCCCGGCTGCGATCTCGACAGCGCGGTCGACCTCGGTGCGTTCGTGCACGAGCGCGGCCTGCGCCCGCAGCAGGTCCAGGACTTCATCCCCACGCCGGGCACGCCTGCGACCTGCATGTGGTGGACCGGGATCGAGCCCGTGAGCCAGACGCGCGTCTTCGTCGAGAAGAAGCTCCGCGAGAAGCGCAAGCAGAAGGCGCTGCTCCAGCACTGGATGCCCGAGAACGCGCCGCTCGTGCGTGAGGCGCTGCACCAGACCGGCCGCACCGAGCTGATGGGCTACGGCAAGAAGGCGCTCGTCACGCCCCGTTAGCGCCGTCTAGGTGGCACTCCCAGAGTCCGACGTCGAGCACTCGGCCGAACTTCTCGCTCACTCGTCGAAGGACGCCCGCGCGCTGAAATCCGACGCGTGCGTGCAGGCGCTGGCTGGCCTCACGGCTCTCCTCGATGCGCGCAATCAACGTGCGGATCCCGAGGTCGTAGGTCGTCTGCTGGAGCGCGGTCAGGAGCTGCACGCCGAGGCCTTGTCCCCGAAAGCTCTCATGAACGTAGACGCTGTCTTCCGCGGTCCGCAGATACGCCTTGCGCGGCGACCACTGCGACGCGCAGGTCCAGCCCGCGATGGTGCCGCGGCTGGGCTCGACGGCCACGAGCGCCGGATAGCGCCCGGCAGGGTGCGACTCGAACCAGGTGACGTAGCGCTCGGGCGGGATCGGCTCCGTGTCCATCGTGGCCGTCGAGGTCAGCACCTCTCGGTTGTAGATGGCGAGCATCGCTGGGACGTCGGACAGCATGGCGGGGCGCAGCAGCACGGCGGCGAAGACTACTCGAAGGAGACCGTTCCGGGGAGTCCCGACGGGACGAACGCGGCCCAGTAGTACGGGTGGCTGCGGTCCTCGGAGGCCAGCAGTGAGATCTGGGCCTCGCGGAGGGCGTCGGCGCGATCGACGTTGGCTGCGAGCCGCCGATAGAAGCGAATCATGAGATCGCGCGTGGCGGTGTCGTCGACCTGCCAGAGAGAGAGCACGAGGCCCTCCGCGCCAGCGATCACGAGCGCGCGCGAGAGGCCGTAGACGCCGTCACCGGCACGGACGTCGCCGAGCCCGGACTCGCACGCCGAGAGCACCACGAGGGCCGTGCCCTGGAGGTCGAGGCCCGCCGCCTCCAGTGCCGTGAGCACGCCGTCCTCGTCGCCGCCGCCTCGGAGCGCGTTGGCGCCCGAGAGGCACAGGCCCGAGCGAAGCAGTGGGTTCTCCTCGCGCTGGGCCGCGTTCTTCGGGTCCGGAAGGAAGAAACCGTGGGTCGCGATGTGCAGCACGCGCGGGCCGTGGAGGGCCTTGAGGGCCGCCTCCGTCGCATCGTTGCCCGTGAGCGCCGTGGCCTTGGGCAACACCTTGCCGATGGCCTTGACCTCGTCGGCCGTCCCGGGGAGCGGGGACCATCGGAGGCTGCCATAGCCCTGTGAGCGGCGGCGCGACGCGGAGGCGAGCTCCGGCCCCGCGGGCGCCTTGGGGGCATTGCCACCGTCGAAGTCGGGGTTGGCAATGATGACGGCGCCATGGCGACCGCCATTGGCGCGCTTGCGGAGCAGGTCGCGACCGGAGGTGACGTAGCTCATCACGTAGCGCTGGACGAGGTATTGGCCGTTCTCATCGATGAGCGCGCCAAAGGGCACGACGTTCAGCGCGGCGTCCGGCGAGAGAAAGAGCCGACGCGAGCTCCCGAGGCGGGCGCGAATCGGCCGCATGAGCGCCTCATCCAGCGCCCGCGCCGCTGCTTTGGGATCGTGCGACGGATCCGACAGCGCCAGCCGCAGTTCCGCGACGCGCTTCTCCAGCGGCTCGGCGTCGCCCAGGTCCACCGGGGTGCCGATCGGACCCGCGGGCCCCAAGACCATCGCGGCGTAGCGGCGCGGCTGCGAGTCCATCGGCTCCAGCCGATTCTTGGGCGAGAGCTTCTTGGTCGAGATGAACTCGATCAGCACGCCGTCCCGAGGCAGCGCGGCGCGCACTGCGGCGGGGGTGACGGGCGTCGTCTCGGTCTTGAAGTCGGCGTTGCGTTCGCCGATCTCGACCTCCAGCGCCTTGATCTGCGACTCCAGCGCAGCGACCTCCCGCTGATACTCCGCCGGATCGTCCTGCCCGGGGCCGGCAAGCACCAGCCGGGACAGCCGCCCACGCGCTTCCTGGAGGGACTCGAACAGCTTCTGATCGGACTTCGTCGCGAGCCGCCCGCGAATGCGACCCATCGTGTCCGCCATCGCGTCCAAGAGCCGGCCCTTGCGTCGCAGCACGGTGGTGAGGGTCAGCTCCGCGAGCTCGCGCGTCCCGAAGGCGAGCGCCTCAGCCACGACCTGATCGACCTGGTAGGCGACCGAGTCGAGGTACGCGCGCCGGTCGGCCTCGAGGCCGGTCGCCAGCACGAGCGCGATCTGGGGCTCCACGAGCTCAATCGCGCGCCGCAGGTGCTCATACGCGCGCTTCGGGTCCCCGTCGGCCCACGCGACCGCCGACAGTGAGGCGACCAGTCCGCCGATCATCGGGTGCCGAACGCCGTACATGCGCTCGAACTCCTTGACCGCGCGCTCCAGCGCCGCCTTGGCGCGTCGGAAGTCTCCGAGCCGCTCGAGCGATCGCGCCATCATCAGATCCGGACCCGTCGCAGCGACCCCACCGAAGGCCGCCTTCTGGAGCATCCCCGCACGCTCGTACAGCGGGATGGCCTTGGCGGGCCGACCCGCGGCGTCCTCTGCCGCGGCGATCGACATCAACGGACCGACGAGTGACAGCGGATTCCCTTGGCTCTCGCGCTCGGCCATCGAGCGATAGAGGTAGGGCAGCGCCTTCTCGGGGAGCTTGCGCCGCTGGAAGTGGGCCGCGAGCGACTCCAGCGCGAACGGCAGCTTCCAGCGATTGGGCCCGGGATCCTTCTCCGCGCTGGCCAGCAGCCGCAGCAGCACCGCCTCCGAGCGAGCCCAGAGCACCGCGGCGTCCTTGACCCGCGCCTGCCGCTCGTAGGTGTCGGCGAGCTGATCGAGGAACGTCGCGGTCGCCGTCTCCGCCTGCTCGGGGTGCTTGTCGTAGATCGCGATGATGCGCTGGAGGTAGGGCTCCGCACCCACGTGATCGCCGCGCGTGAGGTGGACCCAGGCGAGGCTGTAGAGGGGCCCGACGAGCTCGGTCGCGTCCTTTCCGGACTTCTTCTCGCGCATCGCCAGCACGCGGAGGTGCGCGCGCTCGGCCTTTCCGAGGTCGTACTTCACTCGATAGAAGGCGCCGAGCATCTCGAGGTAGCTCGCGACATAGATGCTGTCGTCGGTGCCGTGGTTCTTCTCGTAGATGGCCAGCCCCTCGAGCAGGAGCGGCTCGGCGACCGTGGAGCTGCCGCGCTGCCAGTCAATGAGGCCGACCATCTGGAGAGCGCGCGCGACGTCGTCGGACGCGAGACCTTTCGTGCGCTTGACGATGGCCAGCGTACGTGCGAACAGCCGGCGCGCCGTGGCCAAGTCACCGGTCGACTGCGACAGCCGCGCCGCGGAGTCGATGAATGGAACGAGGTCCGCGTGGTCCTTGCCGAGCGCCTTCTCGGCGAGCGCCAGCGCCTCGTCCGCCGTCTTCTTGGCGGCGAGCAGCTTGACCTGGCCCTGAAGCTCCAGGCAGCGCTTGGCCAACGCTTGCGCGCGCGCGAGCGGTGGCTCCGCTGCGCCGCCGACCGAGGCAAGGACGCAGACCGTGAGCGCAACCGCCAGTCGCAGCACGCCGCTAGCTCGGCTCGGCGTTGGCACCCTCACCCAAGGCGTCGTTGAAGGCCTCGCGTGCCGCACCGACCGCGCCGCGCAGCGCCTTTGGCATGCGCGCCGCCTTGTTGCGACCCGAAAGCGCCGCATCGCGCAGGAGCGCCCGCGTCTCCGCGCCCGAGTGCGGGGCTGTGAGCAGCGCCACGATGGCACCCGCCGCGGCGCCGCCGAGGAAGGCCAAGAGGACCTGAGTACCGCTGTATCCGCCGTTGTCGTTCATACGTCTCCCTTTGTGGCGGGGTCTCCGCCGTCGTTGGTGTCGTCGTCGTCTTCTTCGGTCTCGTCGTTGGCGCTCTGCGCGTTGCGGAAGGCCTGGAGCGCCGCGGCGATCGCGGGGCCAATCGCCGCGCCCACGGCCGAGGCCAGCTTCACCGAGCCGCGGAGCTGATTGACCTGCACCGTCAGTGCACCGACCGCGTCAAAGAAGGCCGTGACCTGCGGGCCGCGGCCGTCGAGGGTGCTGGCCGCGACGTTGAGCCGTTGCGTCGTGGAGTGCAGCTCGTCGAGTGTGCGCGAGAGCCGGGGTCGCGTGTCGTCCATCAGCCGCTGCGCGCTCATGAGCGTGGCGCGCGCCTGCACGAGCAGCGGGATCGTGGCTCCGACGAGCACGGCGACCAGCACCACGATTGCGACCACCCAGGCTTCCATTGCGTTCTCCCTGCGACCTGCCCGCGACACCCTAGCACGCTGGCCTCCGGTCGGAAACCGGCTATCCTCGGTCGATGAACTCAGCACCCGACTGCCCGAAGTGCGGCGTCCTGACCGCCATCGACCTCGAGCCGGCGCCGCTGCGCGAGGCCTACCGCGTCATCTTCAAGGACTGGCGCACTTGGGCTACCGTCTTTGGCGTGACGCTGGGTCTAGGCGTGATCGTGGGCTCGCTGCACCTGCCGACGGCGAGCGTGGGTGCGGGGGCTGGCGGCTTCATCGGCATCTACCTCGGCGTGCGTGTCAGCAAGATGCGGCGCTGCCGCCGTTGCGGCGCCCTTGCAAGCTGAGCTACTCGGGCCGGAGGAGCCCCATCAGCGCACGGCGGCGGATCGTCAGGATGCGGTCGCGTAGCTCGCGTGGGGCGACGCCGCCGAAGCGCTCCGACAAGGCCAGCGTCCCGTAGGCGACCGAGACGAGTGAGAGGCAGCCGGTCGTCGCGTCCACGAGCACGTCGTCGATCTCGCTCCACCCGATGAAGCGCTCGCGGCCACGATCGCAGAACAGTACGCCGTCGCTGCGTAGCATCAGGTAGGTCTCGTCGCCAATCGCACGCTGAAAGCCGAGCACGGCGCCCAGCGGCCCGCCTACGACCGCGAGCGCGCCGAGCACGCCCAGCGTGACGCGCGCCCCGTGCGAGAGCGTGTCGACGCGCGTCATGGCCACGAGCACCACTCCGAGGCAGACGAGGCTCGCCGCGATGATCCACACGCGGATGAGTGCCCGCCCGCGCTCGGGGCGAAACCACGCCACCACGAAACTGGGTGCAGCGAGGCTCGTGTCGGGTGCGCTCATGCGGTCGTGGCTCACCGACGAGCGTAGCGGACTCTCACGAGCGATGACAACGTCGCGTGTCGCGCTAGGTTCGTAACGCGGCGCTGATGAGCTGCGGGCTCTGGTTCTCGAGGTGCGCGTAGCCGAGACCGGCCGCCTTCAGCAGGGTCGCATGGACGTCTGCGGGGCGCAGCTTGACGCCACTCACTGACGGCAGCCCCGTAGCGACATCGCACGGCCTGGCCGAAAACGCGGCGTCATCGGTGCCGCCCACGACGACGTTGCCGCGAACGCCCTTGCCGGCCAGCAAGCAGCTCGACGCGAGGTGGTGATCGCGGCCGCCACGGGCGTTGAGCGTCGGCGCGCGGGCGAAGTCGCTGCATGCGACGACCACGCACCGATCCCAGAACGGCTTGCCCTTCGCGTCCGGCGTGGCCTTGAGGTACGCGATGAGGTCCGCGAGCGCCTCGAAGCCCGAGCGGAGCGCCGTCGCGTGCGTGCTGGCCCAGTCGTCGTCGTGGTGGTCGATGTTGTTGGCGAGCCGAATCGACACCGCGCGGCTGACGCCCCGCGTAATGGCCTGCGCCGCGATCATCGCCTGCCCCGGCCCGCCCGACAGCGCCGCCGTGAGCTGCGCGTTGCTGAGCTTCGACAGCCCGAAGTGGTCGTAGAGCGCCTGAATCTGCGCGCTCGGCTTCGTCGAGAAGTCGAAGTGCGCCGCCAGGTCACCCGACGCGAGCACGACCGCCTTCTCTCGGCTGTCGAGCCAGGTCGTGACCGCGCCCTCGCCGTCGAGCAATCGCTCCCCGCACTTCTCCGACCACGCGTAGGCGTCGAGCTCGGCCTGAACGCTCGGCGGCAGTGCGATGCCGAGCCGCTTCAGCACGACCAGGATGTCCTGGCTGCGTGTGACGGTGAGCCCCGAGGCGAAGTTGGGCTGCCCTTCGTTGTAGGTCTCGAGGCCCACGACGAGGTTCGGGATGGGCTCCGCGTCGCCGAGCTGACCGACGGCCGCCGTGCTGAGCGCGCTGCCCGAGGCCGATACGCCGCGCGGGAGCTTGCCGGTCAGCATGTAGCGCCGGCCCACCTCGTGGGTCAGCGTGTCCATGCTGAGCCCGCGGACGACGCAGAGATCGGCGAACGCCCCAGAGAGGCGACCGACCGCGGGGCCGAACGTGATGTTCGAGCCCGCGGGCGTCACGAGTCCCGTGCCATTGGACTGTGCGAGCACCGCCTTGGTCGTCGCGTCCTCGATGCGCTCGTAGGCCGCGTGGATGGGCCCGGACGCCCCGTACTTGGTCGCGTCGCGCGGGTCGAGGCACAGGAGCTGATCCCAGCCGCCCTCGAACGCGCAGAAGATGAGGTACGGCGCCGTGCTGGGATCGACGGCCGCAGTCGAGGCCGCAAACGCCCGACGCAGGTCCCGTAGCAGCCACGCCGCGCCGCCAAGCGCCGCGCCGCCGAGGAGTGAGCGACGTGTGAGAGGAGTCTTCATGACGGTTCTCCAGTCTGGCCCGCGGGCCTAGTAGAGGTGGAACTCGGGTGAGGTGAGCATCGCGACGCAGACGGCACGCCAGCCCTCGGCAGCCTTGGACGCGGCGTTCGTGGCCGAGGCCACTCCCGCATCGAAGACCCGCACGAGGCCGTCGGTCGCGGCCGTGTCCTTCTCCGGCAACGATTGGCCCCAGAACCGCAGCGCGAGGGTGCGCACGTTACGGCGCACGGCCTCGCTGTCCGAGGTGTCCGTGAGGCTCGCGTCCCGCGTCAGGACTCGCGGAGTCCCCGCGGGCCGCTTCTGATCGGCGACGACCATCTTGCCGCAGACGTCGCGTGCCATGTCGTCCATGAGCTTGACGTAGAGCGACGACGGCTCGAGGTTCTCGTGCGTCGTCTGGTAGTAGTCGGGCTGTCCCAGCGTGCGCGCCAGGGCGTCGGGGCCGAGCGCGGCCAGCGACTTGCCGTTGTTCCCCGTGACGGTCCACGTGATGGGCTTGCCGTTCTCGTCGTTGCCCGCGATCACCGGCAGCGACGCCGCCAGCTGGTCCACCGAGAAGCGGCGCACCGACCGACCCGTCGGAGGGACGGTCACCGGAGGGTGGTCGAGTGGCAGCGCGGGCCCGACCGGAGTCACCGTGGGAGTCACTGCGGTCGTGAGCAGGGCCGAGGTCGCGAGCGCGGTGTCCTCTCCGCAGCCCAGGAGCGAGACCAGCACAGCGATGGGTGCGAAGCGGTTCATCGGGTCCTCCGATACTGATCGAGCGCCACGAGGCGCGTAACGAGGGTCGTGAGCTGATCGTGCGCCTGAAGCTCGGCTGCGAGCGTCGTCAGCAGCGCGATCTCGTGGTCGTCCGCGCTGGGATCCAGGATGAGATCGCGCGCCATGAGGCGGCGCCACACGTTCTGCACCGTGGCCGTCGCGAACTGACCGGTCGTCACGATGCGACTCACGAGACCGACGGGGCCGACCTCCACGTTGGCCTTGATCTGCGAGTGGATGACGTTGTCATCATCAGCGAACTGGAGCGGCCGCAGCGTGCCTGGATGGGAGCCGCCGGCCTCGGTGACGTAGAAGCGCGAGCATGACAGCGGAATCTGCTTGCCGGCCTTGAGGTTGGCTGGGTCGCAGGCGGGGCTGTAGACGGGGAAAAGCTTTCGGTCGTCGATGAGGGCAGAGCCGGCCTCAGAGAAGGGGGCGAAGTGCGCGGCCAGCGGCTCGAGCACCTGATGGCAGTGGCGGCAGGTGCAGCGCGCCGTGAGGTCGTCGCCAGTATCCGAGCAGCCGTCCGCGCCGGCGGTCGGTGTGTCGATGGTCGCTGGCGGCACGAAGTACTGCCCTGTGAAGGCAACCCGGAAGTGGTTCGCCCGCCCGCGGTTGGTCTGAAACCGCAGCAGGTAGCCGGGCAGCGTGAGCACGCCGGCGTGGGGCCCGGCGCGGGTCACCTCCGTCCAAGTCGCGTTCGTGTAGTCTGGGGCATCGGTCGTAGGCGCGTCACCCGGGGCCCAGGCGTTGAACGTCTTGTTGAGGTTGCTCATGTGGGCCAAGTGCTTTTTCCAGAAATCGAGCCGGCCGTTGACCCAAGCCCGCTTGGTCGTAAGCAGCTCGCTGTACGGCCGTCTGCCGACGCTGACGTCGTCGACGAGCCGCAGGACCTGCTCGGTCATGTCCGACCACAGCTCGCGGTCGATGTCGCCATAGCACCAGCTCAAGTTGGGCCCGCAGCCGCACTTGGGGCTCTGCGCGCCTTTGGACGTGCGGCAGTCCGCGCAGCCGGGTGTCCCGGGAGGGCATGCCGTGTCACCCGTCGACGTATTGAAGGCCTGTGCGTCGAAGGCGCACACCTTGATCGGCGTCTGCGGGGCCCAGTAGGGGCTGACCATGACCCAACCGTCCTGGAGGTAGCTCTGGCCGTTCGGACCGGTGGCCTGCTTCCCGATGGGGAAGCCCTTCGCGTCGAAATCGGTCTGCTGGAAGTCGCCGCAGGTCTCCTGGCCCGTGCCCTGGCGGAGCGCTTTGCGGCGCCCGCTGCCGAAGATGGAGTAGATGCCGGTACCGCCGCCACTCTTCTTGTCCGATGCGATGCGGAACTGGACGTCCGTCAGCGCCTGTCCCTCCGGGTTGACCCAGAGCAGGTCCATGTGGAGCCGCCGCATCGCCAGGCGGTAGTCGTCGGTCTTGACCCACGCGGCGACGGTCGCGTCGGGTACGGTCCCCTCGTTGGCGAGCGCCTCGTACTCCTCGAGGCTCGGGAGCCGATTGCGCAGGTCGAGCGAAAGCCGGCGCAAGAGCCGGTGCTTGTCCAGCGTCCCCTGCGTCGTGCAGGAGGCTGGTTCGGTGGCAGCCTGAGCGGCGGTCGAGGCCGTCGTGAACACGACGAGCGCGACCATCGGCAGGCCAAAGGTCAGGCGGTTCATGGATTCATTCCTCCGTCGTACCAGTTGAGAAGAGCCTCCAGCGCCTCGGCGGAGAGCCGCGGGCTGGTCGCCGGGGGCATGACCCCGGTCGTCACACGCTGCACGATCACGTCGGCCAGAGAGACCGCGATCGCGTACTGCGAGAAGTCGTGCTTGGGCGCCGCGGCGCCGGTCGCGTGGCAGCCGCCGCACGAGGCAGCCAGCACGGGGGAAACGGACGCCTCGAAGCTCGGGCCGGTTCCGGACTGGACCTCGACGAGGGCGCTGGGTGCGGCCACAACTGGGTGACCCGAGCTGGCGATCGCGAGCGGTCGCGCGCCTTCCGAGGCTGGCAGCGTCGCGACCGGCGTCCAACCTGCGGCGTCATAGCGCAGCAGGGACGTGGCGGTCGCCACCGCGAGCCCGCCCTCCCAAACGGTGAGGCCGCCCGCACCGCCCGCGATAGGCCAGAGCGTCCAGGCTCCGCCGGCGTCTCGCGAAAGCACACCCCGGGTCGTGGCGAGGTGCACCGCGCCGTCGAGGCCGGCGATCACCGCGCGGACGGTTCCCGCACCCGACGGCCCTCGGACCGCGGTGTCACCGTTGGGAGACAGCTCCACGATCTCGCTCGTGAACGCGACGATGAGCCGATCGGCCGAGGCCGAGACGCAGCGCGTCGGCGCTTCCGTGACCCCCGCGAACGTCAGCCGCGAGACTTGACCTGCGACTACGCGCACCAGGCCCTCGTCGGCCGGCAGGTAGAGCGCGTCACCGTGGAGACACAGGTCGCGGAGTGTGAGGCCGGCGAGCGACGCAGTCAGCGGCGAGGGGACGAGCACTCCCTGCGTCGATTGGAAGAGCCCTTCGTCGCCAAGGACGAGCACCTCGGTACCGTGCGCGATCAGGCCGCGGACGCGGCCGGTCGTCGTGGATTCCCCGTCGGCGGCAAGTACCGGCACCGGTTGGCTGACGCCACGGGTCACACGCGAGACACCGGCGTCGCTGCCGACATACAGGCGGCCGTCGACGGCCAGCATCGCAGTCACCGGAGACGCCGAGGCCAGCGTCATGAGCTGGGCCGAGCCACCGGTCGCAGTGACCTCGGCCCGGACGACGAGCGGCGCCGCTGGAGCGGCCACCGCGAGGGAGGTCTGGGTCGTCTCGCCGCATCCCAGAACTAGGAGCGCTGCGAGGGGAAAAGTGAGTCGTCGGAGTGGTTCCATCATGGTCCGCCGAGCCAGAGCAAGGGCGGTGCCAAGCCTTGTGTACCGCGATCCGTGGGGCGAAGGGCGACCAGACGACGAAAGTGACAACCGTTGGAGACAGCGACGCCGCCACAGGGCTCGGCGCACGGGCGCCTATCGCACGGTGGCCCCCCCGACCTCGAGGCGGGCAGGAACGGACAGGCCCGCGAGCCACAGCGTGCGGACAGGGCGGTGCGCGAGGATTGGGTCCGCGCTCAGATCGAGCGTGACCTCATGGCGCTGACCGTTCAGAGTCACTGGAAGGCTCAGTACCTCGAGCGCGCTCGTCGGAGGCGCGGTCGTGTCCGAGAGCTGGAGCTCCAGTCGCGTCTGAAAGCTCTCGCCGTCGCGCGCCGTACCGCGGAGCTCCAGCGTCACGAGACGCGCGGGCGTTGCTCGAGGCCGACTCCAGACCGCGAACGGGGGGCGGGGCCCGGGTCGAGGGCGAGCCGCAAGCACGAACGCGCCACCGTCGACCCGCACTGAGCCGTCCAAGGTCGAGTGCCCGGGTGTGCCCAAGGACTCCGGCTCTGTCAGCGTGGTACCGACGGGCCACACCACAGGGAGGAGCGCGACCGCAGTGGGCGAGGCCCCGGGCCCGATCGGGCGGAGCACGAGCGCAGACGCCGGGCGCCAGGTGAAGGGCACGAGCTCCGACGGGTCGTTGACGAAGTCGAGGAGAGGGCCGCTCTCCGAGCGTTGGCGGGCGACGCCAAGGCCGCGCCACGGCAGAACGAAGCGCGTGCCGTAGTGACGCTGAGCGAACGCCGAGAGCAGGAACATCGAGGTCGCCGGGTCCTCGCGACCGACGTAGATGACGGTTTCGCTGGGTGGCTCGATCGCCGGCGGGCCCAGATCGCGCAACACTGCCGCCCCCGTGGGCTCGGGGTGGCGCGCACGCTCGACCGCCAGAGTGATGGACGCGCCGTGAAGGACCAGGGCGAACGCCGCGAGGCCGCGCCTCCACGGCGTCGTGGTGCGGCTAAAGACGAGATGCACGATCCCGAGCAGCAGGAACGCGAGAGGTAGGACGACATATCGCGTGTTCGCCAGGAGATAGCCGAGCTCTGCGGGCTCGCTCGAGGTCGTCACGCACAACGTTGGGGCGAGCGTCAGTGCCGCTGCGGTCAGCAGACCGAGCGCGACGGAGTTTCGGCGCCCAAGCCACGCGACGGCCAAGAGGAGGCCGAGACCGGCCAGCCCCAGCAGCGCGGGCTCGACCGGCACGACCGGCTCGAGCCAGGCGAGGAGCGCGTGACCCAGGACGCGCGGACCATCGAGCAGCACGCGGGTGACGCTGAGATCGAGGACCTTCGACGGGAGCGCGGCGCCGTCCAGGCTGCCCTTGACCAGCAGCTGCGCCCCGCGTGCCAGAACGATGACGAGAAAGGGCAGGGCGTACCAGCGGAGGGCGCCCACGAGCGCTCGGCCGCGCAGTCCGCGGGCCAGGCCGAGGACGACGAGGACGGCCGGTAACGCGAGCGCCGTCTCTTTGGACAGCAGCGCAAGGCCAAGCCACAGCGCGCCGCGACGATGGCGCTCACGGACGAAGGCGCCGACCGTCAGCAGGGTGAAGGTCGTGACCCAGAGGTCGTAGTCGCGACCGATTGGGGCGAGCACCGGGGCGTGAATGGGCGAGAGCAGAAACGCGAACCCCGCGATCATCGCTGGTGCGCGAGCAAGGCCGAGCGTCATCCCGAGCCACAGGACGAACGCGCCGTTGAGCGCGTGGTGGACCAGGTCGAGCGCGTGCCAGCCCGGGAGCCACGTGCCGAAGAGAATCCACCGTATGGCCCAGCCGACCGGTCCGAGTACGCGATGGAGGTTCTCGTGGAGGAGGAAGCTTCCGCCGGGGACCCAGGCGCTGCCCTCACCGGAGGCCAGCAGGTCGCCGACCAGGACAGCGTCCCAGCCGTCGCGCTCGAAGACGAAGTTTCCGAGCAGCGGCGCGTAGAAGAAGGCGGTGACCAGCGCAAACAGCGCCGTCGCCGCGCCGAGCAAGTGCACGTTAGCCGCGCAGCCGTTCGCGGAAGAAGGTCACCGTGCGGCTCCAGGCCAGCGCTGCGGCGGCGGGGTTGTAGACTTCCGGACGGGTGTCGTTGGCGAAGGCGTGGTCGGCGTCGTAGACGTGCAGCTCCATCGACCTGCCCGCCGCATGGACTGCCGTCTGACACGCCACCGCCAGCTCCGGCTTGGCCCAGCCGTCGCGCACAGCGAAGTGCGCCATGAGGGGTGCGGTGACTGTGCCGGGATCGTAGCCCGGCGGGATGCCGTAGTACGGAACCGCCGCGCCGACGCGTGCGCCAAAGCGCGCCGCGGCAGCGAAGGTGAGCGCGCCGCCCATACAGAAGCCCATGACGCCGACCTTGCCGTGCGTGGACGCATGCGCGGCCGCGGCGGTGAGCGTGCCATCGAGGTCCGCCAACGCGCGGCTCCAGTCGAGCGCCGTCATCAGGGCCGAGGCGTCCGCGGCGTTGGTGGCGACCTGACCGCGGTAGAGGTCGGGAGCGAAGGCCACGAAGCCCTCGGCGGCAAGCCGCTCGGCGACCTTCCGGATGTGGTCGTTGAGGCCCCACCACTCGTGGATGAGCACCACGGCGGGTCCGGGTGTTGCGGGAAGCGCCACCGCGCAGGCGATGGCGTCGCCGTTCGCGGAAGGGACCTGGAGGAGGTGCGACGTCGTCATGAGGCCGATGCGTAGCAGGTTGGCACGCGGGTGAAAAGGGGTAGACGTCGGCTGCCGCTGGGGCAATTGGGGCAGCCCCGTTCTAGCAGACGTCTCGGCAGCGTCGACCCCGCACTTGCTCGGCGTAGGTAGCGGCGAACTACGCCGGCGGCGGGCGGTTCGCCCCGAAGCAGTGCGATCGCCGTCCATGCATCAATGACGTCGGGAGTGCTCATCGTTGGCTACTTCTGCGCGGTGCTCCGCCTCGAGATCACCCAGGGGATCGCCCTCCGTCAAGAACCCAAAAGCCCGCTCGATGGGATCGCTCTCCCCGGCGCCAGCGACAGCTACATCCGCGAGCCGCAGTGTCACGGCGCCGGTTGGACCCTCCTCGACCGCCAGCCGCGTTCCCGGGCGCCAACGTAGTCGGTCACGAACCGCCTTGGGAATGACCACCTGACCTTTGCTCGTGATTCGTGTTGCAACTGTCATCTGACATCCAGAGCAAGGCGCTGATCGCATCGGGTCAAGGGAGGCCAAGGCGAGGGTGCCGCGCGAGACCTGCCCAAAACCGTTCGAACTCGTACTTTCTGTGCCGCAATGTAGCGGGGTCGAGTAGCGCCCTCGACTGCGCTCCCGAGGTGGCCGGCCGCGCCGGCGATCCCTGAGCCGGCGTCTACGCCGCCAACGGCTCCATGGTCACGACCACGCTCCCGCTTCGGTGCCTCCCCTCGACGTGGCGGTGGGCGGCCACGATCTGGCTCATCGGGTAGACGGCATCGATGACCGGCTTGATCGCACCCGACGCGATGAGCGTCAGGAGCGCCTCGAGTCCCTCGCGCGTGTTCTTGCTGATCGCATGCTTCACCCGCTTGCCCCGGCTGAATGCCGTGAGGAGCGCTTGCCCCATCTCCGCCAGCCCGGAGTTCAGCGGCAAGTAGAGGCCCTTCTCGGTCAGAGCGGCCTTGCAGCCGGCGAAGGTGGTGACACCGACCGTATCGAAGATCAGGTCGTACTGCTTGCCGGGCTCGCCGAGCTGGCCGGTGGTGTAGTCGACCACGTGGTGCGCGCCGAGCGACCGGACCAACTCCAGGTTCCGGGTGCTGCACACGCCGGTGACCTCAGCGCCCAGGTGCCGGGCGATCTGCACGGCCCATACGCCCACGCCGCCCGAGGCGCCGACGATCAGCACGCGGTGCCCCGGCTGCACCCGGCCAAAGTCCCGGATGAAGGCCAAGCCCGAATTTCCGCCAAAGGGGATGGCGGCCGCTTGCGCGTGGGTCAGGCTGGCCGGCGTGTGCGCGACGGCGTCGGACTCCTTCACGGCGACGTATTCCGCGTGCGCTCCCCGCCGCATCGGGTTCGTGGAGCCGAAGACGCGGTCTCCCAGCCGGAAGCGGGTCACGTCCTTCCCGGTCGCGACGACGGTCCCGGCGAAGTCCATCCCCAGTACCGGGTTGCGCGGCCGGAACAGCCCGAGCATCAACCGGCCCGCCAGCGCGAAGCCGCCGGGGAACGCGGCCCGCCGGAAGCGCCAGTCTGCCGTGGTCACCGAGGCGGCGTGCACTCGAACCAGCACCTCGTCCGCCTTCACCTCAGGCCGTGCCACCTCCCCTACCGTGACTACCTCGGCCGGTCCGTACTCTTCGTAGATACATGCTTGCATGGGTCGTCTCCTCGTCTGTTGTTGGTCGGAACTGCTGTTCCGTCGACACCACTGACGATACGGGTTGGTAGGTGCTCTGGGAATTGACTATTGCGGCAGATCTTGTATGCATTAACGCATGGATTGGCGACCCGTAAGGTTCGATTGGAATCGGGCGCGCGCGTTCCTCGTCACCGCCGAGGAGGGCTCGCTCTCGGCAGCGGCGCGCGCGCTCGGGATGACCCAGCCGACGTTGGGCCGGCAGGTGACCGCGTTAGAGGAGGAGCTGGGCATCGCCCTCTTTGAACGGGTCGGCCGAGGTCTGACACTGACCGCCGGTGGGCTCGACTTGTTGGAGCACGTACGCCGGATGGGAGAGTCCGCCACGCACCTGTCGCTGGCGGCGTCGGGACAGTCGCAGACGATCGAGGGCTCGATCTGCATCACGGCAAGTGAGGTGATTACCGCCTTTCTTCTGCCGCCCGTCCTGCTGCGCCTCCGAGAGCTCCACCCGGGGATCGACATCCGGTTGGTCGCGACAAACGCTGTGCGCGATTTGCGCCGGCGCGAGGCCGACATCGCCATTCGCAGCGGCCGGCCCACTGATCCAAACCTGTTCGCGACCCGCCTACGGGACACGCCCGCCCACCTCTACGCCACACCCGGCTACCTCAAGCGGGTGGGTGAGCCCGCAGCCTTCGCCGACTTCAGACGGGCCGACTTCATCGGTTTCAGCGACGACGACGGCCGCTTCATGAACGGCCTGAACGCGCTGGGGTTCAGCCTGACGCCCGCGAACTTCCCGGTTCACGTCGACAGCCATCTGGCGCTGTGGGAGCTCGTAAAGAGTGGGCTCGGGATCGGGGCCGTCATCGACGCGGTGGGGGACGCCGAGCCGCGCGTGTGCCGGGCGCTCCCGTCGATGGCGGCGATTCCGGTCCCTGCCTGGCTAGTGGCTCACCGCGAGGTCCACAGCAGTCGCCGCGTCCGCATGGTCTTCGACCTGCTGGTGGAGCACTTCGGGCAGACTGCGCCAGCGCCTCGCCCGCTTGGCCAAAGAAGTTCGCCTTGAACCCGAGCGAACGCGCGAGAAGCGTGCCGCCGTGCGGCGGTCGTGCCTGGCTCGGTCGGCTACGGCGCACCAGAGCCACGGCGGCGTCGTTCGGGAACAGCTATACGCCGTGCTGTGCGGGGGCCGGCGGGCGGCCGAGGTCGCGCTCGGTGCCGGCGTTGGCGTCGAGCCCGGGCAGGAGCGCGACGAACCAGCCGGCCGGCAGCACCAGTGCCTCCGGCGCGAGCGTTGGCCACGTCGGTCGGTAGATCCAGTTTGGGGCCAGGGACGGGCGAGGGTGTGCGGCGCACGCGGCCGACGCGAGAGCAGGTCGGGAGCCGTGGGCGTGTGCGCCGCGATAGGGCGAAGCGCGAAGGTCAGCGTCCGCGCTGCCTGTGGCGGCCCAGCACCAGCGCCTCGAGCTGGTCGAGACGTGCGCGAATGTCGTGATTCTCCTTGCGAAGCGCGGTGTTCTCGTCCCGCAGGTGAGCGATATCGGCGGCGAGCTCCGCCGTGCCGCCTTGGCCCGGCTTGACGAAGCACAGCACGGTCCCCTCGCGCGCAGTGGCTCCGTTGACACCGTCAAACGCGTCCAGTGCGACGCCCACGAGTGGCGCGGCGCCGGACGCGCGCATGGCGACGCCAGGGGTAGACGATGGCGTCAACCAGTCGCCCATACGTATGGGACCGTTCTCGGTCGACACCTTCACCGGCACGCGGCCAGCAAGCACGAGCGGCTGACCGGTGAGCGCGGCGTCGACGTCCTTGCCATACGAGTTGATGATGAAGCCACTGGTCCCGTCGGCGATGACACCCATGACGCCCCAGTCGCCGATGCGGCAGCGCACGACGCTCTCGCGACGCTCCGGGTCGGCACATACGGCGTCACCGACACCCACGTCGGCCGCGGCCGGAATGGTCTCGGCGATATCGGGCGTGGTGCTGGCCGTGATCGTGCCAGCGGCCTTGACGACGCCACTTGCCGTCACAGAGAACTTGCCCGTCCACGTTGCGGTGCGCGAGAACTCGCCGCTCGTGTTGCTCATGGAGCCGATGACGAAACGATCATTGACGTCCCCGCCGTCGCCGATGACCACCCGGAGCTCGGACTGGTCCGAGGCGACATTGTACCGCGCCATCCAGAGGGGGTCGGTATTGTCGCCGGTGTTCGCCGCCCCGCTCTGGGGACCGCCTGAGAAGATGAGCGCCGCGCTCGACCACCCGGTCGACGCGAGTGACGAGGGTTCGGTTGGCAAGCCGAGCCGCACGTCGCCATTGACGTCGAGTCGACACGTTGGCGCGGACGTCCCGATGCCGACGGAGCCACTCTGCACAACGAGCCCGGAGGCCGGCGTGCCACTCGATACGTAGGTGGTGAACGTGGCATCCCAACCTGAGTTGTGCGAAATTCTCCCGCCGGCGTACGGGTTGGTTCCCTGAAAGACGGTCCAGTTGGTCTGCACGCTCGCTGGAATCAACTCGTACGTGTATTGGGTCCCCGACGTCAGCAACGGTGGGTCGGCAATGGCGAAATAGCGATCGTAGTAGGACGTGCCGGCGACCGTCACTGTTTGCGTCGAAAGGCGCGTGCCCGCGTTGCCTTCGCCGGAGTAGATGTTCAGCGTCATCGCCGCCGGCAGCCCGCCGGTCAGCGACGAATTGAGCGACACGCTCAGCGTGGATAGGTAGCCCGTCTTGCCCGCGGTAAACGACTGCCAGTAGCTCGAGCCGGCGGACGACGCGCTCTTTGACGTCTGGACTTGATCGGACGCTTCGGCGTACACGTCGAGGCCAACAACGTCGATTTGGCCGCCCGGCGAGGTCGTGCCGAAGCCGACACTGGAGCCGTCGTTGTAGAGCGACGAGTTCGAGATCACCCACGCCGAGCCGTTCCAGTACGGCGTAGCGCCCTTTGCCGTGCCCGAGCTGAGGAGGCCGGTGGCTCCGGTCGCGCCCGTGTCCCCCTTCGCTCCCGTGGCACCCGTCGCGCCCGTGTCCCCCTTCGCTCCCGTGGCACCCGTTGCGCCGGTGTCCCCCTTCGCTCCCGTGGCACCCGTTGCGCCGGTGTCCCCCTTCGCTCCCGTGGCACCAGTTGCGCCGGTGTCCCCCTT
>SXOX01000218.1 GCA_005776585.1 Pseudomonadota bacterium | reverse complement strand
GCCGGTCAAGCGTTCTTTTGCTGTCGCTTCACTTTTTTGGCCCAGCTGTGGCGCGGCGCGAGCTGGGCGCCGCGGGTCCCCGAGGCTCAGAGACCTGACGCGCCGGAGCCGCGGCGATCGTGATGCGCCAGCGGCCAGGGCGCCGTTCCGGGCCCCGAGCCGCCCACGAGGCGCGCGAGCCCGCCCGAATCGTCGGCTGCGACCAGCGTGCCGTCCTCCAGCAGCGCGAGCCCGCCCGCGAGCCGCGACGGGCGCGCATACCGCCACGCCACGCGCGCCGTGGTGCCGCCGCCTGACCGGACGAGCGCCACGAGGTCGTTGTTCGCCAAGGCGACGATGACGGTCCCCGCGCCGTCGATGATGGGCGACGCGATGGGCACGTCCGCCAGCTCCGCGGGGCCGGCGATGAGCAGCGTGGTCGCCGCGGTGCCGACGTAGCTGACGGCGACGACGCGCTTCTCGGTGCCCGACGCTGCGGCGACGACGTCGTTGGGGCCGACCACGGGCGAGAACGGCGCAAGACCGACCGTCACCGACGCCAGCCGGTCGTAAAGGCTTCCGCCGGACGCGACGAGCCCCGTGAGCGACCCGGAGGCGGTGACGGCATAGACCCGACCCTGCGCGTCGATGGCGGGCGCCCCGAGCACCTTGCCCTCGGACGCGCCGCTGGGGATGAGCTTGGCGTCCGAGACGCCGGCGAGCGCCACGATGTGCAGCACACCCGTGGCGTCGATGAGCGCCGCGCGGGTCGTGGCCGCAAAGACGCTGACCTCGACCGCGGCACCCGGTGCAAACAGCGGCGGTGAGGTCAGGCCCTTGGCGGTCGCGGTGGACTCGACGAGCGTGCCATTGGCGAGCGGGACGAGCAGCCGGGTCGGCCCGAGCTCCACCGGCGGACCGGCGACGGCGGCACCGAGCGAGATGCGGCTCGTGGCACCCGAGGCCTCGACGAGGACCACGTCGCTGCCCTCGGTGACCGCCGTGCGACCGTCGCGCAGCGCCAGGAAGCCGCGCGGGTGGGCTGGAAAGGACGTGCGTGCCGTCTCGCCCAGGGTGACGCCGTGCCGGAGCAGTCGCGCGCCGGACGGGCCCTCGGTGGCGAGCACCATGACCTCGCCGGAGTCGTGCACGACCGGCGCGAACAGCGGCGCAGGCGCGGTCTTGCCGGTCGCCTTCACGCAGGCCGAGCGCGCGCTGCGATCGGAGCCGTCGGTCGGACAGCAGCTCAGGTCTGATGGCGCGCAGGTCACCGTCGGGGCGACGTCGGCATCGGCCCCGCTGGAGTCGACGCTCGGGCAGCCGAAGCGGAAGCAGAGGCCGTCGATGCAGTTGCAGAAGCCCGGCCATTGCGCGCAGTCGGCGTGCGTCGTGCACGGGTGGTCGTAGGCCGGGAGGCAGCTCGCGACGGCGAGTGCCAGGGCGAGCAGGCCGGGCACAGGTGCCGCAGCGCCGTGCCTTCGTCGCATGGGGGCCTGCATCGGGCGTCGAGTCTAACTGCGGCGGTGCGGTGGCGCTAGCTCCGGTGATGCCCTGCGACGGAGGTCTTCCCGCGAGCGACGGGCTCGTGCACCGCTCGCGGTCCTCGCGCGGCGCGATGCGCGCCGTGCTGCGGGGTTCGCTTCGCGTTGCCCGAGCCCGCCGCTCGCGGTTGGCCGGACGTCGTGGACCTCGCGGGCCGGTGAATACCGCGAGAGGTCGCCGTTCGGTGGATCGCGTCGTAATCGTCGCGGAAGCGCCGGCGACGCCAACACGGCGTCATGGGGGTACTAGCGCGGCTGCCGCGGCGACCGCACGACGTGACGGAGGGTCCACGGCGGGTGCGGAGGCGTCGTGTGCGCCGCAGGAGGCTGCGACGGCGCCGTTGGCGAGGCCCACACGGCGTGCGGAGCGCGGCGCAGCGGATGCGGAGGGCGGCGTCGCTCCGATCGAGCGCGTGGCAACGGATGGAGCGGCGTCAGCTGGGCTTGGCGTCGGGTGCCGAACGCAGCACGGGGAAGCAGGCCTCGAGGATCGCGTCGCCGCAGGCGCGACGGATGTCGATCGCGTTGTCCTTGTACTGGAGGACCAGGACGCCCTTGGCCACGTCCACGGCGGCCTTCGCCCGAGCGACGGCGCCAATGGACGTGACGTGCGCGGCCTGCGCCGTGCGGCTCGCCTCGGCGGACTGGGCGAGTCGCGTCGCCACCTCGCGCGCCGGGTGCACATTGGGGAGGCTGGTCGCGCGCTCGACGAGCTGATCGGCGATGAGGACCTCGTCCTCGCGGCGCTGCCGGATGACCTCGCTGACGGTCGCGCCCTTGAAGACCGTCTCGCGACTGTGGTCGGTCGGGTGGTCGACGTCCCAGTCGACGCACTTGCGATCGAGCCGCCCGACGTCGCCGTCCAGCACGCGGTCGTCCTGGATCCAGTCGTCGAGCGCGTCCTCCTCGACCTCTTCGGCCGCGTCTTGCGCCGCCATCGCGGCGGAGAGCGCCGCCAGCGGGACGTCGATGCGCCGCGCGATATCGAGCGCCTTGTCGTTGCCGGTGCGCTTGGCCAGCCGCCGGTGCCGGCGCGAGGCGCGGGCGCAACGGGCCGGAGAGTCGTTGAGCGTGAGCGTCTGAGACATGGTCCTCCTGTGCTGGACGCCAACCGTGACGGCGTCGTGAATGACGATACTCAGCCGGAAGGGGAGCGCAAGAAACGCGGTGTTTCGAGCTTGTCGCCCATGCGCCGACGTTGTATTCGAGCGGGACGCCGCGCGAAGGAGGCCCACGCCCATGCTGCAAACCGTCAAGGACGCCTGCGAGCTGCACCCGATGGCGCTCGAGTACGTCACGGGCGACTAGGAGTGTGAGCACGGTGCAGTTCGACGTAACTCCGTTTCTGGCACGACATGAGGGACAGTACTTCGATCGCAAGTCGTTGTTCGAGGGGGTCGAAGGCCAAAAGAAGCCGAGAGATCGGCGCGAGGTGCGCGACCAGATCGCCGAGTACGTGGCCGCCTTTGCGAACGCAGACGGCGGGGTCCTGATCCTGGGCATCGAGGATGACCGGGCGATCACTGGGCACCGCTATCCTCCTGACGCCATCGACGCCATGCTTCGCGTGCCAACCGAGCGGCTCATGCCCCAAGGACGACCCGGCGTACTCGTCCCGCATGAGGGGCTCGAGCTGCTCGTATTTGACGTCCCGGCGTCGGACGAGCCGGTGCAGGTTGTCGGCGACGGCTTCCCAACGCGCATCGGCGACGCGACCCACCAGCTCTCGGACGCCAAGGTGCGGGCGCTCAAGCAGCAGGGGCTTGCCGAGAGCTACGAAGCGCAGCCTTCTCCAGTGACCATTGCGTCTCTCGACGATGCGTTGGTGCGGAACGGGATGTCTGGCGCAGGCATGCCCATGTTCGAGCCGGCCGAGTATCTCGTCGTGCGCAAGCTCGCCGACGAACGGGGCACACGTGTGCAACTGCGCCGAGCAGCGGAGCTGTTGTTCGCGCGGCGCGGCCCAGACCATCCGAATGCCGGCGTGCGCATCTTTCGGGTCATTGGCACGGAGCGTCGGACCGGTCCCGTTCACAATGTCGAGGAATTGCCCCGCATCGAGGGACCGGTGCCCCAGGTACTGCTGGAGGCGTGGCGGGTCATCGGCGGGCTCGTCCGACGCCCCTCGCGCCTTGTCGGGGAGCGATTCCGTCCCGTCTTGGAATACCCCGAGTTCTCGTGGAAGGAGGCGGTGCTCAACGCCGTCGCCCACCGCGATTACGCCACACAGGGCCGCGGCGTCGAGGTCTGGATGTTCGATGATCGCATGGAGATCGTGAGCCCGGGCGGACTCGTGGCCGACGCGTCGCTCGAAGACCTGCTGGCTCTGCGACGGGTACACGCGAGCCGGAACCCACGGCTCGTGCGGGCGCTCGTGGACCTCGACGCGATGCGCGACCAGGGCGAGGGAATCCCGCGGATGTTCGCCGAGATGGAGGGAGCGTTTCTGCCAACGCCAGTCATCGAGGCGCGTGCACGGGAGTTCAGGGTCACACTGCGTAACACGCCAACCCTGAGCTGGGCGGATCGAAACTTCGTCGCGTCGCTCGGCTCAGAAGAGCTGACCGACCCGGAGTTCCGGGCGCTGCTCGAGGCCTCCCGGCACGGGCGCGTCGACAATGGCGTGATGCGCAAGATTGCCGGCCTCGACACGCTCGGTGCGAGCCAGCTCTTGAGGCGGCTGCGGGATCGCGGGCTGTTGCGACTTCACTCGGCCGGCGCGGCGAGCTTCTACGAGCTGGCCAGCGACCCAGCGGTGCCGGAGGACGCGACGGACGACCTGGGGCCGAATCGGCAGCCGCCGGCGGTCCCCCCGAGTGGAGCCGACGTGCCGGTGGACGAGCCGGGTTCGGCACGTCGTACTGAAATGGACATCGGACGGCAAATGCCACTCTTTGCTGTGAGCGCGAATACCCAGGAGCTCGGCGCGAATACCCAGGAGCTCGGCGCGAATACCCAGGAGCTCGGCGCGAATACCCAGGAGCTCGGCGCGAATACCCAGGAGCTGCGCGCGCGGCTTGGGCTCAAGCCCCGGCAGGACGACCTGCGAAGCGCGCTCGTGGCCCTGTGCGCGCATCGATCCCGCACGGCTGTGGAGCTGGCGTCGATGCTGGGGCGCAAGGACGTCACGCACCTCGTCAACAAGCACCTGCGCCCTCTGGTTGCCGCGGGTCGGCTGCGGGCGACTCACCCGAACAGTCCGACCCACCCGGCGCAGGCGTACGTGGCTGTGCCGTTCGACCCGCCCAAGGCGAGCAGCAGTGGCTGACCAAAGCCAGGCGGTGACTGCCTCCGGTGGCCCGCTGGCGCGCTTCTCGTCATGCCAGGGCCGCCTCTGCCACGTGTTCCTCAGGGACCGCTTCGTCGGTTGGACTAAGTACTTGCGGATTGTGAGCTACTTCCACTCGAGGAGCTACGAAAATTTCTCGCAAGCCGTGGCGCGACTACCGAGGCTGAGCAAAATGGCGGCAGAAGCGGCCGTGAGTGAGCATGACATCGTTCGAGAGGAGGGCCCCGAGCGAAGACTCGCTGGGCAAGCGATCGGAGCAGTGGCGTGCGCAACGCCTGAGTCCGTCCACAATGCAAGGGCCGGACGAATTGCGTTGGCCAGCGGACGAGGCCGGGTCTGCGCGCGCTCGCGCAGCAGGGCCTCAGCGGGGGGATGTCGCGCGGGCGTTGGGTGAGTCGAGTTATAGCGACTTGCAGCAGCGGTAGGGGAGGAACACTTGGCCGCCGGCGTCTTCGAACGGCGACGTCTTGGCTGAGAACGCAAGGCAGCCATTGACCACAAACGTCGCGACGAGGGCCTCACCAGGGGCCGTCAGATCAGAGGTCCATTCGCCGACGGCCATTCCGTCGGGGCCCGGGGCGCCGCACGCGGATTGAAGTTCGGCGTAGCTACACAGCCGCCGTCCATCGACACCACAATACGCTGTCGCGAACTCCCAGGTGATTGGCTCCCGGGGCTTGGCTTCGACACAGCCCGACGAGGCTGTGATCATCCCCGCTGGGCACGTCTTCAGCGCCGCCAGCTGAGTCTCGACCGTGGCGAGCTTCGCTTGTTGCGCGAGGACGAGCGTCGTCAGTTCGGACAGCGCGGACTGAGTGTCCGTCGCGCTCAAGCCGCCAATCGCCACAATCGGCACGCTGGCTGCGCCCACGATCTTGCTCTCCAACGCCTGGACCCGGTCGCCCAGCGCCGCGTTAGACTTCGTGACGGTCGCGAGACTCGCGTCCAGGGCCCCGAGCCGAGTGCCGACCTTCTCGAGGCCGGCCTGCACGGTCGTCGCGCCGAGCCCGGCCTTGTCGTCGTCGAAGCTCACCGACTTCGCCGCCACCGTCTTCCCGGGCAGCTCGCTAAGCTGCTTGGCCTGCGCCACGTTCATGGCCGACTCGGCGG
>SXOX01000217.1 GCA_005776585.1 Pseudomonadota bacterium | reverse complement strand
GACACTGTGAAGTTCGGCGCCAAGGTCACCCTGGTGGACGAGGACAGCGAGGACGAATCTTCCTACCAGATCGTCGGCGAATTCGAAGCCGACGTGAAGAAGGGCAAGATCTCCGTCTCCTCCCCCATCGCCCGCGCCATCATCGGCAAGAAAAAGGGCGACAGCGTCGAAGTCAACACCCCCGGCGGCGGCAAGAGCTACGAGATTTTGAAAGTGAAGTGGGCGTAATTGAACAGTCTCCATGGTCGGGCGAAGACCCGACCACCCAGACTTTCAAGAGGCGATAGTCCATTCAATCTGTCATTCCGGCAAAAGTCAGTAAGCTGCCAGCGCCTTCTTCACCGCTTCGCCTATCTTCGGCCCCATCGGTTTCGCCTGGGTTGAAAACCAATCGATGAATTTCCCGTCGCGCCCGAACAGATACTTGTGGAAGTTCCACTTCGGCCGGCACGCTTCTCCCGCCATCTCGCCCGCCCACTTGTAAAGCGGGTGCGCCCCCTCGCCCTTCACCACCAGCTTGTCGGCAAGCGGAAACGTCACCCCGTAATTGCGCTTGCAGAACGAAGCGATCTCCCCCGCCGTCCCCGGCTCCTGCCCGCCAAAATCATTGGACGGCACGCCCACAACCACCAGCCCCTTGTCCTTGTTGGCCAGCCACAACTGCTCGAGCCCCTCATACTGCCCCGTATAGCCGCACTCAGACGCCGTGTTGACCAGCAGCACAACCTTCCCTTTGAACTGCGCCAACGGCATGGGCTTGCCGTCAATGCCTTGGAGTGTGAAATCATGAAGGGATTTTTTCGATGCAGTCATGCGAATTCCTGTCTTTCAAACAAATTTCAGTTATGGTTTCTTCGTAACGAGAAAATGCCTTGCCCCGAACAGCACCAGCCCCGCCACCAGCCCCCAGAAGGCCGAACCCACGCTGAAAAATGTGATGCCGGATGCGGTGACCAGAAACGTGATCAGGGCGCTTTCGATGTCGCGCGGTTCCTTCAGCATGGCCACGACGCTGCCCATCAGCGGCGAGAACAACGCAAGGCCGGCGATGGTGGTGATCAACGCGGCGGGCAGGCTGCCGAGCACCGACACGAACAATGCCGCCGCCAGTCCAACCGCCGCATATAAAACCAGATAGGGCCAGGCCACCAGCCAACGCTTATCCGGATCGGGGTGCGCCTCGGGGCCAGTCACCAGCGAGGCGGTGATCGCCGCCATGTTCACCGCGTGGCTGCCGAAGGGCGCCATCGCCATCGAGGCAAGCCCCGTGGTGAGCAGGCAGGAAGTCACCGGCGGCTCATAGCCCGCCGCCCGTAGCACCGCGAAGCCCGGGAGATTTTGCGACGCCATGGTGACCAGGAACAGCGGCACGCCGAGACTTAAAATTGTCGCGCCGTCAAACTGCGGCGTGGTCCATACGAGCCGGGTGAAACCAACCTCACAGCAATCGCCGGCGAAGGTCCCGGCAAAGCCTGCCATCGCCACGCCCAGCACCACAACCACGGGAACGGCAAACAGCGGATAGCTCAGGCGCAGGCCGAAGAACACGATGATCAGCGGCAAGACATAGAGCGGCATGGAAAGCGCCGCCGCCGGAACCCCCAGCGAATATTTCAGCAGCACGCCGGCCAGCATCGCCGCCGCAAGCGGTGCCGGAATTTGCGCGATGGCCCTGGCCAAAGGCTTGATAAGCGCCGTGAGGCCCATGAGCAGCCCCGCGACGACGAAAGCGCCCAGTGCCTGTTCATAAGTAATGCCCGTTGCGCTGGTGGCAATCAGCGCCGCTCCCGGCGTCGACCATGCCGTGATGATCGGCATCTTGTGGGCCCACGACAGATAGAACGAGGTGAGCGCCATGCCGAAGCACAGCACCGCCGCCCACGAGGCCTGCTGCGCCGGCGTGGCCCCCACCGCCTGTGCCGCCTGCATGATGAGCAGGATGGTGGAGGCAAAGCCCACCACCACGGCGGTGGCAGCCGACGAGATCAGGCCGAACCAGCCGCCGCGCGACACCGCAACCCCGCTCATCGGATCGGAACTCCCGGCTCGTATTTCGAGACCCGCATGATCATCGTGGTCTTCACACTGTCCACATTGGGTGCCGCCGTCAGCGTCTTGATGATGAAGTCCTGCAGTTCGGCCAAGTCGCTCCCGGTGCAGCGCAGGATGAAATCCGCTTCCCCTGAAATGGCATAGGCCTCGCGCACCAGGGGCCATCCGGCCACTTTCGCCTCAAAGGCCCGGAGCTCCGCCTCGTTCTGGCTCTTGAGCCCCACCATGGCGAAAAGCTGCACCCCGAAGCCCAGCTTCTGGGCATCCAGCAGGGCCCGGTAGCCCGCGATATAGCCCTGTTTTTCCAGGGCCTGCACCCGCCTGAGGCAGGGCGGCGGCGACAGGCCGATGCGCGAGGCCAGCTCGACATTGCTCAGCCGCCCGTCCTTCTGCAGCTCCCGCAGGATCTTCATATCGGTTAAATCGAGGGTTGTAGCCCGTTTCATGGGTCATTTGTGCAACAATATTGCGTAGTGGCACCCGTGTCACCCGTGGCCCCGGTCGCTCCGCTGTCGCCTTTCAGGCCAGTTGCTCCCGTGTCTCCTTTTGGACCGGTCGGGCCGGTAGCGCCCGTCGCCCCGGTATCGCCCTTCGCCACGAACATGGCCCAGGAATCCGCGTCGTCGAGCGGCGACGATGACGCATCTGCGACCAAAGCAATCCAGCCCGCGCCGTTCGCGGAGACAATATCGTTCTTCGCATACTTCTCCGTGGCGCTGTACGGCCCCTTCCATGCGAACCCTTCGCCCCCTGCGCCAGTCGCACCCGGGGTTCCCGTCGGTCCGATGGGCCCAGTGTCCCCGGTCGCACCGGCTGGACCCTGCGGACCCGTCGCGCCGACTGGACCCTGCGGACCCGTGTCGCCCACTGGGCCCTGCGGGCCGACATCGCCACTTGGACCGGTCGGTCCCACGGGGCCCGCATCACCCTTCGGGCCGGGGTCGCCCTTCTCACCCTTGGCGATGAGGGTTCCCCAATGTTCGGTGTCGGTCGCCGGATCGGTCGCGGTCGCATTCTCGCCGACTGCGATCCACACGCTGCCCTGAAACGAGACGATGTCATTTTTCAGGTAGCTGGCACCCGGTACGAACGCGCCTCTCCACGACAGGCTGTCGCCCTTGTCTCCCTTGGCGCCGGTGTCTCCCTTGGCGCCGGTGTCTCCCTTGGCGCCGGTGTCTCCCTTGGCGCCGGTGTCTCCCTTGGCGCCGGCCGCGCCGGGGACTCCAGCCGGGCCGGTCTCGCCCTTGGGCCCCGTGTCGCCGGGATTGCCGGTCGGTCCTTGCAACCCGGTGGGGTCACCGACCCACTGGCCCTTGTCGTTGATGACGAGCCCAACGCCGGGAATCGTGACCGATCTTGGGTGAATGTCGCCGTTCACGTCATTGGCAAGCATGGCGTACGGCACGCTAGAAATGACGACTCTTGGCGTCATCTCATCGTCGGTGCCGACACGAATTCCGACGAAGCGTTGGCTGCCGTCCCAGACGGATTGAGCGAACGGCTGGGCTCGAGCCAGCTCGATGGCAAAATACCCATCCACGAACGGGATACTCGTGGTTTCCGTCCACAGCGGAGTGCCGCCCGTGGCGTTCGTATAGACAGACACCGTCACCGCCATCGTCGCGCTGGTTGGGTTGGCGTCGGAATCGAACAGCCGGCCCTGGATGGTAATCTCGCCAGGGACCGCCGCAACCGCGGTGCCTGCCCCAGCGAGCGAGAGAACGAGTCCTGCGATTCGAAGAAACTTCAGCATGGCTACTTGCCTTCCATGGCGCCAATCACGCCCAGGTTGAGTGTTGCTGATCCCGAGGTCATGCCCGGTTGCGACCCGACGCTTCCAACGGTCACCACCAGTTGGTAGTTGGCGCTCTTGACCACCCCACCGCCTGCGACCTGCGCTCCGGCGAGGGGCCGCTTGGCGTTGGCTGGCGCCAATGTGTCCATGTTGCCGCCCCCGTCGCCCTTCACTTCGGTCGTTGCGCTCTGGTTGTCGTCGACGGTGATCATTGCACTATCTTGATCGGTCGAACACGATGACACGGCGACGACTGCCGCGCACCCAAGCCAAATACCCAACGTCACCTTCATGCGTCCTCCGCACCAATGCGTTCGGTCACATCGTGATTGCTTCAGCCCGCGGAGGCAAGCGGAAATCATGGCGCAGCTGCCGGGTTGTTGGTGTCATCTACCTACGTACTTGTATGCGTTTGTCTTTCGCCAGGGGCGGCTGGGCGTTGCCAAGCCGCTGGCCGAAGGGTTCACCACCAACGGAGGCGTCCTGGCAGACCTCGACCTCGCCCCGGAGGTCGGACCGTGGCTTCGTGCCCCGGGCCGATTCGCTCCCCGTTGGCGCGGTCTGGACGACCACGCTCACGCTCGTGAAACTCCGCTTCGCCCCTCGCGACCCGGAACGCCCGTCATTTCGTGGACTTGCCAATTCGCCTCATCGACCCGTGGACGGCGGGCTGACTCAGCCGCCCGTGCAGCGCGCGCCGCGCTCAACGTGCGCCTGATGAAACATCACACGCTCGCCGGGACGCACGACGACCGGGATCGACGGCAGCCCCGACAGCGCCAGGTCGCGTACGAAATGCCGATTGCGCCCGGGGTGCCACGACGCGGGCGGCACCGGGAGCCACTCACCGCCCTCATGGATGGGCACTACGAAGGTCGGACGCAGCAGCCCCGTCGCGCGCACGGCGTCTGCCGGGTTCATCGTCGTGCGGTGGCCAAAGATGAGCGTCCCGCCGATGGGTAGGATCGCGAGGTCGAGAGCCGGAAACCGCTCTGAGATGGCGCGATAGTGCGGGCTCCACCGTGCGTCTCCGCCGAAGAAGACGCGGCGACCACGCCACTCCAGCACGTAGTTGACCTCGGCGGGCGGGGGCCCCGTGTGCTCGGCCGGCGTCGCGGTCAGCTTCAGCGGGCCGACCTCGGTGACCTCCCACGGGCTGAGATCGCGGACCTCGGCGGCCAGTCCCCGGCAGTGGGCCGCGGTGCCGCGGGTCCCGACCACCGAGAGGTCGGCGTGGGCCAGCGTGAGAACCGCGTCGAGGTCGAAGTGGTCGCGATGGAGATGGCTCGCCAACACCAGATCGATGCGCGGCAGCGCGTCGAGCGCGATGCCAGGACGCCGAAAGACGGGCAGGCCGCGCATCGTGCGTCCGAACCACGGGTCGGTGAGCACCCGAAAGCCGTCGAAGTCCAGCAGGACCGACGACGTCCGCAGGAAGGTCAGCGCAAACGCACTCAACGGACGATTTGCAGATGCGGTCGCGGCGCCTCGGCGTCGTGTTGGAGGACCTCGAAGACCTCCTCGTCGTGATCGCGCGCGAGCCGGAGCGCGGTTTCGTCCTCTTTGAGCCGCTTGAGGTTGGTCCGAATCCCGTACGCCTCGAAGATGGGCGCGAGCTTCTCGTGGTGCCTCTCGATGGTCTGCTTGGCGGAGAGGAAGCCTGCCTCGGCCGCCTCCGCTCGCTTCCAGAACGCGAGCGGGCTGATGTTGAACATGCGCGCATCGGTCTCGGTGGGCTCGATGACGAGCAGGTCGCCCTTGAAGCGTGGCTCCAGCGCCAAACGCTCGACGCCGAGCTCGAGCCGCGAGTGCAACAGCGTGCGAAAGACCTGGTTGAGCACCATGGCCGGACCCATCTCGCCCATGCTGCGCTGCTTGGAGCCCGGCCGGCGGTCCGGGTGGTAGACGATGGGTCGAAACGGGTTGTAGCAAATGATGAGGTCGGCGCCCTTCTGCGAGGCGCGTGAGATGTTGGCGGTACGGCGGACTCCGCCGTCGACGTATTCTTCGCCCGCGATGCGCACGGGGCGGAAGTAGCCCGGGATCGCCGTGGAGGCCTGCACCGCCTCGCTGATGGTCGCACTCGTATCCTCGTCGTGGCCGAACAAGGCGACCTTGGCCGTGTTGAGATTGGTCGCCGTAATGTAAAGGCTGTTGTGCCGCTCGAGGTGCATGAGCCGGAAGTTGTTCGGCAGGCGATTGCGCCGGAGGTTCTCACGGATGAAGTGCTCGATGGGCGTGTTGTCGAACAGCCCCGAGGGCAGATAGCTCAGGCCCGAGCGCTCGAGGTCCGCTACCCCGAGCACGTCTCGGATGACGGGCGCCATGAGCAGCTCGAGGTTCGGGTAGCTTGGCTGGGACATGAACCGACGAAAGCGCCGCTTGCCCTCCGTCGAGGACATCGAGCGCCACAGCGTGCGCGAGACCTCGGGGAAGAACGTGACCGCGTCGTGGACCAGGTCGACCGGCTTGCTCAGAAACTCCGAGAAGTTCGGGTAGTAGAAGTGGATCGGCCGAAATTGGGTGATGATCGACGAGCGGCCGTGGATGCTCCGGATGAGCTCTTCGGGCGGCACCCCGGCGGAGAGCGGCGCGGCCAGGAACGCACCTGCCGACACGCCAACGTACATCTGAAAGTCGGTGACCTTCTTGTTCTCGAGGTACGTGTTGAGCGCGATGAGCCCGCCGAGCTTGAACGCGCCGCCCGAGATGGCGCCGCCGGCGAGGACCAGCGCGATGTTGGGAGCGTGCTTGCGTGGCGCGCGGAGATTGGACTTCTGGACGATGGTCAGGCCCATGGGAGGGCAGCCTAACAGCGGCCCCCGGTGGCGTCTACAACGCGGACGTGGTGGAACGCGGCCGCGAGAGCCAATGGGCGAGCCAGCTCGAGGCCGGAAACGCCAGCGGAGCCCCCCACGCCAGCGGGTGGGCCAAGAGCAGCGCGGTTCCCAGTCCGACGAGCGCGAGCAGGATGAGCGCGAGACGTGAGTCGCTTGAGGCCAGCCCTGCGGCGCCGAGGCAGGCCAGGAGCACCGCGCCGGTGAACAGAGCGCTCCGGGGTGCCTCTGGATCGACGACCAGCGTGCGCCAGAGCGCGCCCAGGGTGAGACCGACGCACGCGGCGGGCAGCAGTGCCTTCGCGGCGGCGGCGAGCTTCACGGCAGGACCTCGACCTCGACACAGAGGTGACGCCAATGCACGGGGGATCCACGCACCACGATCTCGAGCGCCTTTCCGGGCTCGGTCAGGCCGCTCTCCTCGGGCGAGAGCACCACCGTCTTGCGCTCGTTCGGGCCCAGCGCGCCCTCGATGGGCCACCGCGGGCCGTCGACGAGACCGAGCTCCAGCGTGACGTCGCGTTCGCGGCTCGTGTCGTCCAGTCCGAGCGTTACGGTCGCGGTCCCCGCGGGCAGCCCCTCGAAGCGCATGCGCTTCTCGCGCGTGCCGGGGGTCGGGTGCAGCCACAGCATCGACCGTGGTTGCCCGTCGAACGTGCACTGCTTGCCGAGCGAGGCGCCCCAGAAGAAGTCGTGCGGCCCGTCACCCGGGCACTCCCACTTCTGCCGTTGGTTGTTGAAGTAGTCGCAGCGCTTGCTGTCGCGCGAGACCACCGCGTCCTCGACGTGGTCCGAAGCACGCCACCCGGCGCTCGGGGGGCGGTGGGTGCGCGCCCACAAGAGCGCCAGCACGACCACGAGGCCGCCCAGCGACCACGCACCCGCCGTCGTCCAGCCCTCCCGTTCGCGGAACGGGCGCAGCCGCGACAGCGCGTCCAGCAGGCCACCGAGCGGCAGCACCGACAGCAACACGACCGGCAAGAAGAAGCGCGCGTAGACGTAGTGGTACTTGCCGTGGAGCGCGACGAACGTCGCCGTCGCGACCCAGAACGCGGCGCCGAGCCCGAGCGACCTGCGCCGGCGGACCGCCAGCACTCCGGCTCCGACGAGCCCCAGCGCCAGCAGCGGCGCGCGCGGGATGACGCCCTCGCGCTCGTCCTCGAGCACCGTCTTGACGTGCGTCTTGAAGGGCTCCTTGAAGCGCTCGCGGATGCTCTCGGTCGCGAGCTGGCCGTCCTTGCGCATCAGGATGCGGCTGTAGCTCGTGACCCACGGCGCGCCGTAGAACCAGGTGTTGGCCGCCAGAAAGAGCGACATCGGCACCGCGAACGCCATCGCCATGCGGCGCCAGGTCGACCACGGCTGACCCCAGAGCAGCGCGAGGCCGACGGGCGCGATGAACAGCACGTTCGTGGCCTTGGCCCACACCGCCAGGCCGTAGACGAGGCCCGCGAGCCAGGGGCGCTGACGGAGCTGGGCGACCACCCCGACTAGCAATAGCGCAGAATAGAACACGTCGTTGTTGTAGCTGTATACGTCACCGGAGACGACCGGCTGCGCGGCGACCGCCATCGTCGCGAGCGCGGCGACGCCGTCAGAGAGGTAGGTTCGGGCGACCTCGAAGGCCGCCATGAGCCCCACGACGAGCGCGAGCATGTGGAACCACAGCAGGCCGTCGTACCCGAAGACCACGAACAGCGGCGTGGAGAAGAGCGGCAGGACGAACGAGTGCTTGGGCATCCAGCGGCCGTCGCGGCCGAGCGACACGTTGCTCCAGCCCTGGTCGAGGTTGCGGTTCCAGCCCAGGTCCTCCACGAGCCACGAGCGCGGGTGGTACTGCGTCTGCTCGATGGAGCCGTCGCGCGCGATCGCCTTGTTGATGTTGGCGTAGAAGGTGCCGTCCTCGTGCAGGAACGTGTACGGCTCGTAGGCGCGATAGGCGATGACGATGAAGCCGAGCAGCAGCGTGAGCCCGACGAGCACGCTGCGTCGATCGAACAAGGCCGTGCGCAGTTCGTGGGGATGGAGCACCGCGGTCGTCTATCGCAGGGGCCTGCGTGTGTCGAGCCATGCCGTGAATCCTGCCGTGAACCTTGACGCCCGAGGGAGCACCCGCGAATCTGCTCAGATGGCCTTTTGCGCCCCAGTGCGTCAGCTTGGACTCGTGCTCTCGCTCGTCGCGGTGCTCGCCGCGTGCGATCCGGACCCGGGCGAGAACCCGCCGCCAAAGCGCGCGCTCCCGGCGCTCACGCTCGCTCATGCGACCCCCGCCGTGCCCCAGCCCGCCGCGCCCCAGCCCACCGTGCCCGCGCCGGCGGCCGCCACTCCGTCCATCTTGAATCCGACCGTCGCGACCAAGGCGGCCCGCCCGCCCCCGGTGCCGACGCCCACGGGCCACCTCGAGGTCAAGGCCGATCGTGACTCTGGTCGGCTGTCGCGCGTCGGTGAGCAGGTCGTCGTCACGACGCGGCTCGCCGAAAAGCTCGAGACGGCCTCGATCGCGTCGCCGCTGCTCGATGCAATGACAGACGCAGTCCCGCATTCCTACAAGAACCCGTGGCGGTCGGGACCCAACGCGGCCCACGACCTGCGCATCGTGTGGAACGACGGCCGCACGGCCCAGTACGCGCTGCGTGCGGCCATCGCCTTGCCCGTGCCGACGACGGCGCGCTTTCCCGATGTAACGATTCCGCCCGGAGGCCGGCTGAAGCTCGATCTGGCCGTCGGCGCGCGGGTCGCGCTGGCCGAGCCCGTCACCCTCACCGTCGCGCTCGTCGAGGGCGCGAACACGACCCCGCTCGGCGCCGTGACGGTCACGCCCGTGGCGCAGCACCGCCTGCGCGAGTGGACGGCGGTCGACCTGGACCTCGCGACGGTCGCCGGCCGCAAGGGCACCCTGGAGCTGACGCTCGCGACGGAGAAGAGCCAGCCCGGCCTCCGGTACATGGCGTTCTTGGCCGACGCCACCATCGTGACCCGCACGACCGAGGACGGCAGCCGCCGCGCCGCGCAGGAGGCGACGGGCCTGGATGCGGCCGAGAACGTCCTCCTCGTCGTCGTCGACGCGCAGCGCTCGGACACGATCGGGCCGGCGCGAAAGCGTCGCGGCCTGCCGGAGCTGTTCCCCGTGATGGAGAGCGTGGTCCAGGGCGGCACGGCGTTTCAGCACGCCTACTCCGTCGGCAATCAGACGCGCCTGTCTACGTTCGCCTTCCTCGCCAGCCAGTACGCCACCTTCGGCCGCTTTCATCACACGCGATGGAACTTCTCGGCCGCGCAGAAGCGGGCGTTCTACGCGGGCAATCCGCCGCTGCTCAGCCGGCTGCTCTCGTCGCTCGGCTACCGGACGGCGAGTGTGGCCAACAACCTGTTCCTGTTCGGCAACCTCGATCTGTCGCTCGACGGCGGCTTCGATCACCTCATCGACCACCGCCATGGCACCCGGGACACCGAGTGGATCACGGCATCGGCCAAGACGTGGCTCACCGCCCACAAGGATGAGCGCTGGTTCCTCATGCTCAACTACAACACGCCGCATCTGCCCTACGAGCCGCCGGCCGAGAGCTACGGTCCGTTCAAGCCGCGGCTCGAGGGCGTGGACGGCTTCTCGAAGCCCTATCTCGGCGAGATCAAGTGGGCCGACGAGAACCTCGGCCAGATCCTCGCGCTAATGGAGCAGCTCGATCTCACCCGAAAGACCCTGGTCATCGTCACGAGCGACCACGGCGAAGTGATGGACGCGCGCCACGACTGCTTCAACGAGAACTGGGAGACCCGCTGCCTGCATCAGCATGGCAAGACGCTGTATGACGAAGAGCTCCACGTGCCGTTCGTGTTTCGCCTGCCGGGCCGAATCACGGCGGGCCGGACGCTCACCACGCCGGTCTCGCAGCTCGACCTCGCGCCCACCATCCTCGGGCTGCTCGGCGTCAAGCCGCCAACCACGATGCTCGGTCGCGATCTCTCCCCGGCGTTGCTCGGAGGGCCGGAGCCCGCCGAGGTGCCCGTCCTCGCCGAGGCGCGGCTCTCGACGGCTCTGCGCGTTGGCGGCCTGAAGTACATCCACCACGACCGGCGCGAGAAGATGGAGTTCGTCAAGCGCACGCTGTTCGATAGCCGGCGCAGCTGGGAGGAGCTCTACGATCTGACCAAGGACCCCGAAGAGCTCGAGAACCTGGCCTTCGACGCGGCCCACCCCGCGCTGCTGGCCATGCGCGAGAAGCTCGTCGCGTACAAGGCCGAGAGCGCGGCCAAGGTGGGTCGCTCCGCTGCCGAGCCGGAGCCCGAGGCCGAGCCCGAGCCCGAGGAGGTGCGTGACGCCGCGCCCACGCCCGCAGCGACGGCCCCGACAACGGCGTCTGCCCCAGCGGCGCCGGTGGTTTGGGTCAACTCGGTCCTCCGGTTTCACCGCGGCGAGACCGGCGGGCACTTCACCGGCACGATTCGGGTCGCCGACGGCGTCGTGATCCAGGGCTTCGAGGCCGTCGGTGGGCCCGACCTCAATCGCTCGTTGCTGGAGGGCGGCACGGTCATCCGCGTGGACGTCCGCGCGCCAGAGGCAGAGGCCACACTCGCGCTCCAGTTCAGGACGGTCCCCGACGACGCCGCTGTGACCTTTGAGTTGCTCGTCGACGGTCGGCCGCTCACCGCCAAGGACGGCTTCTATGTGGGCGCGTATGGCCTCGCGCTGTTTCGTGACCCGCTGACGGTCGCCGATGCAGCGGACCTTCAGCTCGCGGTGGCTCCGAATGGCGGCCCGCGCCCCGTCTTCGGCGTCGACGGCGGCGTCTACTTCTGGCGGGACGGCTCCGGCTCGGGCAAGGGCGGGGCTGCGGATCTCGAGAAGGCCGACAGCATCGACAGCGAGATCCGGAACGTCATGAAGGACTGGGGCTACGTCAACGGGAAGTAGGGTCCTTGACCCACCGGCGCGCTTGCCCCAAAGTCGGCCATGCCGCGGCGCGTCAAACTGCGTCAAATCGCGGCACGGAGGACTCCATGCCCGTCGACGCGCCCCCGCTCCCGACCATCGACACCGGCGACACGGCCTGGGTCCTCGTCTCCGCCGCGCTCGTGATGCTCATGACGCCCGGCCTCGCGTTCTTCTACGGCGGCCTCGTGCGCTCGAAGAACGTGCTGAACACCATGATGATGAGCTTCATCGCGCTGGGCGTCGTGGCGATCCTCTGGGCCGTATGCGGCTACAGCCTTGCGTTCTCCCCCGGAAACCAGTGGCTCGGCGGCCTGGGGTGGGTCGGCCTCTCTGGCGTGACCGGCGCGGCCAACGCGACCTATGCGGCCACGTTGCCGCACCTGGTTTTCATGGTCTACCAGCTCATGTTCGCGGTCATCACTCCGGCGCTCGTGTCTGGCGCCGTGGTCGACCGCTTGCGCTTTGGACCGTACGTCGCGTTCATGGCGCTCTGGAGCCTGCTCGTCTACGCGCCGCTCGCGCACTGGGTCTGGGGCGACGGCGGCTTCCTGCGGGACATGAAGGCGCTCGACTTCGCCGGGGGCACGGTGGTCCACATCTCGGCCGGCGTCTCCGCCCTGGTCGCGGCGAAGCTGCTCGGCCCCCGCCGCGGCTGGCCCGGCCCCCAGCTGCGCCCACACAATGTCCCGTTCGTCATGCTCGGCGCCGCGCTCCTGTGGTTCGGCTGGTTCGGCGTCAACGCGGGCTCGGCTCGCGGCGCCAACGCGCTCGCCGGCCTGGCCTTCGTCACGACCAACCTCGCGGCCGCCGCCGCGCTCGTCACGTGGTGCACGCTCGACGCCACGGTCTCCGGCAAGCCAACGGCCGTCGGCGCAGCGACCGGGGCGGTCGTCGGCCTCGTCACCATCACGCCCGCGGCCGGCTTCGTCTCGCCGATGTCGGCCCTCGCCATCGGGGCCATCGGAGCCACGGTCGCCTACTTCTCGTTGCGGTTCCTCACGCGCCGCCACTGGGCCGATGACAGCCTCGACGTCTTCGCGTGCCACGGCATGGGCGGCATCACCGGGGCCTTGCTCACCGGGGTGTTCGCGTCCAAAGCCCAGAACGACGCGGGCGCCGACGGCCTGCTCCACGGAGCGCTGGCGCCGATGTGGCCGCAGCTTGCGGGCGTGCTCTGCGCGGCCGGCCTGGGCGCGCTGGGCACGCTCGCGATCCTGGGCGGCCTCAAGGCGACTGTGGGCCTCCGCGTCGCCGATGAGGACGAGCAGGTGGGTCTCGACGTCTCAGAGCATGCCGAAGAGGCGTACACGCGCTAGTGCCTGCCATCGTGGCGCGCGTGTGCCAGGTGGCCACGGTAGTCACAATCGCGGCACAAAGGCCGTCGGGATCGAGTCTCTCGTGGCCACGGATCAGGACGAGGTCGTGGCGGAGATGTCGCGCCCGCGTCGTGCTGCGTCAACGATGCGCTGATGGACGGCGATTCTGCCGCGACGCGCCAGACGAGCTCTTCACGCTGACTCGGACGACGCGCAGTCCAGATCGACGCCTCGAGCACGACCGCGCCGCAGCGTCGCGTTGGCGTGCTATAGAGGCCACGTGACGTTGCACGCATCCTGGACCTGGCGATCGAAGGACGGTCCCGGCCCCGCAGGCCAGCGCCTGCGATACGAGCCCGGCTCGTGGGGCGACGTGCTCAAGGGGCTCGTCATCGCCCATCTGGCTCCGGTGCTTCGGGCTCAGCACGGGCAGCTGCGGGTCGCGGACCTCTTCGCCGGCGCGCCGGACTACCCCTGTGAGCGTGCGACTCGCGAGCGGCTCGCGATGGCCGCCGAGACGCGCTTCGCTCGGACCCTGACCGGGGACCGCTTCCCCTCCACGGCGACGCTCGTCCGCGCGAGCGTGCCCGACGCCACGCTCACCGTCACCGATCGCGACCCGGAGCGCCGAGCACTTTGGTTCGGCCAAGGCGTCACGCTCTTTGATGAAGACGATGGCTACACGGCCTTGGAGTCGCTCGAGCCGAGCGCCTTCGAGCTGGTCCTCGTCGACCCTTACGATCTCGCGGAGCCGAGCCGAAGTGCGACCGCGCTCCCCGCGGTGCGTCGCCTCGCACAGCGCACGACGCTCCTGCTCTACGCCTACTGGAAGAGCACCGCTGCGGCCTTTGCCCACCACGTCGCGTTCGCACACGCCCTCGGTCCCTGCGGGCTCGTCGTGCGCCTGCCGAGCGACGCGCTCCTGCCGCGCGGCTGGCACGAGGTGCGCGTCCTCGGACCAGCCCTGCCTCCGCTCGACGCGATCGTCGCGGAGGTCCGGGACGTCGCAGCGCGCCTCCTGTTGCCCGCGTGCGCGACCGTTCTCCGGTAAGCTCTCGCCGATGACCGGATCCGAGCCCACGCTCCGCGAGCGACTCAAGGACTTCCCCACGAGCCCGGGCGTCTACCTCATGAAGGACCGCGACGGAGCGGTGGTCTACGTCGGCAAGGCCGCCAACCTGCGCGTCCGGCTGCGCCAGTACTTCGCCGAGGGCACCTCGGATACTCGCTTCTTCGTCTCGCTCCTCGATCGGGTCCTGGGCGACATCGAGGTCGTCGTCACCCGCACCGCGGGTGAGGCGCTGCTCGTGGAGAACGAGCTCATCAAGACGCACCAGCCGCGCTTCAACATCAAGCTCAAAGACGACAAGGCGTTCCTGAATCTGCGCCTGTCGACCACGCACGCCTTTCCTAGACTGGACGTAGTCCGCAAACGCCAAAGGGATGGCGCGCGCTACTTCGGTCCTTATCCCTCCGCGACCGCGATTCGCAGCACGCTGCGCTTCATCAACCGCTACTTCCAGCTGCGCACCTGCACCGATCGCGAGATGCAGAATCGCTCGCGGCCATGCCTGGAGTACCAGATCAAGCGGTGTCCGGCGCCCTGCGTGCTCGACGTGCCCAAGGCCCAGTACGACGCTTCGGTGCGGCGGGTCGCGCTCTTTCTGGACGGGCGCGGCGAGGAGCTGGTCGGCGAGCTGCGCGAGGCGATGAGCGAGGCGGCGAGCGCGATGGACTTCGAGAAGGCCGCGCGCCTCCGCGACCAGGCCACCGCCGTCGAGCGCTGTCAGGAGGAGCAGGTCGTCGTCCTGGATCGGCTCACCGATCTCGACATCTTCGGGCTGGCGCGCGAGGGGGCGCTGCTGGCCGTGCACGTCCATGAGATCCGAGGCGGGCGGATCGTGCGCGCCGAAGGGACGCGCCTGGGCCGGCAGGAGGTCCCTGACGCCGTCGCGCTGACCGAGTTCGTCACACGCCGCTATGCCGAGCGCCACGCGGCCGGTGAGCGTCCGCCGCCCGAGATCGTGCTGCCGTTGCCCATCGACGACCTCGACTTCTGGGCGGAGTACCTCACCGAGCTGCGCGGCGCCAAGGTCCGCGTCGCCGTCCCTCAGCGTGGCGAGAAGCGCGAGCTGGTCGACCTCGCCAACCGCAACGCGCAGGAGTCGCTGCGGCTCGACGTCACCCGCGAGGAGCACGCGCGCAAGACGCTTCGGGACCTCGAGCAGCGGCTACGGCTCGGGCGCTTCCCCGAGCGTATCGAGTGCTACGACATCTCGAACATCCAGGGGACCGACCCCGTGGCCAGCATGGTCGTCTTCCAGGATGGCGTGCCCGCGCCCTCGGAGTATCGACACTTCCACATTCGCTCGCTGCGGACCCCGAACGACTTCGAGATGATGTACGAGACCCTCAAGCGGCGCTTTGCGCGCATGCAGTCGGGCGAGTGGCAGCGCCCCGATCTCGTCGTCATCGATGGCGGCAAAGGGCAGCTCGGCATCGCGACCCGCGTGCTGCACGAGCTCGGCGTCACCGGGCTCGACGTGGTCGGCCTCGCCAAGTCGCGGGTCATCGACGACGACCAGAGCGCCGCGCCGGAGCGTTCGGACGAGCGCGTGTTCGTCCCCGGCCTGAAGGACCCCATCGTCCTCGCGCAGAACAGCGCGCCGCTCCTGCTGCTGACCCGCCTGCGGGACGAGGCGCACCGGTTTGCGGTCACGTTTCATCAGCGTACGCGCGACAAGAAGCGCCTGACTTCGTCATTGGAGTCCATCGAGGGCGTCGGGCCCGCCCGCCGCAAGGCGCTGCTCGGTCACTTCGGCTCGATGGCCGCGCTCAAGCGAGCGACGGCGGACGCGGTCGCCGCGGTCTCCGGCATTGGACCCGAGCTTGCGGCACGCATCGTGGCCGCGCTCAACGAGGCGTCGTGATTCTGGCCGCCTGACCCGCGCCGGTGTAGCCTCGCCGCGGACCCGGGGGACGACACCATGGCGCTGCTCATCTTGAAGCTCAAGGACCGCGAGCTGTCGCGACTCCCCATCTCCAAGGTCCGCGTGACGATCGGTCGCGACGACACCAACGACATGCCCATCGACAACCTCGGCGTCTCGCGGGTGCACGCCACCGTCGAGTGGGACTCCGGGCTCAAGCGCTTCGTCGTCTCCGACAACGAGAGCGCCAACGGCATCTTCGTCCGGGGTCAGAAGGTCACTCGCACCGTCTTGAACGACGGCGACGACATCGTCATCAACAAGTTCACGGTCGTCTTCTCGCTCAAGGGCGGTGTCCCGCCCGAGCAGCTCGAGGGCGCCGGCGATCCCCGGCAGGTCGAAGGGCCGCGCAGCCCCAACCCCACGACGCACCTCACGCTGGACGACCTGAACCGCGTGCTTCACTCGATGGGCAAGCCGGGAGCGACTCCGCCGGCGCGCGAGGTCATCCGGCATGACGGCCGCTTCGACGAGCTGGAGCGTCAGGCCAAGACCTTGCGGTGGGTGGCGGTGGGCCTTGCCGTGATTGTGACCGCCCTCGTCGGCGTCATGGTGTGGCTCCTCGTCCTGCGCGACTGACCGCGGTTGACCCCGCTGGGTTGACCCCCGGTCCCGACGCTCCTATGTTTCCGCCGCCTGTGGCCGGCCCCTCGAACTTCAGCCTCCCGGCGGGCGGTGGTAACCATGCAAGACGCTTCGGAAAAGACGACGTACCTCCAAGGTCTCGCCGGTCGCGCGGCGGCGGCCGAGCAGCTTGCGGCCGACGTCCGCCGTGCGCATGCGGAGTCGGCCGCGGAGTTCGATCGCGTCAAGGAGCGCCTGCGCCGCAGCCAGCAGGATGAGGTCGGGCGCACGCGTGAGCGCATGATCGCGGCGTTCTTCGAGGTCGGAGACAGCTTGGATCGCAGCCTCGAGGCCGCGCAGTCCCCGAGCGCGTCGCTCGAGTCGCTCGGAGCCGGAGTGGCAATGGTCCGTGACCAGCTGTTCCGCGCGCTCGCCGAGCTCGGTGTCGAGCGCTTCGACCCGCGCGGCGAGACGTTCGATCCCGCCTCGCACGAGGCGATCGGGATCGTGCCGGTGTCCGATCCGGCGCTCGACGGCAAGGTCGTTGAGGTGCTCAAGCCGGGCTATCGCGCGGCGGGGCGCGTCCTTCGGCCCGCCCTGGTACAAGCAGGTCGGCTTGCGAGCTGACGCGGCGCGTTCGTCGCGGTGTTGCCCATTGTTTCGCCCGCTGGGGAGGTCCTGTGAACGAGTTTGAGCTTTCGACCCAGGACCGAACACGGCTGCGTCGTGCCGTTTTCTCCGTCGGGCGCGCCGGCGTTGCGCCGGAGATCGTGGAGCTGGCCATGGAGCTCCACGCCGAGCTCGACGCCCCCGGGGCTGTCGGGCCGTACTTCGCGCACAACCTGGGCGTCCTCCTCGCGGAGTGTGGCGAGGCCGCGCGTGGACGGTCCATGTCCGAGGACCTGGCTCACGCGGCTCGACCGGTGCTGCGCCAGGCGCTCGAGGCCGATCGAGACGACCTCGTGCTCGCGCTGGGGCTGTCACGCGCCTGCGCTCGCCTGCGGCGTATCGATTCGGCCGAGGTCGAGGCCATCGTGGGGGCCTGTGGTCGCCCCCACGCCGGTGATCGGCTGCTTGCCGCGGCAGCTTCGGCTGTCGCCCTCGCCGAGGGCACGACTGCGCAGCCCGCCATCTCGACCCTGCTCGACGCGTTGGATCGCCTGCTGGCCCGCCGGCCCGATCGCGAGGCGGCCGCAGCCGCACGGCTGGCGCTCCTCATGCGCAAGGCCCAAGGGCCCGTCCCAGTCCAGTCGGAGGAGGCCGCGCGCCGGTTCCTCGCGCTCGCTGACGAGGCGGACGGCACCTTCGGCCCCGATCCCGCCCGCACGGCCCTTCGGCTCGCCCTATGTATCGAGCGGCTGCGGGAGCGCGGCGGTGGTGCGAGCCATGCCGAGGAGGCCGTGTCCCTCGCCGAGCAGCTCGCGCGCGCCGGAGCGCTGGAGGCGTCGGACCTGCTGCGACTCGAGGCCGGACTGGCACGCCGCCATCAGCTCCAAGGCGCCGTCGGCACGCGCGTGCTGGTGCTCCTGCGCACCGCCTTCGGCGAGCTTCCGGAGACCGACGAGGCCCGTGCCGCGCTCGCCGAGACGCTCGAGGCGCTCAGCGATCACGAGGGGCTCCTCCAGTTCCATGGCCGGCTGTTGGGGCTGGGGCGCGCCGACGAACGCACACTGGAGTTCCTGGTCCGCCATTGGCTGCGCGCCATCGAGGCGGGCGCGCCGTCGGGCCTGCCGCGTGACGCGGAGCCCATCCTGGTGGAGCGCTTTCCGGCGTCCATCGCGCGGCTCCTCGATCCGGCGACCGCGCTCGTGCTCCTGGACCGCGTCGCCGTGTCGCTGGGGCCCGCCCGCGCGGGTCACTTCGCCGAGTCGCGGCTCCTGCGGGAGCGCCGCCTGCAGCGCGACCCCAGCCTCGTCGTGCGCGCCGTGCAGCTCTTCGCCGACGCGGGCGAGCCCGAGCGGGCGCTCGAGGTCGGACACCAGCACGTCGGCACGGCGGACTCGGCGGCCCTGCGCGTCACGTTGGGCAAGATCCACGTGGGTGCGGGTCTGCGGCTCGCCGAGGCCGAGGCCATGCTCCGCCCCGTGGCCTCACAGGCGGGGCCGCTGGCCACCGAGGCGCGCATCCTCCGCGAGCAGGCCGCACAGCATCCCGGCTTCGAGAACGAGCGCCGCGACGCGCTCATCCGGGTGGAGGAGCGGCTTGGCATCGGCAAGGGTCGACCCGTCCGCTGTCGAGTGATCTTCCCCGCGGATCGCTACGTGCTCGCTGAGATGCCGGGTGCCAAAGCGCCCGCGTTTCACTCGCACCGCTTCCTGCGCGTGATGCTCACCCCCGGCTCGTTGCCCGAGGGTCTCTCCATCGCCGATCTCAAGAAGGGCTTCGAGTTCGTGGCCGAGATCATCGCGGAGGACGACGCCAAGTCAGACCGCGTGCGCGTCTACTGGATCGCTGACGGAAAGCCCATCACGCCGCTCGGCATGCCGAAGGAGGCGCCCGAGGACGCGTCGGAGGCGGAGCCCAGCGAGCCGGAGCCGCCGCGCGAGGCGCGAGAGCCTGCTCCGCGCCGTGAGCCCGCTCCGCGCCGCGAGCCCGCACCCGAGCCCACGGCGCCGTCCGCCGAGGTCGAGGCCGCCTACGGCATCGGGACCGGCACGGCGCGGCTGCGGATCGAGAAGGTCCTGGGTGGAAAGCCGCTCCTGCTTGCCCGCGCGCTGCACCCGTCGGATGACTCGGCCGACCTGTTCCCCATCCGAGTCGCGGTCCATCGTCGATGGCTGCCCGAGGAGCTGCGCACCTCCAAGCGTTTGCGCGGACTCGTCGTGACCGCGCCCGTCGAGCGTGAGCCCGGCGAAGGCGTGCGCTATCGCGTCTCGGGAGAGGCCACGGTGCTCTCTGCTCCCGAGGCGGAGGGTCCAGAGACGGAGGCCGCGGCTGAGGTCGAGGAAGCGCATGAGCCGAGCTGAGCAACTGCGTCTCGACGGCTTTACCCCTGAGGTGGGCTCAGGGGCCCTTGCGCATGCCCTCGGGTCGCGATTTCGGTTGCCCGGGGAGGCCTTCGGGCGGCTCGACCGTCGCGCGGGTCACACCTGGGTGACCGTCGATGCCGCCTGGGCGTCGCGGATCCCCACGCCGTGCCCCGTCCTGGTCGCGGGCACGACCGTGACCCTGCGCCGCGAGAGTGACCTCGACGTCCCGGCCAGCTGGCTCGACGTCACGCTCACCGGGCTCTCGTCTGCACCGACGCCCGGCGCGCTCGCGCAGGCACTGTCGGTCGCCGGGGAGGATCTGGGGGCGATCGGGCTCGCGGGAGAGCAGCTCACGCTCCGGCTCCCGGCGTGGCGCACGCGCCTCGAGTCCATTCCCGAGACTCTGGAGCTCGCCGGCGTCGCGTACCCCACGCGCGTCGAAAAAAAAAACTCCGATGACGCGCTAGCGGCGGAGCCCGTCGTGGCGGCGGCCTTGCGTCGCGCCGTCGGGCTCGGTGCCTCCGGCGCGCAGCTCGCGACCGCCATCCGCGGCGCGCTCGAGCTCGCGGGCGTCGAGGCCCCTGCGCTCGTCGAGACCGTGCGCCGCATGGCCCTCGCGGAGCACCGCCCACAGCCGGACCCTCAGCTCGCCGATCCGTTCCTGCCGGTGCTCCAGCTCGCGTTGTCGCCGCACCGCACCTGGACCGAGTGGCTCGACCGCCTGTCGCGCGTCGCCTACCCGAGTGACGCGACGCGCAGCCTCGTCGTCAGCTTGGGTCGGCTCCTCGATGAGCATGCCGGCCGCCTGACACCGGAGCCGGAGTCCCTCGAGCACTGGCTGTGCACCCACGCGCAGGCCGAGTCGCTCGAGACCCGGCTCGGCGGGCTGTTCGTCCCGGGCCTCGCGGCGCGCGTCGCGTCCCGGCCGTGTCCGCCCGACACCCAGCCGCGATCGCCCTTGGCGCGCCAATTCGTCGACGTCGTCATGGGAACCATCTCCGGGCAGGACAGGACCGTCGCTATCGCCGAGCTCGACGCCGCGGTTCGGTCACGCACCCCGAGCGACGCCGAGCTCGGCACCTGGCCCGAGCTCCACCAGCGGCTCCTGCGGGAGACCCAGCGGGTGGGAGAGCCGATCGAGACGCCGCTCGATGAGGCCATCCCGGGGACTCCGCGCTTCGAGGCCGTCGCAGCTCGTGTGGCCGACAGGCACCTCCTCGCCGGACATCGGAACGACGCGCGTGTCACGCTTCAGCGCGCGTTGCGCACGCGTCCGGCTGCAGTCGAGCTCCAGCGTCGTCTGGCGCGCCTCGACCAGCGCTATCCCAGCGGCAGCATCGACGCCGTGCTCGAGGCGGGCGCGTTGCTTCACGCCTCGCGGGCGCGGCTCGAGGCCTGGCAGCTCCTGGCCGCGCGCGCGCCCGTCGATGCTCCCGTCGCGTGGCTCGTCGCCGAGAAGCTGCTCGACGCGGGGGCTCCAGCCGAGGCGGCTCGCTTGCTCGGGCCACATGCGCCGCCGGAGCTGCGCCTCGCCGCCGCGCGCGCAACCCACGACCTCACCATGGCCACGAGCGCCTTTGTCGCGCTCCATCGCGCGGAGCTTGGCCGCACGCCGCCGCCGGCCTGGCTCGACGTCACCCAGACGGACGCGGCACCGCTGCTGGGCCTCGCCCCGCCGCCACCCGCCGCACCCCGACGCAGCCTCGATGCCGTGGCCCAGCTCATCGCGGCCACGCCCGATCCGCGTCCGCCGCTGCGCGCGCTCGCGCTACACCCCTGGGAGGCGGCGTCCGCGTTGACCTTGCACCTCTTTCGCGAGCTCATCGCGCTCGGACGCCTGGACGCGATGGCGCTCCTGGCGCTCGCCGAGCTCGGTCCGAGCGCTGCCGAAGCGCTGGCCTCAGCGCTCCCGACGGACACGGTCTCGAGCGCCCTCAAGGGCGCCGATCCCGAGCTGCGCGCCGCCATGGTCGCTCTGCTGAGCCAGGTACCGGAGGACCGGCTCCCCGTGCCACTCCACGAGCTGCTGCATCATGCCCCGGAGGTGCGCCTGGCGGCCGCGGAGCTCGCGCTGGCCGACGGACGGGTCGACGAGTCCGCCTCCATCGCGAGCGCGCTGCTGCGCCGACTCGCGCGTGCGACGCACCTCCGCCGCGTCCTGACCGTGCTGGACCACGCCACCGCGGGCAAGGGCCTCGTGCCTGTCCTTCAGGCGCCAAATGACCGCGTCCACTGGTGCGCGGCGGTCCTCGTCGCGAGAGATGAGCTGGTGGAGGTCGCGCGGAGCGCAGTCAACGGTGCGCCGCCCCTGTGGGTACCGGTGCAGGTCCGCGAGCGACTACTCGGCGGCGAACACGTAGAGCGGTGACGGCTTCGTCGCGCCGCGCAGCTTGCGCAGCGCCTTCGCCTCG
>SXOX01000216.1 GCA_005776585.1 Pseudomonadota bacterium | reverse complement strand
GCTTGGCGTCGAAGTACGGATGAAAGCGTCCGCGCAGGCGCGAGATGGCCTCGGTCGTGTTCAGGAGCGTCTGGGCCGCGAACTTGCCCATCGCCACGACAATCTCGGGACCAATCGCACGCACCTGGGCCAACATGAAGGGCTGGCAGGCGACGACCTCGTCGGGCTCCGGGTTGCGGTTGTCTGGTGGACGGCACTTGACGACGTTACATATATAGACGTCAGCGCGCGTGAGGCCCATGGCCACGATCATCTTGTCGAGCAGCTCACCTGCGGCCCCGACGAAGGGACGGCCCTGGCGATCCTCGTGAAACCCCGGCGCCTCACCCACGAACACGAGCCGCGCGCGCGGGTTGCCCTCGCCAAAGACGATCGTGTTGCGGCCGGCGCGGGCGAGCTTGCAGCGCTGGCAGTCGCCAAGCTCTTCGCGGACGGCGTTCAGACTTGGGCGCTCCGACGAGGCCTGCGGTGGGAGCGCTGTGGGACGCGGCGCCGGTGCGACGGGGACCGGGGTTCGACTTACCGGGACAGGCGCAGCCGTCGCTGGGCGCAGATACCGGTGCAGTCCGTCGTCGGCGTCCCACTCGGCCAATAGCCGCACGGCACCAACCAAGGAGCGCAGCTCCTCGCGCGACTCCTCGCTCATGGCGCAGCCCCCAGGCGCGCCACCACAGCGTCGAGGATCGCATGCGCCACCGCCGCCTTGGGGCCGAGCGGAACCGCTCGAAGCAGCGCACCGTCGCCGTCGACGAGGAAGCCTGCGTTCGTCGGAGCGCCGAAGCCGGTGTCCACGCCGTCGCGCTCGACGACGTTGCCGAACAACAGGTCGACCCGCTTGCGCCGCGCCTTCTCCATCGAGCGCGCCAACACGTCGTGGCTCTCCGCCGCGAAGCCGACGACCACGCGTGGACGGGCGGCGTGATGCGTCACGCTGGCGAGCACGTCGATGGTGGGCTCCAAGGTGAGCAAGCTCCCCACGGCCGTCTTCGGGCGCTTCTCCGCCGACGGCGTCATGGGCCGCCAGTCGGCTGGCGCGGCCGCCATGATGAGCGCGTCGGTTCCTGGAAGCGCGGCCAGGACGGCGTGGTGGAGCTCGGCGGTCGTGTCGATCAGCGTCGCGGCGACCTCGGGCGGAGGGGCGATCGCGAGCGGGCCGTGGATGAGGGTGACCTCTGCGCCACGGGCCCAGGCGGCCTCGGCGAGCGCGAGACCCATGCGACCGCTCGACGGATTGGAGATAAACCGTACAGGATCCACCCACTCGCGCGTCGGCCCCGCAGTCACGAGGAGGCGCCTGCCCGTCAGATCGCGTGGCAAGAACAGACGGTCTACGTGGCGCACGATGCGCTCGGCCTCCGGCAGCCGCCCGCGGCCGTCGACGTTGCACGCAAGCCACCCGACGTCCGGCGTCAGCACCGTGAACCGCGGAAGGACAACGAGCCGCTCGAGGTTCTGCTGGACGAGCGGGTTGTCCCACATCTCGACGTTCATGGCCGGGCAGAGCAGCACCGGCACGTGGCTCGCGAGCAGCACGTTCGTGAGCAGGTCATCGGCCAGGCCGTGGGCCAGCTTTCCCAGGAAGTCGGCCGTCGCAGGGGCGACGACCACGGCATCGACGTGACGCCCGAGCTCCGTGTGTTGAATGCTCTGTCCCGGGCCCAACGCGAAGAGCTCGGTGCCCACAGGATGACCGGACAGCGTCTCGAACGTGAGCGGCGCGACGAAGCGCGTGGCCGCGGACGTCATGACGACGTGAACGTCAGCGCCCCCCTTGATGAGCAGCCGGCACAGCTCCGCGGCCTTGTAGGCGGCGATTCCGCCGGTGACGCCGAGCAGAAGGCGCTTGTTCGCGAGGGCCGTCGTCATGCGGCCCAAACGATAACACAGGGCCGGTAGATCCGAACCTCGCCTCGCACGTCCAAGCCGAGACGCCGCACAGACGCGGCCTCACACTTTCCTTGGAGGGTACTCATGCGACGGTTCCTGCTCCCGCTCTGCTCCCTGGCCCTGCTCACCACGACGGCCCACGCCGCTCCTCCCGAGCCCAAGCCGACCAAAGGCACTGCAGAGGTGCGGTCCCAGTTCTATGACTTTGGTACCTCGGTCATCAACGGCGAGATCCGCCGCCCCGCGGTCAGCTGGACCGACGCGCACCAGCGCTCGCGCTTCGGCAAGCTCTCGAAGATGCCCAACCGCACCTTTCTGCCCGACCTCATGCGCTCGAGCGCCGAGCTGAAGCGGTAGACCTCGGCTGCCGAGTCGACAACCGGGGACGGAGTCGCTAACGTGGCCCGCCCGGCCGTGAACGTCCCGTCCCCCACCACTACCGCGCCTCCGCCCGTCTCCGAGCGCGCGATCGTGGGCCTCGTGGGCGCCATTCAGTTCGTCAACATCCTCGACTTCATGATGGTCATGCCGCTCGGGCCCGACTTCGCACGCGGGCTCGACATCCCGGAGAGCCGACTCGGCCTCGTCGCGGGCATGTATACGCTGGCGGCCGGTATCTCGGGCGTGCTTGGCGCCACGTTCTTGGATCGCTTCGACCGACGGGCGGCCCTGGCGGTCGCGATGGCTGGACTAGTCGTCGGGACGGTGCTGTGCGGCTTCGCGACAGGCCTCGGCACCATGCTCCTTGCGCGCGCAGTCGCCGGCGCCTTTGGCGGTCCCGCGACCGCGTTGGCGTTGTCCATCGTCTCAGACGTCGTCCCACAGGAGCGCCTGGGACGCGCGATGGGCTCGGTCATGGGCGCCTTCTCCGTCGCCTCGGTCCTTGGCGTACCGGCCGGCCTGTGGCTGGGCGAGCTCGTCGGAGATTGGCGCACGCCGTTCTTTGCTGTCGCGGGCCTCGGCGCCGTGCTGGTCGCAGCCTCCCTCTTCATCATGCCGCCCATGCGCCGGCATCTGGACCAGCCCCTCGGACCGTCGGTCACCCCGCGGGAGATCGTCGCGCGGCCCATCGTACGACAGGCCCTGTGGATGATGGGCGTCGGCTTCATGGCGAGCTTCACCATCATCCCGAACATCTCGGCCTACGTGCAGAACAACGCGGGCTATCCCCGTGAGGCGCTCGAGCGCCTCTACTTCGCTGGAGGCATCGCCAGCTTCTTCGCGCTCCGTCAGGCCGGCGGCCTCGTCGATCGCGTGGGCGTGCTGCGCATGACGGCGCTCGGCACCGCAGTCCTGACGGTCATCATCGGTCTGGGATTCGGCTTCGACGTCCCGCAAATCCCCGTCATGGCCATCTTCATCGGCTTCATGCTCGGCATGGCGATTCGCAACGTGACGCTCAACACGCTCTCGCTCAAGGTGCCGCGCCCGGCGGAGCGCGCCCGCTATCAGTCGCTGCAGTCGGCCACGCAGCACTTCGCCTCGGCGCTCGGGGCCGGCATCTCGTCCCTGTTGCTCACGACCCGACCGGATGGCCGCCTGGACGGCATGTGGCGCGTCACAGCACTCTGCGTCGCACTGAGCTGGCTCGTGCCGTGGCTTGCGTGGCGCGTCGAGGGCAGCGTTCGCTCGACCGATTGAGGCGGAGCGCCGGCGGGCCCATACTCGCGCCATGCATACGCTTCTTGGCAGCAATTCGGGATTCCACGCCACCGGACTGAAGCAACGTCGGACCAAGATCGTCGCGACCCTCGGACCGGCGACAGCGTCGCCTGAGGCCATTCTCCGACTCGTCGGGCAGGGTGTCGACGTCTTCCGCCTCAACTTCTCTCACGGGTCGCATGCGCAGCACGCCGAGGCGGTGAGCCACGTGCGCAATGCGGCGGCTCGAGCCGGCAGGCACGTCGCGGTCCTGGCCGACCTGTGCGGCCCAAAGATCCGCGTCGGGCGCTTTCCCAACGGGAGCATCCCGCTCGTGGCGGGAACGACCGTGACCGTCACGACGCGCGAAGTCGAGGGCGCCGAGGGCCTCATCCCGTCAGAGTACGACCACCTCCACTCCGACGTCACCGTCGGCTCCCGGCTTTTGCTCGACGACGGGAACCTGGAGCTGGAGGTCGAACAGCTCGCTGGCCAGGACCTGACGTGCCGTGTCCTGCGCGGTGGAACCCTGTCGAATCGCAAGGGAATGAACCTCCCAGGGGTGACGCTGTCGACCCCCGCGCTGACCGAGAAGGACCGGGCGGACGCAACGTTCGCCGTAGGGCTCGGTGTCGACCTGCTCGCGCTCTCGTTCGTGCGGAGCCCGAAGGACGTGATGGATCTCCGCGACTTGCTCGACGCGCTGGGACGCGAGGTCCCCATCGTTGCCAAGATCGAGAAGCCGGAGGCTCTCCGTGTCATCGGGTACGTCCTCCAGGTCGCTGACGGGATCATGGTCGCCCGCGGCGATCT
>SXOX01000021.1 GCA_005776585.1 Pseudomonadota bacterium | reverse complement strand
GCGTCAGGTCGGCGCCGGCGAGCCGGAACGCGCCCACGCGGGCATCGCAGAAGCCGGTGACGTAGACCCGGAGCGCGCCGTTGCCGTCGGAAAGGACCAGCACGTCGTTCGGACCGTCGAGGCTCGGGTGGCCAGTCGCCGTGGCGAGGCGCTCGAGCCCACCCGCGCTGGCTTTCCAGACGAGCAATGCGTCGCTGTCGAACGCGGCGCCGGCCAGCGTGGCCCCGTCGGGAGAGACGGCCAGCCGCTCCACTGCGCGCACGTCGCTCGCCCCGTCCTCTCCGACGGTCTCGAGGCCGGCCGGCATGAGCCGGGACAGCTGAACGCGCTTGCCGTCACTGGCCGCAAGCCACGTGGACGTGACGACGAGCGCCACCGCGGGCAGGGGATCCTGGCGTACAGCGGCGTCGAGCGCGCCGGTCGCGACGTCCCGCGCCAGCCGGTAGATCCCACTGCTCGCGCCGACCCAGAGCGCGTCCTCGCTGGCCGACAAGGCCACGCTGAGCGGCACCGGGATGGCGCCGTCCGAGGCGCTGGGGAGCGCCCACGACGTCCCGCGAGTGAGGGCGTCGCCGTCGCGCACGAGCAGCGTGATGCGCGCGCTGCCGCTGGCGGCCACATAGCCGTGGCGCCCGTCGGCCGTGACGGCCAGGCCCCGGACACCGGCGAGGCCCGTCAGGCCGCCGTCGTGCTGCGCCAGCGCCTGCAGCGGCTGAAGCTCCGTCGTGGCGCTGCACGCCGGGACACAGGCGCAGCCCGCCGCCGCGACGCGCCCGCAGGAGCCACCGGGGAGGCAGCGGTCGTGGGTGCAGGGGTCTCCGTCGTCGCACGCGATGCACGGACATGCCGGATCATTCGGGCTCGCCTCGCAATGAGGAACGACGACCGCGGCTGCCGCGGGGGCGGCGGACGGCTCCGTTCCGCACGCGAGGCAAGTCAGCGCGACGGCGAGCAGGGGGTGGCGCACGCGACATGATAGCCAGCAGCGCCCCGCGGGTACAAGCCGGCGCGCGTCGGTCGGTCACCCACGAAACGCAACGCTACGCCGCGAGCGTCAGCACGAAGCGCGTCCCAGCGCCCGCGACCGGCTCGCAGACGACCGTGCCGCCGTGGGCCTGGGCGATCTCGAGCACCAGCGGCAGGCCGAGGCCCGTGCCGGAGGCCTTCGTGCTGAAGAACGGGTCGAAGATGCGCTCGCGGACGTCGTCGGGGACGCCCGAGCCGGTGTCCTCCACCGCGATGCGCACTTGGTCGCCGTCGCGACGCGTGGAGACCGTGAGCCGACCGCCGCCGGGCATGGCCTCGATCGCGTTGCGGACGAGGTTGAGCACGGCCTGCCGAATCTGCGCCTCGTCGAGCGCGAGCGTACCGACCGCGTCGTCATAGCGCTCCTCGAGGACGACGTGCGTCGAGGCGAGCTCGCCTCCCGTGAACGCGAGGACGTCCCGCAGCAGGGCGTTCAGCTCTTCTGGGCGCCGCGCCGGGCTCGGGAGCCGGGCAAAGCGCAGGTACTGCTCGGTCACGTCGCGGAGCCGGTCGATCTCCTGCCGAATCGCGGCCCCGAGCGCGCGGGACTCCTCCAGGTGGCGCGCCTTGATCGTGGGGTCGCTCTCCCGCCCGAGCGCCTGGATCTCGTCTTCGAGCAGCTCCGTGTTGAGGCCGATGCTGGAGAGCGGGTTGCGGATCTCATGGGCGATCTGGCTCGACATCCGTCCGATGGTGGCGAGCCGCTCGGAGCGCACGAGGGCCTCGCCCTGGCGCGCCAGCTTGTGGTCGCGCTCCGCCAGGCTCTCGGCCATGCGGTCGAACTCAGCGGCCAGCTCGCCGATCTCATCGCCTCGGCCGCGCACCTCGACGGCCACGGGCTCGAACGCCGCGAAGTCGCCGGCACCCGCGCGCCGTACGGCCTCACGCACCCGCTGGAGGGGGCGCAGCGAGAACGCGACCCAGATGACGACCGAGAGCGCGATGAGCAGCGCGATACCGGTCGCCACGCTGATGACGAGCTGGGCGCGGGCCTCGGTGGACTCGGCCGTGCGCTCGATGTGCGCCATGAGCCGCCGCGCCTCGCGCCGCACCTCCGCGACCTCGTTGCGCAGGCGCCGCAGGATCGCCAGGAGCTCGTCTTCGAGCGCGCGCGCCGCCTCGAGTCGCTCGGTGTGCAGGCTCGCCATGAAGCCGCGGGCGAGGGCGTCGAAGAGCGCCCGGTTCTCGCGGGCCTCCGGGGCCTCGAAGAGCACGCGCGCGACATCGCTATTGGCGCTGCTCTCGAGGCTCGACCGGAACTCGCTGCCCGTGACCAGCCGGCCGAGGCGCAGGCCGAGCTCGGCCAGCAGCGCGCGCTCGGGGGCCTCCTCGCTGAGCTGGGTCGCGAGCGCCTCGATGCGCGCCTGAATCCGAACCAGCGCCTCGAACGGCCGAAAGCTCGGGAAGTAGCTCTTGAGCCGCACCAGGTCGCGATCGCTCCGCGCGCCCAGCTCTTCCTCATAGACCTTGATGTCGCGAAGCAGCGCGGCGAGGTCCGCCGTGAGCGGCAGCACGCCCTTGCGCACGAGCCCGACGTTCTTGCGCAGGAGCTGCATGCGGTCGAGGGCGTAGAGGCCGACCGAACCAAACGCGACGATGATGGCGAGGAACCCGAGAAAGACGCGGGCCGAGACGCTCAGGCGCACACGCACCCGACGCGGACGCTACGGATGCCCAGGAGGCGGTGCCGCGGGCTCCTTCTTCTCGGCGGGAGCCGCGGGAGCCGCAGGAGCTGCGGGATCGGCGCTGGCCGGCGATGGCGTGGGCGCAATCGACGGCGGGGCCGGGGGCGCTCCGCCACTCCCGCTTCCGGGCACGGCCGGCGCGGCAGGATCCGCTGCGGGCGGCGGCTCGGGCGTGGAGGGCACGTCGATCTTCTTCTCGATCTTGCCCTCGGTCCGCAGCTTGGCCAGCAGGTTGCGGCGCTCCTGGAAGAACTTCTTGGCCCGCAGGCTCTCCTTGATCTGCGACTTGACCTCGTCAAAGGCCTTCTTGTGCGCGTCCTTCTTCTCGAGGACCTGGATGACGTGGAAGCCAAAGCGCGTGCGCACGGGCTCGGAGATCTCGTTGGGCTTCATGCCGAAGGCCTTGTCCTCGAACGGCTTGAGCATCTGACCGCGCCCAAACCAACCGAGATCACCGCCCTTGGGGCCACTCGGACCGTCGCTGTACTTGGTCACGGCGTCCTCGAACTTCATGCCCTTCTGGATCTCGTCGTACGCCTCCTTGATCTTCTTTTCGGCCTTCTCCTCGTCCTCCTTGGTCGCCTGCTGCGCGACCTTCACGAGGACGTGGCGCGCGTGGATCTGCTCGCGCTCCAGGTAGAAGCGCTCGTTCTGGTCATAGAACGTCTTGAGCTCCGCGTCGGTGATCTCGAGCTTGTCGCTCTTCTCGAGCAGCATCTCCTGCTCGCGCTTCTCGCGCAGGCGGGCCTTGATGCTCTCCTCGGAGACCTGCCCGTGCTTGAGGTAGTTCTGGAACTGTTCCTCGGTGCGGAAGCGCTTCTTGTACTCGTCGTACTCGCGCTGCACCTCGTCCTCGGGCGGCTTGAGGTTGGCGCTCTTGACCGCCTGGTGGATGAGCTCGTTGTCGATGAGCCGGTCCAGGATGTTGCCCTTGATCCGCAGGAGCCGCTCGGGCGGGATCTTGGTGCTGCGTTGGAGGATCTTGTCGAGCTCGTCGTAGAAGAGTTTCGAGTCGAGCGGCTGGCCGTTGATGATGGCGATGGGTCCCGTGACGCGCGGCGTGTCGTCGGTGGCGCCCTGCGGCGTCTCGGGCGGAGTCGTGACCTTGAGGTCCTCGACCTTGTGGTGGGGATCGGCCGGCGGCGCCGCCGGTGCCGTCGCAGGCGCGGCCACGGGGGGCTCGACCGCCTGAGCGGGCGCGGCAGGCGCGGCCTCCTTGGGCGCGTCCTTCTTGCAGCCGGCTCCCAAAGCGAGGGCACCAGCGAGGACGAAGGGGGTACATAGCTTCATCGAATTCCTCCAGCGAGCTCGGCGCGGGGCTCCCGACCGCCGACGAAGACCTCGAGATTGACGAGAAAGAGAGTCAGAACGGGGCTTTGCAGCTCCTCGAGGACGTCTGAGACCGCGCGCTCGCGCAGGAGCTTACTGACGGTCACCATGCTGTCAATGAGGTCCTGAGTGTGGATCTCGACGCGGCAGCCTTCTTTGGCGCGCATCGCGGCGGCAAACAGCGTGAGCAGTACGCGGAAGGCCACGAGCCCGAGCCCCGCGCGCAGCATGCCGCGCCGCACGGCCTCCTTCCCGAAGAGCGAGCTGACGATCACGTCCTCCAGGATGGCGCGCGCAGCCACCGGATCCGTGAAGCGGAACGAGCGGGGCTCGACGCCTCCGCAGAGCGCGCGCACCGAGCGACCCAGGAAGCGCAGCCGCTCGGCCAAGAAGGGCAGCTTGCGCTCGGTCGCGATGTCGGCGCCCTCGTTGGAGAACTGGGCGATGCGGTCGGCAAAGCGGCCCAGCGTGCCCTGGAACACGAGCGTCGGATCCGGGTCGGCGACGAACGCGCCGGGAAAGGCCTTGCGCCAGAGCTCCGGGCCGCAGAACGCCGCCTCTTCCTTGGCCACGGTGCCGTACAGACGCTGCAGCGCGGACTCGACCCCACGCGCGTAGCCGACGAGCGGGGCCAGCGGTCCGAGCGACGTGTCGTGAAAGCCGCGCGTCGCCGAGACGAGCTCCGCCTCGAGCGCCACGTACTCCTCGCGCGAGATGACGTAGCCGGAATCGACCAGCACGCGGCTTGGAACCGAGTGCAAGGGCGCGCCAAGGGAAAGCAGCTCGCGCAGCTCGCCCTCGTGCTCCGACGACGGATCGGCGGCCTGCTTGGCCTTCCAGTACGCGCGGCACTCGAGCTGCAAGCTCACCGCGATGCGATCGCCCACGCGCGAGAACACGTAGGGGAACTGGCGGCACGGCGTGGGCTTGCGCTGTACACCGACGACCTTGTGGATGCGGCAGAGCTTGTCCTCGGCCAGGAAGATGCACTGGTCGTTCCGCATGGCCGTGAGCCAGATCTTGCGGTTGCCGTGGTCCCCGCGCCGAAAGACGTCCGCGTTCGACTCCAGGCCCGGGATGTGCTCCTGCCAGTCCACCTTGAGCAGGTCATCGACCACGTTCTGAGGGATGGGGCCCACGTCCGTCGCGCTGCAGCAGGAGCCGCAGGCCTGGCAGGCATGGTCGAGCCCGTCGACGAAGTCGAAGGGGAGCGCATGCGCGGGCGTGCTGAGCTCGGACTCGATCTCGTCGTCGGCCAGGTGCCGCAGCCGCTGCGCCCGGGCGCCCTCGAGGAGGCCGGTGCGCGCCAAGTGTCGAACGTGGTTGAACAGCAGGTTGGCGTCGAGGCGATTCTCGCCCCGCAGGTGCGCAAAGCCCAGGATCTCCTGCGCGGTCATGGGCGTGGCGAGCGCCTCGGTGATGATGTGCCCGACGGCGTCGATCTTGACCTGCTGGCTGAGCAGCGGATCGACGATGGCCCACGGGTGCCGCGCGTCGCCCGTCTCCTTGACGGTGACGTCCTGGCGGAGCGCCGGGATCCGAATTGGGTGCTTGGCGTGGCTTTGGTGTGGCATCGGGCTAGATCGTCACCAGATCGTCGCGGTGAATGGCCACCGGACCGCGCGTGCCAACCTGGCCGCGCAGCTCGGGCGCCGCCAAGCGTATCAGGCCTCGCGCAATTTCGTTACCCGAGGGGTCCAGGACGCGCACCAGGTCGCCGACGCCGAAGTCGCCGTCGACGACGGTGATGCCCACGCTCAGCAGCGAGGCGCCTTCATGGCGCAGCGCGCGCGCCGCGCCGGGATCGACCGTGAGCGCGCCGCGGGGCTTGAGCGTGTAGGCGATCCAGTGCTTTCGGCTGGGCAAGCCTTGCTCGGCGTGCTCGAAGCGCGTCCCGATGGGTCGCCCCTCCACGAGCCCAAGCACGCTGTCCGCCTTCTTGCCGTTGGCGATGGTCACCGCGATCCCGCCGCGGGCGGCCGCACGCGCGGACTGGACCTTGGACCCCATCCCACCGCGGCCCGTTGACGACGTCCGCGACTGAACCAGCGCCATGGGGTCGTCCGACAGCGCGACGTACGGCACGAGCTGGCCTGCGGGGTCGAGCAGCCCGTCCACGGTGGACAGCAGGACCAGCGCGTCGGCGCCCATGAGGTTCGCGACCTGGGTCGCCAGGCGATCGTTGTCGCCGAACGCGATCTCGTCGGTCGCGACCGTGTCGTGCTCGTTGATGACGGGCACGCACTCGGCCTCGAGCAGGCTGTCGAGGGTGGCCCGCACGTTCAGGTAGCGCTGGCGGTCGGCGAGATCGCTGTGGGTGAGCAGCACCTGGCCCACCTTGAGCCGATGACGGGCAAAGGCCTCGCGCCAGAGCGACATGAGCAGCCCTTGCCCGACCGCGGCCGTGGCCTGGACCGCGCTCATCGACTCGGGGCGTCCGTCGAGGCCGAGCTCCTCGATGCCCAGAGCGACTGCGCCCGAGCTCACGATCGCGACGTCCACGCCGTGGTGCCGAGCCGCGGCGACCTCGCGCGCGATGCGGAAGAAGACGTTGCGGTCGATCTCGAGGCCGGAGGAGCCGCCGAAGGTGACGACCCCAGAGCCGATCTTGACGACGAGCCGGCGAATGCTGCGTGGGGGGCTCTCCGTTAGCGCGGACATGCTACAGGACCACGCGCTCGATCCGGGCGCCGAGCGTGAGCAGCTTCTCGTCGATACGTGCGTAGCCGCGCTCGATCTGGCGAATGTTGCCGATGACGGTGGTTCCTCGGGCACAGAGGGCCGCGATGAGCAGCGCCATGCCCGCGCGCACGTCCGGGCTCTCCACGCGGGAGGCGACGAGCGGCTTGGGCCCGACCACCACCACGCGGTGCGGGTCGCACAGGATGATGGAGGCCCCCATGCCGATGAGGTGGTCGACGAAGAACATGCGCCCTTCGAACATCTTCTCGAAGAACAGCACGGTGCCGCGCGACTGGGTGGCCGCGACGATGGCGATGCTCATGAGATCGGTCGGGAAGCCGGGCCACGGCGCGTCGTCGATGCGCGGGATTGCGCCGCCCAGGTCCGGCCGCACGGAGAGCACCTGCCCGGAGCGCACACGCAGGTCGTCGTCTCCCACGTTCTCCGCGTGAATGCCGAGCTTCTCGAAGGTGAGCCGGACCATCCGCAGGTGCTCGCGCCCCGCGCCGCGGATGACGATGTCGCTGTCGGTGCACGCGGCCAGCGCGAGGAACGAGCCCACCTCCAGGTAGTCCGGACCGATCGTATATTCGCACCCGCCGAGGCGCTCGCGGCCGTGGATGGTCACCGTATTGGAGCCGTGTCCCTCGATGTGGGCGCCCATGCGGGAGAGCATGGTGCTGAGGCCCTGCACGTGCGGCTCACACGCCGCGTTGCGCAGCACGGTCGTGCCCTTGGCGAGCGACGCGGCCATGAGCAGGTTCTCGGTGGCCGTGACCGAGGCCTCGTCGAGGAACAGGTCGGCGCCGACGAGGCCCTTCTGGGTCGTGATCTCATAGCGCTCGCCCAGCCGATACGTTGCGCCGAGCTGCTCGAAGCCATGGAAGTGCGTGTCCAACCGCCGGCGGCCGATGACGTCACCGCCCGGAGGCGCGAGCGTGACGGCGCCGGCGCGAGTGAGCACGGGCCCCGCGACCAGGATGGAGGCCCGGACGCGCTCACAGAGGGCCGGATCGGGCGTGTGGCCGAGCAGCGACCGCGCGTGGATGCGCACGGTGTCGCCATCCTCCAGCACCTCGGCGCCGAGCGACCGCAGGATGCCGATCATGACCTCGACGTCGCGAATCCGAGGGACGCCGTGCAGCGTGACCGGCTCCTCGGTGAGCAGCGCGGCGGCGAGGCACGGGAGCGCCTCGTTCTTGTTGCCCGCGGGCGTCAGCTCGCCGCGCAGGCGGTGCCCTCCGTCGATGATGAACTGGGCCTGCTTGCCGTCGGTGAGCGTTGAGGTGGGCTTCGTCACAGGGTCACAGCTCCGTCGCGAATCGTAAAGCAGGCCGCTTGCCCGCTGTCAAACACGCCCAAGGGGAGGTGCGGCAGCACGTGCCGGCGGTCGGTCGTCGAGAGGAAGACCTGTCCGCCGAAGCCCTCGCCCACCAGCGTCCGCATGAGCGCGGCATTGCGTTCGTCGTCGAGCTCGCTGGAGACGTCGTCGAGCAACAGCACCGGATCGCGGCCGAGCTCGCGGGCGAGGAGGCGAATCTCGGCGATCTTCATGGCCAACACGAACGCGCGATGCTGTCCCTGCGAGCCAAACGTCCTGAGCGGCCGACCATCCAGCGACGCGTCGAGCTCATCGTGCTGCGGTCCGCGCGTGGTGGACTGGCGCGCGCGGTCCCGTGGGCGCGCGGTGACGAGCGCCTGGTGGAGCGCGTCCCGCGAGGGCTCCGCGATGCTCGGCTGGAGTGTGAGCGTGCCCTCGAGCCCGCCGGTCGTGATCTCGGCGAGCGCGGCGGCGAACACGGGCGCAAAGCGCTCGAGGTAGCGTCGCCTCCAGTGGCCGACGAGGGCGCCGGCTGTCGCGACCTGGTCGTCATAGACGTCGAGCAGCAGGTCGTCGGGCACCCCGGGAGCCTTCAGCAGCGCGTTGCGCTCGTCGAGGGCGTGCTGAAATCGGCGGAAGTCATCGAGGCTGGCGGGCCACAGCGTAAAGACGGCGCGATCGAGGAAGCGCCGGCGACCGGAGGGGCTCCCCTTCGTGATGGCGAGGTCTTCGGGCGTAAAGACCACCATTGCGACCTGACCGAGCGCCTCGCCGTGGGTCTTGGCCACCTTGCCGTCGACCCAGATGCGGCGCGCTTCACGTGAAACCTGAACTCGCAGCGTGCGTTCGCCGTCGCCCGAGTCGAGCACGGCGCGGACCTCGGCGAGCGTGGCGCCAAAGCGCACGAGGTCGACATTCTTGGAGGTGCGAAACGGCTTGAGCGCCGAGAGCAGCCAGATGGCCTCGAGCAGGTTGGTCTTGCCCTGGCCGTTCTTGCCCTCGAGGACGTTGAACCGCGGGCTGGGGATGAGGTGGACGAGGCCGAGGTTGCGGTAGTCCGCGATGCGAAGGTCGGCGAGGCGCACGACGGAGTCGAGGCGTGTGCGCTAGAGCCGCATCGGCATGATGACGAAGAGGCTGCCCTCGTCATCGGGCGAGGTGAGCAGCCCCGGAGAGTACTGATCGTTGATGGAGAGCACGATCTTCTCGCCGTGGATGACGCCCAGCACATCCAGCAAGTACTTGTAGTTGAAGCCGACGACGAGCTCCTCGCCCTCGTAGTCGATGGCGATCTCGTCGCGACCCTCGCCCGCGTCCGGATTGGCCGACCACAGCACGAGCCGGCCCGGCTTGATCTCGAGCCGAATGATGTTGGTCTTGGCCGAGGTCAGCGTGGCGATGCGCCGGACCGCTGCGGTGAGCTCCGCCCGGTCGAAGTCGATGCCCTTGACCAAGCTCTTCGGGATGACCTTCTGGTACTCCGGAAAGGCCTCGTCGAGCTTGCGGACCTGGAGCATGACCTCGTCGGCCAGGAAGCACAGGTTCTGGCGATGAAAAGCGATCTTCACGTCCGTCGACGGTCCCTCGAGGCACCGCTTGAGCTCGCTGACGGCCTTGTGATGCAAGATGGCCTCCGCGCCGCCCTGCAGCAGCCCGGGATCGCTCCCGAGGCCCTCGGACTTGGAGAGCCGGTGCCCGTCGGTCGAGACCATGAGCAGCCGGACGTCGTCGCCGTCGCGTACCGCGCGAAAGAAGACGCCGTTCAGGCTGGGGCGCGTCTCGTCGTGGCTGACCGAGAACAGCGTACGCTCGATGAGGTCGAGCAGGACGCGCTTGGAGACCGTGAACCAGGACAGCTCCTCGAGCGGTCGCTGCTCGGGGAAGTCGTCGGGCGGCAGGCCCATGAGCTTGAACTTGGACGACCCGCAGCGCAGCTCCGCCCAGTGGTTGTCCATGCGCGACAGCTGCACCGGCGCGTCCGGCAGCATGCGCACGACCTCGTAGAGGTTCTTGGCGTTGACCGCCATCTTCCCTGGCTGCGTGACCTCGGCCGGGTACGTGCCGGTGAGGACGACGTCGTAGTCGGTGCAGGTGAAGCGGATCTCGGTCGCAGAGAGCGACTCGATGAGCACATGCGACAAGATGTTGACCGTACTCTTCTTGTCGACGACGCCCTGCGCCTTGTACAGGCCTGCCTCGATTGCGCTCTTGTTGGCCGTGAACTCCATCATCTCGGGTCCCTCCTGCGAGGCCGGTCGTCTAGCAGAATTCCGGCGGGACCGAAAGCGGCATCGTCAGATGCGGCGTGTTCATGACGACACGAGAGGGATTCACTCCAAAGGATCAGGACTCATGGAGTCACAAGGCCCTGTGGAGATGTGGATCGTTCTGATTTCCCGTGGAGTCTCGGAGCATTGCGGGCCATCAACAGCCCACGAAACCCGTGGATGAGGCTAAAGGTCGTCCACCGGAAGGCCAATCTTCACGACCCTCGCGCGGGTGCCCACAGCCTGGCCCCAGCGTGTCCCCAGCCCGTCGCACAGGCCGAACACAGGTTTCCAACAGGGGCTGGTCGCGTGACCTGCTGCGATCACGCGACCTTGGCCTGCCATGGGCACGGCTGTGGACAGGACGTGTCTCGCGCGGCAGGGCCCGAGAGGCTCAGTTCTCGTCGACGATCTCGGCGTCCACGACGCCCTTGCCGCTCTGCCCGTTGGCGCCCGGAGCCGCGCCGCCCTCTCCCGGAGCCGCACCGGTGGCGCTGGCCTCCTGGTACATGACCTTGGCGAGCGCGTGTGCGGCGGTCGTGAGGTGCTCCGCCGTGGCCTTGATGCGGCTCGCGTCGTCGCCCTTGAGCGCGTCCTTGGCGTCCGTGAGCGCCTTCTCGAGCGCCTCGACGTCCGACGCCGGCACTTTGGCCCGGTGCTCGTTGAGCGTCTTTTCGGTCTGGTAGACGAGCGCATCCAGTTGGTTCTTGGCCTCGACCAGCTCCCGGCGCGACTTGTCCTCGGCCGCGTGCGACTCGGCGTCCTTGACCATCCGATCGATCTCGTCTTTGGAGATGCCCGACGAGTTCGTGATCG
>SXOX01000215.1 GCA_005776585.1 Pseudomonadota bacterium | reverse complement strand
GTCGTGGGGAAGGTGTAGTTCCTCACGAAATGCCAGAAAAACGATTCCAGCGAGACGACGCTCTGCTTCGTCATCTTCATGGGCGGGACGGAGGAAACTCTCGAGGTACTGCCTTCGTGTCTCGCTTGTCTCCAAGAATAGATGAACTCGCCCTCGTCGATGGCGAGATCCACGCCCCGAAGGATGAGGTTCGGGCCATAGGACTTGCGAATGCCGTGGAGCGTGATCACGCGTGGCCTACCGCGCGAGGGCAGAGCGCAGCGTCGGGGCGAGCTCGCCTGGCGCGTCGACGTGGGGGTAGTGACCGACTCCGGGGAGCCGAGCGACGCGGACGTTGCCGCCGGCCTTGGCGAGCCCGTCGATGGTCGAGCGATCGGCGGCTGTGAGCAGCGCGTGCTCGGGCACGACGAGCGTGACGGGGACCGTGGCCTCGCCGATGAGCGTGGCGCCCTCCAGCGCGGCCAGGGACGTCACGACCGCCGCGCCGATCGCGGCGTCGATTGGGAACGCGAGCAGTCGCGGGGTCCCATCGGGTCGACGCACTTTCGCCGGCGCGACCGCGGCGGCGCGATAGCTGAGCCAGGCACCCGGCGAGAACCACGCGTGCTGCGCGTCGAGCTCCTGGAGGTCCTTGAGGTCCTGCCCGGTGAGCGCGCGCGCGGCCAGCTCGTCGGTCCCGTTCGAGCGCGCTCGCAATGACGGCGACAACCAGATGACGCCATTGACGCGATCGGGGTGCTTGGCGGCGTAGGCGAGCGCGGCCAGGCCGGCGACGTCGTGGGCGACGAGCGTGACCTTCTTGAGCCCGGCAGCCTCCCGAACGGCGTCGAGATCGCCGAGCTCTGTCTCCAAATCGATGGCGTGCGTACCGATGGAGGTCTCGCCGCGTCCCCGCGCGTCGTAGGTGACAACCGAGTAGCCGTCGGCCACGAGGTCGAGCGCGCGCTCGAAGATGTCCCCTCCGTGGACTCCCGCAAGCGCGATGACGCCGTAGCCCGCGCCCACCGTGCGGAACCGGAGCTTGGCGCCGAGCCGCTCGATGGTCCGGACGCGCGCGCCCTTTGCCGTGCCAATCAGCGTGGGGTGCCAAAGATCCGACCAGTCCTTGTACGCGCGGTCACTCTTGAGGTCTGTTCGGCGGGTGAGCCGCCACAGGGCCGTCTTGACCGCGTCGAGCTCCGGCCCCTCCGCGTCACGCAGGCGGGTCGCGATGGTGGCGACGGCGAACGGATCACCCACGCGACCGAGGATCTCGGCGGCGTCCGCCCGGATCTCCTTGATCTCGAACTGCACCATGCGGACCAGCAGTGGCCGCAGCTCGCGCGTGGCGCCCAAGCGATAGAGCGCCCGAATCGCCGCCTGACGGACCGTGACGCTCTTGTCCGTCTCAGCCGACGAGACGAGGGCCTTGACCGTACCCGGGTCCCGGCTTTGGCTCGCGCCCAGGCCTTCGACCGCCGCAACGCGGACGCCGCCATTCGGGTGCGTCGCGGCGTCGATGAGCGCGTCGCGGGCTTCCGTGCCTCCAATGGCGGCGATGGCCTCGACCAGCGGCACCGGATCGGGCAGCGTCTCCGAGTGGAAGAGCTTGACCAGGGCGGTGACGGCCGCGGGATCGCCCGAGGCGGCCATGAGATCGCGGCCGAGCTCGCGAACCGTCTCGCGAGAGTGTCCAAAAAGGCGATCGGCGCCGGCACCCACGCCCGCGCCGATGCGGGCCAGAGCCTCCACGGCATACGGGATGCGGGCCATGTCGGCAACCTTGACGATGAGCAGCAACGTCCCCACCGAGGGCTTGCCGATGGCGACGAGCGCGTCCGTGGCCGCCTGCTCCTCGCCCGAGACGCCGCACGCGTCAGCGAACACCGCGACGTCGTCGACCCGCGCGAGCTTGCCCAGCGCCTTGACGAGCGTCACGCGCAGCTCCAGGTTCTCCGGCGTGACCCGTGAGCGTTCGGTGCGATAAGCGTCGAGCAGAGCGCGCGCGTGGCTCGCGTCGGGAACGGCCAGGAGCGCCCGTGCAGCGGCGAGCCGGACCTCGACCGCGGGATCAGTGAGCGCCTTGCGGGCGACGGGGACGACGGCGGCGTGGCCACGGTCGGAGAGGGCCAAGATGATGCGCGCCCGCGCGGTCGGAGTGCCCCGCGTGGCGGCCCGGACGAGTGCGGTGACGGCGTCGCTCTCATGCTTTCCGCCAGTGACGAGCGCGGCCAGCGCCTCGCGCCGAACGGTCGGCCAGGGGCTCGAGACCTGGCTCGCCGCCCACGTGACTCCCGCCTTGCCCAACGCGCGCGCGTAGCCGACCGCGCCGATGACGAGCCGATCCTCCGGCGCCGCCTCGGCAGCAAAGGCGCGGGTCAGCCAGGCCAGCACGTTCTTTGCGCGCGGGACCAGGAGCGCGCGCGCTTCCGCCTCAAGCTCGGGGTTGCCAAGCATCTGACAGGCCTCCGTGAGTGCTTCGGCGTCCTTGGCGGCGAGCAGGGCGTCGACCAGGCACAGGCGCTCGCTGGCGGTCTCCGCGGCCCGAAAGCGAGACCGGATGACATCCCGCACGCCGACTCGCCCCGCGGGCTTGAGCTTGGCCGTGGCTGCCGCCATCGTGCCGAGGCAGCGTGCCCGCTCGCTCGGATGCGCGACGACGGCCTCGAGGCGACCGACAGCGTCGTCGGCCTCGATCTCAAACAGCGCCGCGGTGGCGGCTCCGACGACCGCGGGATCGGCATCCGTCAGCGTCTTGATGACGTCGGGTGCCGCATCCCACGAACGCAGCGCACCGAGGCCACGGACTGCGGCCAGGCGAACGCGCTCGTCGGCGTCGGCCAAGGCGGTGCGCAGCGCGACGAGCATGGGCTCGCGCTTCTTCGGGGGAGTCCGTCGCAGGGGCTTGAGCGCGGCGTCGAGGGGCTCGCCGGCCCGGGCGGCGGCCAGCAATGCGGTCACGGGCACCGGCGTCTCGGGCTCGACCGGCGGTGGCGGCTTGGTTGGAGGATCGGCGATCGGCGGCGGCGCGTCTGCGGGCGGCGCGACCTCGCGGCGCGGGGTCTCGCCCTCCGTGGAGCGCGGCTCGGTGTCCCCCGTTGGCGCTGGCGGTGGCGGGGTCGTGTCTTCGGGCAGCGGAGGATCCGCATACGCCAGGCGAGTCATCGTCAGCACGAACGTGACCGCGAGGCAGAGACCGCGTCGGTGGGGGCACGGTGGAGGCGTGTGCATGGTCGCGCATCCTAGCCTGCGTCGCGCGACCTGTCACGGACCAGCGCAGCCCGGCGAGGCAACGTGGCGCGCACTTGCGATCCGAGCAAGACGTGCTAATGGTACGCCGCGCTCGATGGCGCGGAGGTCCTTGCATGCACCGTTTGTGCTCCCAGCTCTCCCTGTTGCTGCTGCTCGTCATCACCGTCCCCGCCTTCGCGGACGACCCGAACAAGGCGTTGGAGGCCGCGCGCAAATCGCTGGCCAAGGGTAAGGCCGCTGATGCGCTCAAGGCCCTGGATAAGGGCTACAAGGCCGACCTGCCTCTCGAGGCCGCGGCCGTGAAGGCCGAGGCGCTGCTTGCGCTCGATCGCGCTGCCGATGCATTTGCCGTTCTGGTCGCCCACAAGGACGCACCGACCGCCAAGCCGCTGTTGGCCAAGGCGGGCGCCGCGCTTCCGGCGCAGGCGTTGCGCATCGTAAGCACGCCGTCAGGCGCCAAGGTCTCGATCGACGGGGCCGAGCGTGGCAACACGCCCGTGAGCGTTCAGGTCACGCCGGGCTTTCACCAGGTGACGGTCACGCAGGAGGGCCATAGCACGAGCAATGAGGCCGTGTTCGTCGAAGCGGGCAAGCCGGCAGACTTCTCGGCTTCGCTGTACTCGACCACGGGCGCGCTGGAGGTCGAGGTCGACAGCGACGGGCTCACGGCCGTCGTGGGCTCCGAGCGCACGCCGCTCGTGCGGGGGACCAATGCGCTCGCGAAGCGCGGGCCCGGGGTGGCTACGGTCTCGATCGTCGACGCGGCCGGCGTCGAGGTGCATCGCCAGGACGTCAATATCGCGTCCGGGGGTACCTCTCGCGTCGTGTGGTCCAAGTTCGCGACCGTCAAGACCCCGTGGGGTGACGGGACCGTCGAGCTCATCCTTCCCGAGCCCAAAGAGGGCGAGAAGGCACCCGAGCCGGCCGTGGCCGCGCCCGAGCTTCGATTGGAGAAAGGCAAGCACAAAGTCCTGCTCCGCCGACCCGGCCACGTCCCGTTTCAGGGCGAGCTCGAGGTCGCGCCCGGAAAGACCATGGTCCTGGCCAACGAGACGGCCAAGCTGCCGGATCGGAAGGCGCTCGAGTACAGCATGATCGCGGGCCTCGGCGTCGGAGCAGCGTGCATCGTCGTGGCGATCGGGCTCGAGTTCGCCAAGGGCGACGCCAAGGACGCCGCAGACAACGCCAAGTTTGCCTTGGCAGCCATTGGTGGCGCCCTGTTCGTCGCGAGCGGCGTGACGTTGAAGTGGGTTCGCGACCAGCAGTCCAACCCCACGCCGGAGGAGGGCACGTTCAACGTGCAACTCGGCGTCGCCCCGCAAAAGGGAGGCGCCCTTCTCGGCGCCTCGGGTCGCTTCTAGCCTTCCTTCGAGGGTACCTTCGAGCGACGGCTCAGGCGCCGCGCTTGAGCCGCTTCTCTTCCTTCTCGAGTTCCTGCATGAGCTGATCGGGGAAGACGTACCCGAACTCGTCGAACCATTCGTAGCGGCCTTGAAGCTCGGTCTTCCACTCGTCGGTATCGATGCGTAGCAGCGCGTCCAGGTCCACGCGCAGGCCGGTGGTGTCCAGTGCGCCCCGCGACGGGACCCACCCGATGGGCGACTTGTCCGCCGCGCCCGTGCCCAGGCATCGCTCACGAATCCAACGAAGCACGCGGAGGTTGTCACCGAAGCCGGGCCAGAGGAACTTGCCGTCCTGATCCTTGCGGAACCAGTTGACGTGAAAGATCTTCGGCGCCTTGCTGAGCTCGGTGCCCACGTGCAGCCAGTGGCTGAAGTAGCTAGCCATATTGTAGCCGCAGAAGGGCCGCATCGCCATGGGATCGCGCCGCACGATGCCGACCTGACCGGTCGCAGCCGCGGTGGTCTCTGAGCCCATCGCGGACCCGACATAGACGCCGTGCGCCCAATCGAACGCCTCGAAGACGAGCGGCATGACGTTCGCGCGCCGTCCACCGAAGATGATCGCGTCGATGGGCACGCCCTTGGGCTCCTCGACCTTGGGCGAGACGGACGGGCACTGTTTGATGGACACCGTGAATCGGCTGTTTGGATGCGCGGCGGGCGAGCCCGTCGTGGGCGTCCAGGGCTGCCCCTTCCAGTCCGTGAGGTGCTCGGGCGTGGGTCCGTCGGCGCCCTCCCACCAGACCGTGCCATCGGGACGCAACGCGACGTTCGTGTAGATGACGTCATGGCCCAGCGCGCCGAGCGCGTTAGGGTTGGTCCGCGAGCTCGTGCCCGGCGCGACGCCGAACATCCCAGCCTCGGGGTTGATGGCCCACAAGCGGCCGTCCTCGCCCGGATGCAGCCACGCGATGTCGTCACCGACCGTCCACACCTTCCAGCCCTTCTGGCTCTCCGGTGGGATGAGCATGGCCAGGTTGGTCTTGCCGCACGCGGACGGGAACGCCGCGGCGATATGCATGACGTCGCCTTCGGGCGACTCGAGGCCCAAGATGAGCATGTGCTCGGCGAGCCAGCCCTCGTCCCGCGCCTGAGCGCTGGCGATGCGCAGCGCGTGGCACTTCTTGCCAAGCAGCGCGTTGCCACCGTAGCCGGAGCCGATCCTCCAGATGGTCCGCTTCTCGGGGAAGTGGCAGATGTAGCGGCGGTCTGGGGACAGATCACCGAGCGAATGGATGCCGCGGACGAACTCCTCGTTGTCGCCGAGGAAGGCCATCGCCTGGTCGCCCATGCGGGTCATCATGCGCATGTTGGCCACCACG
>SXOX01000214.1 GCA_005776585.1 Pseudomonadota bacterium | reverse complement strand
GGTTGTACGCGTCGGTGTTGCGGTCGTCGGTGTGACCGTGGATGCGCACACGAATCTTGGGGAACTTCGTGAGCTGCTCGGCCACCGCCTCGAGCACCGGAATGGCCTCAGGGCGAATCTTGGCGGAGTTGAGCTCGAATGTGATGCCCTCCAGCACGCCATCGAACGACGGCGGGCAGCCCTTGAGCGCGACCGGCCCCTTCTCCTTCGGGCACTGGTCGTCGATGTCGACGAGCGTGTCGCCATCCGTGTCGGGGCAGCCCTTCGTCTCCCGCGGGCCCTGATCGTCGGGGCAGCGATCCTCGGCGTCGGTGCTGCCGTCGCGATCGCGGTCAGGGCACCCCTGCAGCTCCTTGAGGCCGGGCGTGTCCGGGCACAGGTCGTCGACGTCCAGGATGCCGTCCTTGTCGCGATCCTTGGGCGGCTCCGGCTCGTCGCGCCACGCGAGCACGTTGAGGCCCACGAGGATCTCGATGTTGCTCGCAAGCCCCCTGGCTTGAACTGTCGTGTCGGTCATCACGTGGCGGGCCTCGAAGCGCAGCGCCAGGCGCCGTGCGACAAAACCGCGGACGCCAAAGCCATAGTGCCACTGGAAGTCCACGTCCTTGCCGTGGTCGCCCATCACGTTCTGGTAGAGGCCGAGACCGATGACGCCAAAGGGCTGCCAGTTGGTCTTGGTGAACCAGAAGAGCACGTCGGCCTCGTACTCCAGGGCCAGGTTGCGGTCGCCCGAGGAGGTCTTGAACGGGATCACGCCGAGCGCGCCCTCGAAGCCGAGCCACCAGCGTGGCTACACGCCTATGCGCAGGCCGACCATGCCGGCCAACGTGTCGATCTCGGAGGCCGAGCGGCCATCGACGTTGAGGTCCCAGTGGTCAGCGTTGACGTGCAGACCGCCAAAGACGCCGAGCCACAGGGCACGATCCGGCGGCTCCGCGCCGGCAACGCCCGCGACGGCAAAGACCAAGACCGCCAAACTGACCACAACGCGACGCTTCATGCTCGACTCCCTCGGCCTCGGCCCCCTCATCCAAATGCGCGCGGAAGCTAAGGGAGAGGATGGCGTGGGTCAAATTTACCGGTAGTCGCCGATGAGCTCGAAGGCCGCCCAATAGCGCGGATCTTCGAACTCACGGATACCGTCACGCTCGAGTCGCAGGACGTGCAGTTGGGCCTCGCGCAGAGCGTCGAGGGTGTCCTTCTTGGGATCGGCGCCAAGACGTTTGTAAAATGACGTCATGAGTTCACGGGTCGCCTTGTCGTCGACGTCCCACAGGCTCGCGACCAGCGCGGGCGCCTCGGCCGAAGCAAACGCCTCGGCGATCGAGACGCCCTCGCCCTCGGCGTCCGCGGCCGCGTGGGGCGCGACCGCCGTGCTACAGGCGGACAGGACGATGAGCCGCGTACCATCGAGCTTGAGCGCGACGATATCGTTGTCGTCGAGCACCTCGCCAGAGGCCATCTTGAGGTAGCTCTGCTTGTTCGCGGGATCGAGCACGCCGTGAGTGGCGAAGTGGACGATCTGGAACTGCCCGGCGAGCGCCTTGGCCTGCGACTCGGTCGCCTCGTTGCCATAGAGGACCTTGTACTCGGCAAAGTTGGCCTGCTTCTGGATGGCGTCGACCTCGTCGCGCGCACCGTCGAGCGTGAGGTCCGGGTTGGCAAACGCGATGAAGGTGGTCGGACGTCCGGTGCGCGCGGGCTTGGAGAGCTCATCGAAGGTGAGTGACGAGATGTAGGCGACCCGGTGCCGCTCGATGACGTAGGCGGGAGGCTGCCCCTCGGGGGTCGTGACCAGCGCATGGAACGGCAGGTAGTTCAATGACTTGGAGGGGGCGATGAGGACGGTGTGGGCCTGCTTGAGCTCCGCCTCGAAGGGCCGGAGCAGCCAGCCGAAGAGCTTCCGGGCCTGCTCGAGCGCGGTCGCGGGATCCGACTGCACCGAGGCCAGGTAGTTCATGACCGCGCGATCGATGTCGCGGGAGCTGAGGTCGACGCGGACGGCGCGGGCCTCAGCGGACGAGCGCATGACGGCAAAAGCGTAGAGCGCGTCCGGCGCCACGAAGTACTGAAGGACGAGCGCATCGGGCGGGAGCAGCTCCCGGCTCTTGACGACCGAGCGCGGATCGATGGTGAGCTGCCGGTAGAGCCGGCCGTTCTGCTTCATGAGGCGGTTGAGGATCTGGCGCACCTCGCCGTCGGTACGCGCGGCCACCTGCGCCAACGCGTCCAGTCGGCCGACGTTGCGCTCGCCCTCGGGCTTGGCGAATTCGGCGTCAATCGACCGCTGCACGGCCTCCGCCTGCTGCTGCGCCGTCGAGAGGCCCTTGAGCGTCTGATTGACGTCACCGCGCGTGGTCCGAATCTTGGACGGATCGAACATCCGGCGCAGCTCGGCGTCCCGCGTGAGCTCGATGAGCTCCAGGGCGCGGTTCGCTCGATTCATAGACAATAGCAGGTCAATCGCGTCCTGAACGACCCGGCGAACGGTCCCGTACCGGAAGAAGCCGGTCTGGGCGTCCTCGTTGCCGCTGCGCGTCGCGGCACCCGTGATGAGCGCAATGGCGCGCTCATAGGCCTCGAGCGCCTCGGTCGTGCGACCCGCCTTGGCCAGCGCGCGCCCGAGGGCGTGATCGGCCGCCCAGCGGAGCGTGGCGTGGTCGGTCGCCTTGGCGATGCGTTGGGCCTCCTCCGCGGCAGCGAGCGCGCGCGCACCGGAGTCGGCGGCGGTGTCCTTGGTCGACTGGAGCGCACGCTCGATGAGCACGTTTGCCAGGAGCAGGGTGGCCTTCTTGGCCCGGGCGACGGCCTCGGCGTCATCCAGCGCCTTGCGAGCACCGGCGGCGTCACCCGACGCATGCGCCGAGCGCGCGACCCCGAGGAGGGCGGTGGCCGCATCCACCTCGGCCTGAACGCGCCGGTAGAGGGTGGCGGCCTCGTCGAAGGCCTTACGCGCGCCGGTCGCGTCGCGCGCCGCGTCGAGCAGCGCGTGCCCCTCGAATGAGCGCGCCATCGCCCGCAGGCGCGGATCGGCCGTGCGCTGGCCGAGCTTGTAAACGGCCTGAAATCGCTCACGGGCGAGCTTGACGTCGCCTTGCTTCATGGCCACGCCGCCGAGGAGCGTGAGCGCGGTGCGCTCGGTGTCGGAGTCCATGGCCGACCGGCTCTCGCGCAGCAGCGCCTCGGCGCGCGTCTTGGCCGCGGCCAGATCCCCCGCCACCCAGGCGACGTCCGCGCGCGTCTCCGAGGCACCGCGCGCGATGACGCGATTGCCGGTCCGCTCCGCGAGCGCCAGCGCCTCGCCGGCCGCGCGCTCGGCGTCGGTGATCCGCCCTTCGTCGAGGGCGATCTGGGCGCAGTCGCGCGCGACGGCCACCTGGCAGCCGAGATCGTCCAGCGCCTCGCAGAGGGCCGCGGCTTCGGCAACCGCGATCCCTCGCGCGGGCAGATTTCCGAGCTGTGAGTCGAGATAGCCGAGCTGCAGACGCGCGCCAAGCGTCTCGCGCGGGGACGGGGGCACGCTCGCCACGCCGGCCAGCACCGCTTTGAGCTCCTGATGCGCCTCAGCGACGCGTCCGCGCTGGGCCAGGACCCACGCGAGGCTCGTTGCCTGCTCGAGCGCGCCCAGCCGATGCCCGACCTCCGTGTAGCCCCGCATCGCCTCGCGATGCAGTCGCTCGGCACCCGTGTAGTCGCGGCGGGCCACGGACTCCCGCGCGGTCTCGATGATGCCCGCGACGGCGAGGCCCTTCCGCGCCAGCTGCGCCAGGTCGGCGGCCTCGGCGCGCTCGCTGTCGAGCAGCGGGCCCAAGGCCGCGAGAGCCAGATGAAACCGGCCGTCGGCGAGCTCGGCGCGAGCAAGCGCCACCCGGTGGTCGGGCGTGTCCTGGGCACCCAAAGCGGCCTCGGCGGCGAGCCGACGGACGAGGCGCTGCCGCTCCGGCGCGTCACCGGCGGCCGCGCGCGCGAAGGCGAGGCGCTCGGCGGGCGCGAGGGCAGTACGATCGGCTTCGGTCATCGACGCCAACGCGAACGCAGCGTCGCGGTAGAACGCGATCGTGGGAGGACGATTGAGCGAAGCGGCCCCACGCCGTGCCAGTCGAGGCACGCCCAGCTCGAGCCAGGCACGCACCGCCGTCAGCGTCTGCCGCGGCGTGCGCGCGCGCTCGGCGGGCAAGGCGGTGAGAGTGCGGGCGGCAGACCACGCGAGCTGCACGGAGGCGTCGTCGGGCAGAAGCTTGAGCGCCTCGGCGGTCAGCTCGAGCGTGCGCGGCAGACGGCCACGCTCGGCGGCCACACGCGCGAGGAGCAGCCGGGGCCAGGCGTACTTGGGAGACTGCGCCGCAACCGTCGCCTCACGCTCTGCGCGCGCCAAGTCGCCCTTGGCAAACGCGAACGTGGCGACGTAGTGACGCAGCTCGACGTTCTCCGGATGTGACGTGAGCGCGGCGTCGGCCTCGGCCAGCGCCGCGTCGAGCGCGCCGGAGCGGTAGAGCGCCCACGCCAGCGCCTGCAGAGCGGCCGGCGACGGCGCAACCGCGACTCGACGGCGTGCGAGCTCGACGGAGAGCGCCGGCTCCGCGACCGCCGCGGCGACGTCCGAGAGGCCACCGAGCCACGCGCCAAGCTGCGGCGTCTCGGCCTGCTGCGCCGCACCGAGGAAGCCCTCGAGCCGCTTCTTGATGTCAGACGGCGTGTGCCCACGAATGGAGGTCTCGAGCCCCGTCCGCGTGAAGTCGAGGTCCCGCCGCGCAGAGATACGGGTCTGCCCAGCCATGGCGAGATCGAAGGACTGCGAGGACTTGGGGTCGGCGAGCACGCGGCGATAGTGCGACAGCGCCGTATCGAGGTGCCCGAGGCGCTCGTAAGCCTGCGCGAGCACGAGGTTGACCTCGCCGCCGCGGGTCTTGGCGTTGGCGCGCGCGACGTCGGCCCAGCTCTTGCCATCGGGCCATGCAGGCGGACCACGCGAGGCCAGCTCGAAGGCCTCGGCCGCGGGGAGGTACTGGAGCTGGCGAAAGAGGCTGAAGGCACGGAGCCGAGCGACGTCGCCAACGCGGTACGCCGCCTTGGACAGCACGGCGCTCTCGTTTTCGACGAGGACGTCGGCCCCGAAGTGGTCGTAGGCCGTGAGCGCGAGGTAGTGCGCCTCGAGATCGTTGGGATCGGAGGCCAGGGTGCGGCGCGCCAAGGCGAGCTTGTCGAGCCAGGCGAGCGCGGTCTTGGCGTCGTCGTTGTCGGGAGCGCGCGTCAACACGGCGCGGAGCTTCTTCTCGGCCACGTCGAACAGGCCTGCACCGGCGGCCTTCTTCGCGGCGAGCAGGTCCGGCGTGAGCTGGCGGTTGAGCCGCGAACCACCGCCGGACGGCGTTCCGTTGATGATCCAGGTGGCGAATACCTCGCAGAGCTTCCAACGGTGGTTGATGTAGCGACCGGGGTACTCGGCGACGAACTCGAAGAAGGCGAGGATGTCGTCTGGGATCGCGTTGGCGAAGACGTCGTCGAGCGTGCGGCTGTGGTAGCGCCCGCCCTTGATCCGCGTCGGGAGCACCTCCTTGGCCAACGAGGACCACTTGCGGAGCTCGGCCACCATCGCGGCAAGCACCGCGGCCCGAGCGCGGGAGCCGTGGTCGGCGAGGTAGCCCGCCAGCGCGTAGATGGGCTTGTCCTCCTCGAGCGTACGCAGCTCGATGGACAGCGCCGCGAGCTCGAAGACGACGTCGCGCGTCACGCCTTTGGGCTGCGGGATCGAGAAGCACCCCACGTCGCCGACCTTGACGGGCGTGGGCGCGACGTCGTGCTGCACGCGCGCGGTGTGCTCGTCGGTGGCGACGACCCGCCCGTGGGCGAGCCGGACGTTGAAGTCCACCGACGCGCTATTGGCGCCGGGCAACATCCGCATCGGCAGCAGGTCGACGTCCCACGTCCGCGTGGAGGCGCCCTCGGCGGAGCCGAAGCCCAGCGTAAGCTCGGTCGGGCTCGCGATGTGAATGACCTTGGCGCAGGCCCAGAAGGTGTCCTCGGCGTGGGCTACGGCCGAGGCGAGAATCGCGACGCAGGTGACAGCACGGCGGAGGAGGATTCGCATGGTGGTCACGTTGGACGCGCCAGTCGCCGGAGGTTGAACAGGGCGCTCACGGCACGCAGCCGGTCAAGCCTTCGCACCCCTGATCCTGGCAGTCGATCAGGCCGTCGCCATCGTCGTCCTGCCCATTCGTACAGCTCGACTCGGTGGGGCACGCGCCGTCGAGCGCGCACAGGGGATCCTTGCAGTCGATGAGGCCATCGCCGTTGTCGTCGGCGTTGTTGGTGCAGCTCTCGGCCGTCGAGACGCGCAGATCCCGCACGAACCAGCCATCACCGGCCTTCGGGGTCGCACCGACGGTCATTGCCGTGACCTCGAAGCGCACCCCAATGGTCGTCGCCGCGCCGGCCGGCACCGCGAGGATGACCCGCCGCCAATGGCCCTGGACCGTGGCGTCATTGGGCAGCACGACGGACGGGAGGTCCTTGAAGCCCTTCTTCTCCGGAGTAAACAGCACGACGCTGCGGCCGAGCTGCGGCGTCCCGTCGCGCAGATCGACCCACTCGAGCCAGGAGACGAAGGTCGGCGATGCGCTCACGTCCGCGCAGCACACCTGAGCCGGCACGCCCTCGCCCTGGGAGGTGCCAATCCAGCCGTCGAGCGCGATGACCGCGCCATTGGGGCCGGTGAACGCGAGGGTCGTGTAGGTGGCGGAGTCGCCCGTGATCGGCTTGGTCACGATCGACCAGCCGGTCGTGCCCTGCACCGGAAACAGCGCACCGAAGCCCGGAGTCTCCGCCGCTCCGAAGTCGAACGCGTACGGCAGCGGATGGCTGGTCTTGCACGACATCGCGACGCCCGCGCAGCCGCCATCGAGGCAGTCCACGTGCCCGTTCTTGTCGTCGTCGAGCTGGTCGGTGCACTGGCTCTCGACGCCACAGCCGCCCCCGGTCTGATAGACGTTGTGGCACTTGCCATCCTGGCCGCAGCTGTCGGCGGTACACGGGGAGAGGTCGTCGCAGTCGAGCGTCACGACCGGCGCGCACTCGCCCTGGGTACACGTGGACACCGTGCAGCCGTTGACCTGACACACGGCGCCGTTCTTGGTCGCGAAGTTCGCGACGCACATGCTCGCCAACGGCTTGGTCGGATCGCACGTCGTCACCGCGCACGGGTTGTCGTCCTTGCAAAGCGGAGTGCCCTGGCAGGCGGTGGTCTGACAGTTGTCGTTGGTCGTGCACGGGTTCTTGTCGTCGCACTTCTGACCGAAGTTGACCTCGACGCCACAGCCCGTGGTCGGATTGCAGAAGTCGAACGTGCAGACATTGCCATCGTCACAGACCACCGCCGCGCCGGGCTGGCAGTAGCCGGACTTGCACGCGTCGCCGGCCGTACAGGCGTTGTGGTCATCGCAGGCGGTGCCGTTCAGCGGGGTCGAGCCCTGGCACGCGCCCTGACTGCACGTGCCGGCGGTGGTGCACTCGTTGCCGGTCGCGCACGGGCTCCCGTCGGGCTTCTGGCCCGTGGCGACGCACTTCGTCTGCTGGCAGACGCCCTCGGCCGCGCAGCCAATGGGCGGACACGGCGTGCCCGTGAGGTTGGCCAGGTGCTGGCAGCCCTCGCCGGGAGAGCACACGTCCGAGGTGCACGGGTTGCCATCGGAGGGACACGTGACCGCGATACCGCCGCCGCACACGCCCGCCTTGCACGTCGTGGTCGTGGTGCAGGCGTCGTTGTCCTCGCAGGCCGTACCGTCTGCGACGGCCTTGCCCGCAACGCACAGGCCGCTTTTGCACGCGCCGTTTCCGGTGCACGCGTTCTGGTCCTCGCAGGCGGCCCCATCGGCGTAGACGACCTCGCACTGGCCGTTCTGGCACGTCTCGTTCGTGGTGCATGGCGTGTCGTCGCTGCACTTCGACCCGTTCGGCATCGCGCCAAACTTGCAGCCGGTCAGCGCATCACACTGGTCCTGCGTGCAGGGGTTGCCGTCACTGCACGTGAGCGCCGTCCCCGCACAACCGCCACCATGACAGACCTCGCCGACGGTGCACGCGTTCTGGTCGTCGCAGGCTTTTCCCTCGGCGGCGTAGGTGGCCTGGCAGGCGCCGCCCGACTGCGGGCTACACGCGTAGGTCACGCACGGACCGCTTCCAGGGCACTGGATCGGGGCGCCGCTGACGCAGACGCCGATCCCGCAGCTGTCGCCCGTGGTGCACGGGTCGCCGTCATTGCACGCCGAGCCCTCGGGCTTGTTCTTGAGGAAGCAGCTCCACGAGGTGGGCTCGCAGACGTTGTCGTAGCAGCTCTGCCCGGCGGCAGTGGGCGGCGCGCAGGTCACCGCGGGCTGGAGCTTGCAGAGCTTGCCCTGGCAGAGTTCGCCGCCGACGCACCGATCTTGGGCGTTGTACCCGGCGCAGTCGGTGTCGACCTCGCAGGCCGCCTCCGTGGGCGGCTGATAGGTGTCGACCGGCGCCGCCGGGGCGCTTCCGCCGCCGTTGTCGTCGTCGTTCTTCGACGAGGCCAGCGAGGCGAACGCCAGCGACAGCAACAGCAGCAGTTCGAAGGAGCCTCGTACATTTCTAATGACCGCGGCCATGGTGAACTCCGTTCCGGACGACCCGCAGGGCCCCTGGGCCGACGCAGACGCGACTCCGAGCGCCAATTGAAACGCCGGCGCCGGGAGGGTCGCCGTCGGGTCCGGCCCTGTCAAATGACGCCACTCCGCACCGCACGTGGCATGATGCCGCGGTGAGACGCCCCGTGCTCCCGATCGATGAGCTCTGGCACCCGTGGCCGCTGCTCGCCGCCAGCGTCATGGTGCTAAACGATGTCTGGCTGAAGCGCGCGGGACTCCTGCCGGGGTGGCTGACCGGAAAGCTCTCCGACGTCGCGGGCCTGTTCTTCTTCCCGTTGCTGCTGACGGCGACCTGGCGCACGGCGCAGTGGGCCTTCACCCGGCAGCGTCCCCGTCTGACCGAGCGGCTGCTCGCCGCAGCGATCGCCGTGACGTGCGGGGTGATGATCGCCATCAAGACGCTGCCGTCTGCGCGCGATCTCTTCGAGTCCGTCGTTCCGAAGCTCGATCCGACGCAGACGATTGGCGCGGCCACGGTCGTGCTGGACCCCACGGACTTGCTGGCGCTCCCGGTCGTGTGGCTAACGTGGCGGTTCGGGCTGAAGGTCGTCAGAGGCGCGCCTACTTGAACATGATGCCGAGGTAGATCTGCGCTTCCTGGTAGGGCTCGATCTTCACGCCGCCCTCGCGGCGGGAGCCCTCACGCACCGAATAGATGTTGAACCCGAGCCAGCCGCGCCAGTCCATGCCGATGAAGACGGGTCCCGCGTTGATATAGAGGCCAAGGGCAGCGCCGAGGTCGAAGGGCGACCACGACGGCTCCGGGTAGCCATCGAGGCTCATCTTGTAGCCACCGCCGAGGTACAGGCCGAAGAAGCGCCAGCCGAGCTTGTAGGCCGCTACGGCGAACAGCGAATACTGCGTTCCGTCCTTGTACTCGTAGTCGATCGCGAACTGGAAGCCCGCGTGGACCATGAGCTTCTCGGTGTTGAGGATGGCCCCGATGTTGACGAGGTGACCTTTGGACTGCTCGCCCAGGCGCTTCTGATGGAGGAGCCCGTAGCCAAAGGTGACTCCGGACTTCTTGTCGTCGGCGTGGGCGACAGACGTGAGCACGAGGAGCACGAGCGCGGGGAGCAGGATCAGGCGACGTCGATTCATGCGTTTCTCCAAGGTCGAAGAGGCTCCGCGCTTGGACGGACGAGCGCGCCGATCTTCAATTCAAGTTTCACTTCGAATCACCGAAGTAGGAAATCGTGCGTTGGGCGCGTGGGACGAGCGAAATTTCATCCCGAGCGTTTTAGAACTGAAGAAGTCATTCGTCCATGTTGTCCAACGGCCGGACGGGAATCCAGCGAGCTTGAGGCTCGGGGATGCCCCGATGGAGCGCATCCTTGACGGGCCGCCGTTCGGCCCGGATAAAGGGGACCGCCTAAGAGCGGCCAGGAAGAACACGAGTCCAGAAGACGCGAACATTGCGCGAAGGAGCATTGAGGATGAAGACGATTACGACGTGGCTGAAGACGGTTGTGGTGGGCGCCGCTGCGGCATCACTGGGTGCGGCGAGCATTGGCTGCAACGTCAACACGGGCGAGCAGTGCGTCGGCACCGCGGCCAACTGCAGCAAGACGACAGGGGACGCCGGCACCGGTGGCGGCACGGGCGGCGAGGCCAAGGAGTCCAAGGATCCCTCGAAGGTGCCGGACACCGGAATCACCGCCGTCACAGGCAAGGTCCTCAACTCGCTGAACGGTGAGCCCATCGCGCTGGCGGTGGTCACGACCGACCCGCCCACGGGCCAGGTGCTGACGAACACGCAGGGCCAGTACGTGCTGGACGCGACGGACTTCCCGGGCATGAAGGAAGGCCTGTCGATGCGCATCAACGTGACGCGCTCGGGCTACCTCCCGAACTCGGCCAACGTCACGCTCACGAAAAACAAGGTCTCGGCGGCCGACATCCTCATGGAGAAGTCGGCCAACGACTTCAACGTCAAGGTGAGCCCGAGCCTCATCGACCTCGGTGACAAGGACTTCAAGGCGGGCTCGACCACGGTGACCAAGGACATCACGATCCAGCTCGACGGCACGAAGGCTGCTGCTGACACGGCCGCCTACACCATCAGCATCCCGTCGGAGGACAAGGACTGGATCTCGGTCGACAAGCCCACGGGCACGGTCACGGGGAGCCCTAAGTTCATCAGCGCCACCATCAACAAGGCCGGGCTCGCCGCGGGCAGCTACTCGGGGACCATTCGGGTCGTCGTCGACGGCGCCTCGGGCATCGAGGAGATTCAGGTCAAGCTCACGGTGGGTGGCGGTGGCGGCACGACCGGCACCACGGACGCCGGCGGCACGACTGGCACCACGGACGCGGGCGGCGGGACCGGCGCGGATACGAGCAGCAGCGGCTCGACCGACGACGCGGGCGCTGCCCCGGACGCGTAAGCCGTCCACGTCACTCAACCGTCCCTCGCCCCCTGCCTCGGTATGGTGACCGCCGTGCGCCTCTCCGCTCCCATGAGCCTCTCCTCTCGCTTCGTGGTCGTCGCCTCGCTCGCGCTTGTCGCGGCGGCATGCGAGACCCAGAAGTCCGACACCGCTGATGGCGTGACCCTGGTCGGCGACCAGAAGGGGACGGGCGGAGGCGCCGGCAGCGGCGAGGGCACGGGCGACACCGGGACGGTCGAGGCTCCCGCATTTGGCTTCACGACGGTCAGCGGCTTCGTGTTCGACCAGAACCGACAGCCGCTGGCCGACGCGCTGGTCACGACGCGGCCACCGACCGAGTCCGTCCGCACCAATGGCCAGGGGCTGTACTTCATCAACGCGGGTCGCGCGTACGGCGTCTTGACGGTCGAGGCGTCGAAGAACGACTACGCGCAGCGAACGGCCACCTGCGCCAACCTCAAGGCGGGCGTGAACAACCTCGGCGACGTACAGATGGTGCGCACCTCGGGAGGCGGCTTCGGCCAGACCTGCGATCCGGCCTGCGCAGCCAACCAGAAGTGCGTCAACAGCTTCTGTGTCTCGAAGTGCGAGCAGCCGGCGTGCGCGTGTAACGAACTCTGTGGCGCGGATGGCAAGTGCGCCGTGGACCCCAACGCTCCGGCGGCGGGCGTCTGCGGCGGGAACAGCCATCCGCTCGGCGGCGGCGTGTGCGAGTGCGACACGGGCTTCGTTCCAGCCGGTGACGGGTCGTCGTGTGTCGTGCCGTCGGCGCTCAAGCAGTGCCCCGACGGAGCGAAGCTCAACAAGGACAACCTGTGTATCTGCAACGAAGGCCTCATCCCCGACGCCACGGGCTCACGGTGCCTGCCACCGGACCAAGCCGCAATCGTCACCGCGGTCGGAGACGGCAAGGTCCTGCGCGAATGGGCCACGCCCGGACCGGCGCCTCGCGCACTGGCGTTCGACGGCGTCGGGCTGTGGATTGGCGACGCGGCGACCGGCAAGCTCGTCCGGACCTCGCTGACCAAGCACGAGGTCGACCAGGAGCTCGCGCTGGGGCCCATCGCGTCATCGCTCATCGACATGACCTCGATCGCTGGCGTCCTCTACCTCCAATTCGGGGCGCACAGCTCCACTGCCGGAAAGCCGACGCTTCAACGCATCGACCCCAAGGTCGGCAAGCTCGAGGTCATCGACGCCAACAGCTTCACGACGCCCGGCGGGCTCACGAATGACGGCGTGTATCTGATCTCGCTCGAAGGGCTCCAGATCAAGCAGCGGCTGGCTTCGACCGGCGCCAACACGGGTCCCAAGGACGTCCTGTTCGATCCCACCAAGACGGGGCAGTCGTTCGCGGTCACCCCGCCGACTGCGCTGCGCCTGCTCACAACGACGCAGAACCAGTACATTGGCTGGGTCGGTACGGACTTCGACGGCATCAACTTTCGAGCGACGTTCTCGCTCTTGAACGCCGTGCACAAGACCAAGAGCCCGGAGATCGGGCGCATCGAGCTGCTGCTCGGCGCCTCGCACGTCGTGGGCATCGACGCGTTTGGCTCGACCCTCTGGCTCGCGGTCGCCGGCACGGGCAACCCGGCGGTCCCAGTGGAGAAGGGCGGAATCAACCCGCCGAAGATCGTCGAGGTGTCCCTTGACTAGCCCACGCCTCATGTTGTCGGCCGTGCTCGGCGCAAGCCTCGCCATGGCGGGCTGCAGCGCCCTCTTTCCAGCGCGCGACGACGCGGGGAGCACCGCGACGTCGGGGACCGGAGGCGGAACCGGAACGACGACCAAGCCCAAGGTCGGCGATCCCAACAACGTCGGTGCGTCGGGCAGCATCACCGGCGCGTGTCTGGCCGGGAGCCAGCGGTGCTATGGCTCACTGAGCTGTGTGGTGCCGGCCGGAGCGCAGGTCAAAGCCGAAATCTGCACCAAGACCTGTGGCGCTGACGGGGATTGCCCGACCGGCACACGCTGCGCAGACACCGGACAGGAGACGGGCAAGCTCTGCCTGCGCACGTGCAACGCGACGTCGCTCTGCACGGCCTCGGTCAACGGCCTCCGCTGTATTCCGACGGTCAAGAGTGACAAGCTCTGCTGGATCCCCGGCTCCAAGTCGGGCGAGGTGACCTCCGAGCCGCAGCCCATCATCGAGCGCATTCAGCTCGCTGCGACGGGCTCGGGCTCACCCTGGCTCGTCCCTGGGGCCAAGGCCAAGGCGACGTTGGTCCTGCGCAACAATGGCGTCGTCGACCTCAAGCAGACGAGCATCACGCTCATCTCCAAGTCGGACTACGTCTCGGTCACCTCCGAGAGCGCCCAAATTGACACGTTGCCCGGGGACGGCCAGCCGGGCCTGACGGTGCTGCAGCCGCAGTTCGAGGTGAAGCCGGCAGCGCCCTACGACGTGCCCTTCGACATGACGCTCCGCGTGGTCGACGGGTCGACGCAGCGCGAGTGGTTCCTGCCGTTTGCGATGCGGGCGTTTCGCTCGGCGGGCGTGATGCACATCGCCAGCGTTCAGCTCACCGATGGCGGCGCACCCGTCACGGTGGTCGCGCCAGGAAAGACGTACCAGGCCACGTTCTATGGGCTCAACCTCGGCTTTGGCGCCGTCAATCAGCTCCAGGTCAAGGTCACGCCGACCGACCCGATGACCGGATGGGCTCCGGGTGCGCTCGTCGCCCCGCCCTTCGAGGACCCGTCCAAGTACCCCACGCCGCTCGATCCCGTTCCCGTCGTGCAGGGGTCACTCACCATCGCGCCGACCCAGCTCGTGGGTCCACCGGTGCTGCTCACCGTCCAGATGACAACGCCGTATGGCGGAAGCTGGACACAAGAGCTGACCATCCCCACCGCTCCATGAGCGATGCGCGGTTCGAGGAGCTGGCGGACACACTCGGCCTGCGGGCCACACGACGCCATATCGTGCTCTGCGCGCGCATGGTGGACGCCAAGTGCTGCTCGATCGAGGCCGGCGAGGAGGCGTGGACCTACCTCAAGCGACGGCTGAAGGAGCTCGGCCTCTCGGAGCGCGGCGGCATCCAGCGGACGCGTGCGCACTGCTTGCGCATCTGCGAGCGCGGCCCGATCGCGGTGGTCTACCCGGAGGGCACCTGGTACCACGGCTGCACGCCAGAGGTGCTCGAGAGGATCGTGCAGGAGCATCTGATTGGCGGGCGACCGGTACACGACCACGTCATCCTCGAGCGCGCCCTCCCCTACTGAGTGGGCAACCCGCTGCACTTGCCGAACTCGCCCAGGCAGCCATTGGCCTTTTGGCAGTAGGTGCAGCCGAGCCCGCCGGGATCGTTGCCGCAGGGTTCCAGGCAGTGCTCGACGGAGCAGACGACGAGGCTCGCGTAGCAGGCGGAGCACTTCCCGGAGAGACCGGTCGACTCCGAAATGCACGGCTTGAGGCAGTCCTTGCTGACCCAACACTCGCTCCCGCACTGGGCCAGGGCCGCGTTGACGTCTCCGAGTGCGACCGACAGGATCGCCACGTCACCCGTATTGACGCAGGAGCCCGACCCCTCGCACTTGCCGAGATCGGTGCACTTGGAGGGCTCAAGGCAGCTGCCGCACTGGCCGCCACAGCCGTCGGGGCCGCACTCTTTGCCGCTGCACTTGGGCGCGCACTTGGGGTAGCACTTGCCGGCCTCGCAGAGCGGGGCCGCGGCGGGACAGCTGCCGCACTTACCGCCGCACCCGTTGGAGCCACACTCCTTGCCATCGCAGCTCGGGGTACAGACGGTCTTGCAGAGGCCCTCGACACACAGCGGAGCCGCCGCGGGGCACGCGCCGCACTTGCCGCCACAGCCATTGGGGCCGCACTCCTTGCCGTCGCACGCGGGGATGCAGGGGCCGTCGTCGGGCGGGGGATGGGCGTCGGTTCCATGCGGGCTGTCGTGGGGCGACACGTGGTCGGTCGAGGGCCCGTGATCGGGTGGCTTGGGCGCATCGGCGCCCATGACGTGGTCGGGAATGGGTGGCGCGTCGTGCGACGGCGGATGGCCGTCGGGCCCGTGGGCCACGTCCTCACGGGTCACGAGCGCGTCGGCGACGGCGGTCACTGGCGTCACGAACTCGACGCCGCCGACAGCGGACGCATCGTCGCCTGCGCAGGCACCGAGGAGCCCGCACATGACGGTCACTAAGGGAAACGAGAGCTGAGCACGCATTGGACCTCGAATCTAGCGTCGATGAATCTAGCATCGACTCTACCAGGGGCGCCAATACAGGCCTCCCGTCGCGCGGTGAGCCCCCGATGAGCGAGGTTTCGGTTGCGGGCCGTTCGGAACGGGAGTACAGGACGCGCGTTCACATGGCCTGGAAGGGCCGAGGAGGACGTCATGTCACGGTGGATTCTCGCGATTGGGCTCGTATCTCAGGTGTCGGTCGGCTGTGCGGCGGAGGTGGTGGACGAGTCGGCCATCGACAACGAAGCGGATACCGAGGACGAAGAGCAGAAGGCAGACGGGATCACCTACCCCGTCGGCTCGTACGACGGGATCGCCGGGACCGCCGGGGACTTCACACGCCTCGTGCTGATGACGGACAAGACGTTCCATCGCGAGCAGCAGGTCCTGTGTGTGACCGCGCCGTGCAACCCCATCGGCAAGGACGGCACGTACAAGTTCACGAAGTCGACGACGACGTCGAAGAAGTACCTCCGGTTCTACGCCAAGGACGGCGCAGACCTGGGTCGGTACGCGTGGACACTGTCGTCGGGCGGCAAGCTCAAGCTCACGCCGACCGATGGCCGTCCGGCGTTCTCGCTAGCGCAGGCCAAGTCCGCGTGGTGCAGCGCCGCGACGCAGTGCAAGGTGCAGAACCTGGCCCAGCCCAAGTGTCCGGGCAAGTGGCAGTGCACGAGCAACGTCTGCGACTTCAGCGAGTGCGCGGCCCCCACGTCGAACGCGTGCGAGAAGGCCGGCGGCGCGTGCGTGGGCCTCACCCCGACCAACTGCAAGGACGGCGAGGTCGGGGACGCGACCAAGTACTCCTGCGGCGGACCGATCGGCGTGATGTGTTGCCTGCCCAAGACGGGCGCGCCCGTGTGCGACAAGGTCGGCACGTCGACTGAGGGCTGGTATTGGCCCGATGGTGGTAAGATCTGCCTTGCCCCGTGCAAGGGCACGACCGCCAAATGCGACGCGGTCGGGAGCCGGTCGGAGGGCTGGTACGCCGAGGGCAAGGGCTGCCTTGGCGCCAACCTCATCGGCTGGGACGACTGCGACTCCAGCAAGTAGCGCCCTAGCGATAATCGCGCTTGAGTTCGGAGTGAACGCGCGTTAGCGTGGATGTGTCGCACGAGGACCCACCGTTCGGGGGTCACTCGAATCGCGACAGAACCTCCAGGTGCCCACATCCCGGCGAGGCTTTGACCCGTCGAGGAGGCGCTCATGCAAGACGGAACCTCGGGCAATGGTGCCCTCTATGGGACGCCGAGCGCGCCCGCTCAGCGGACGGCCCCGTGTGCCTCCAACACCGCCAACACGGCCGACACGCGGCGCGTCACGATCCACACGCTCCGCGCGATGAAGCGTCGCCGCGAGAAGATGACGATGATCACGGCCTATGACGCAACCTTCGCGCGGCTGCTCGATCGCGCCGGCGCCGAGCTGCTGCTCGTGGGCGACTCGCTCGGCATGGTCGTGCAGGGCCACGACAGCACGCTGCCCGTCACGATGGACGACATGCTCTACCACTGTCGGGCCGTGGCGCGCGGTCGAGGCGCGGGGCGAGCGCACATCGTGGGTGACATGCCTTTCATGTCCTATCAGGCCAGCATCGACGACGCCGTGCGCAACGCCGGCCGCTTCTTGAAGGAGGGGATGGCCGAATCGGTCAAGCTCGAGGGCGGCGCGGCCATGGCCGACACCGTCCGCCGCATCGTCTCGGCCGGGATCCCCGTCATGGGCCACATCGGTCTCACACCGCAGTCGGTCCACCAGCTCGGAGGCTACAAGGTCCAGGGCAAGTCGGAGGCCGAGGCCGATCGCCTCGTCCACGATGCTCAGGCGCTCGAGGCTGCGGGGGCCTACGCCATCGTGCTCGAGACCGTGCCGGCGCCGCTCGCGGCGCGCATCTCCGAGGCCGTGGCGATCCCGACCATCGGCATCGGCGCGGGTCCCGACTGCGATGGACAGGTGCTCGTCTGTTACGACCTGCTGGGGCTCGGCACGGGCGAGTTCCGCCCCAAGTTCCTCAAGCAGTACAGCAGCTTGGGGACCGAGGCCGTCGACGCGGCCAGTCGCTTTCGCGACGAGGTGCGCGCCGGTCGCTTCCCCGCTCCGGAGCACTGCTACTAGCCTGCGTTGCTAGAAACTGCCCGTCCGCGCCCGAACAGGGTCACTCTGGCGAGTCGGGTCGATCCGCGGTAACGTCATCTCATGACTCCCCGGCACCCGACCCACCCACAGAGGATCCGCGCGACCGTCATCGGTGCGGGCGCCTGGGGTACGGCGCTGGCCACGGTCCTCGCCGACGCGGGGCACGACGTGCTGGTCTGGGCTCACGAGCCGAACGTGGTCGACGACATCAACGAGCGCCACGAGAACCGCACGTTCCTGCCTGGGACGCACCTGGATCCGAGCATTCGGGCCACGCGAGACCTCACGAGCGCGGTGTCGGAGCGCAGGCTGATCGTGTCGGTCGCGCCAGCCCAGCACACGGCACGGCTGGCGGCGCAGTGGGGACCGCTCGCGCCGCGGGACGCCTTGGTGGTCTGCGCGAGCAAGGGCATCGAGCTCGGCACGGGCCGCCTGCTCTCGCAGGTGCTCGACGAAGCCCTCCCCGCCGCGCTTCGGCCGCGTGCCAGCTTCCTGTCGGGCCCGTCCTTTGCGCGCGAGGTGGCCGAACGCCAGCCGACCGTCGTCGTCGTCGCCGCGCGCGACGAGGCCATCGCCGAGGAGGTCCAGCACCTCGTGGCGCGGCCCACGTTTCGCGTCTATCGCTCGACGGACGTCGTGGGCGTCGAGGTCGGAGGCGCGCTCAAGAACGTCATGGCGATCGCGACCGGGGTCTGCGATGGCATGGGCCTCGGGCACAACGCCCGTGCGGCGCTCATCACCCGCGGCCTCACCGAGCTCACTCGGCTCGCGGTGCGCCTCGGCGCCAACCCGATCACGCTGATGGGCCTCGCCGGCATGGGCGACCTGGTGCTCACGTGCACCGCCGACCTGTCGCGCAATCGCACGGTCGGCCTCGCGCTCGGACAAGGCCGCGCGCTCGAGGAGGTGCTCGGCGCCATGCCGCAGGTGGTCGAGGGCGTCACGACCGCGCAAGCCGCACACGATCTGGCGGCGCGCCTCGGCGTCGAGGTGCCCATCATCGACGAGGTCCACGCCATCCTGCACGAGGGCCGACCGCTGAAGGGCGCGGTCGAGCGGCTGATGACCCGTGCCTTGAAGCGCGAGGAGGTCTAGGTGCCCGGGCTCCAGGTGCAGGTCCCCTGCGAGGTCGTGTTCGACATCTACACGACGAAGAAGCGGGCCTTTCAGACGCCTCAGGTCGACGGCCTCGACGTCGCCGCGCTGCGGCCCGTGGAAAAGATCGAGGCGCCCGAGCGCTTCGGACGCAACGTCTCGCCCGCCTTGGGCATCCCCGATCCGGCGCCGGAGGCGCTCGAGGTGCTGCTCAAGGCTACCTACGTCTACCGCGTCCGCTTCACATCGCGCGAGCCGGGCTCGCTCAACTACTTGGCCCATGCGATCAAGACCGCGGAGAGCCTCGCCAAGGCCGTGCACGGCGTGGTGCGGGACGTGCACACGGGGCTCATCTTCACGGCCGACGGCCTCCGCCGAGTGCTCAAGTCCAACGAGTATCGCATCTCCGATCATGTGCTGACGCACGCGGTCGCCGAGCCCGACGGGCGCGGGCTGTGGGTGCATACGCATGGGCTCGTGAAGTTCGGTCGCCCGGACCTGGAGGCGCGCAGCGTGCCGGTCGCCTTCGAAGCGCTCACGGGCCTCGGCCTGTTGGCCGTCGGCGATTACCTGTCGCGCGGCAACGTGCTCTCGGTCCACGAGACGGTCGAGCTCGGGACGGGCGTGATCTGCGTCTCAGGCACGCGCATGACCGCCGTCGAGTCGTTTCCGGCCGGTCTGCTCACGCTCGACGACTTCGACCCCATGACGCGCACGCCGCTCGTCGGGCTCACCCGCTGGATCGCCAGCGCGACGCGCTAGCTGGAGATGTTGCCGGAGATGTCGACTGTGCCGCCTGCTCCAACCCTGACGCGCGCCGACACCGAGAAGTTGGCCCACCTCGCGCGGCTCGAACTCACCGACACCGAGTGCGAGGCGTTCGCCTCTCGGCTCGACGACATCCTGCGCTACGTACAGACGCTGCGAGAGGTCGACACCGAGGGCGTCGAGCCGACGGCGCACGCGGTGGCCCTGCCCACGCCGTTGCGCCCCGACGTCGTGCGCCCGAGCCTGACGCTCGAGGCCGCGCTCGCCAACGCGCCCAGGACGGACGGCGCGAGCTTCGTGGTCCCGAAGGTGGTCTGACGTGTCGGAGCCCTTCGCCACGCTGTCTAAGCTGCTGTCGGCCATGGCGTCCGGAGCCACGACCGCGAGCGCCGTCACCGAGGCCGCGCTCGCGCGCATCACTGCGACCGAGCCCGTGCTCCACGCCTTCCTCGCCGTCGAGTCGACGCGCGCGCGGGCCAAGGCGCACAACGTGGACCAGCGCCGCGCGCGCGGGGAGCCGCTCGGCCCGCTGGCCGGCATCCCGATCGCGGTGAAGGACAACATCCTCGTCCGCGGCACGCGCACGACGGCCGCCTCGCGCATTCTGGATGGCCACGTCGCCCAGTACGACGCCGACGTCGTCGAGCGACTGG
>SXOX01000213.1 GCA_005776585.1 Pseudomonadota bacterium | reverse complement strand
CTCGCACTACACCGACTGGACCATCGCGCACGTCCACTCGGGTGCCCTCGGGTGGAACGGCTTCATGGCCTTCGGCATGCTCTATTGGCTCTTGCCGCGCCTCTATCGGACCGAGCTGTGGTCGAAGAAGCTCGCCGAGACCCACTTCTGGATCGGGACCGTCGGCATCCTGCTTTACATCTTGGCGATGTACACCTCCGGAGTGACGCAGGGCCTCATGTGGCGCGCCTTCGACGAGACGGGCCGCCTCCAGTACCCCGACTTCGTCGAGACGGTCGTGCGCCTCATGCCGATGTACTGGGTGCGCGCGGTCGGCGGCACGCTCTTCCTCGTCGGCGTGTGCCTCGGCGCGTTCAACATGATCATGACCTACCTGCATCGCGCCAAGGACCTCTCCGACCCGGTCGCGGAGGCCCCGCCGCTCATGGGCACGGTCATCGATGAGCCGCCGCCGCCGTCCAAGCTCCGCGCGTCAGGTGCCGCCGTCGCCGACTTCGCGTACTCCATCGAGCGCTTCGCCGGCATGGCCTACCACCGCGTGTGGGAGCGGCTGCCGGTCACCTTCACGGTGCTCGTCGTGGTGGCGGTCGTGACGGCCTCGCTCCTCGAGATCGTCCCGACGTTCCTCATCCGGTCCAACGTGCCCACGATCGCGTCCGTCAAGCCCTACACGCCGCTCGAGCTCGTGGGCCGCGACCTGTACCTCCGGGAGGGCTGCTACAATTGCCATTCGCAGATGGTCCGTCCCTTCCGGGCCGAGACCGAGCGGTACGGCGAGTACAGCAAGCCGGGCGAGTTCATCTACGACCATCCCTTCCAGTGGGGTTCCAGGCGAATCGGGCCGGATCTCCACCGGGAGGGCGGTCGGCAGACCCACCTCTGGCACGTGCGCCACCTGGAGGATCCGACCTCGACGACCCAGGGGTCGATCATGCCACGCTACCCGTGGCTGTTGACGGACGCGCTCGACTTCAGCGTCGTCCAGTCGCGCATCGACGCCATGGCCATGCTCGGCGTCCCCTACGGCGAGGCGCTCACGCGCGGCGAAGAGCTCGCCCGGGCGCAGGCGCAGCTCGTGGCCGACGAGATCCAGAAGCAGGGCGGGCCTGCGCTGCACGGCATGGAGGTGCTCGCGATGGTCGCCTATCTCCAGCGGCTCGGCACCGATCTCAACGCGCCCCCCCCGACACCGGCGCCCAAGGCCACGACGCCCGCCGTGGCAGGAAACTAGGGGGCGGCCACGATGCGACTGTCTGAGCTCATGAGCGGCATGAATCTCGCGACGTTTCCGCAGGTCGCGCTCGTCATCTTCATCGGCGTCTTCGTCGCCGTCTCGGCGCGCATGCTGTGGCGAGGGCGCAGGGACGGCTTCGACGCCGAGCGCGCGTTGCCACTCGACGACGGGAGCATCGGCTCCAGAGAGGACACGCCATGAGTACACCTGTCGACCCAACGACGCTCATTCCCGGCGAGAAGCTCACCGACCACGACTACGACGGCATCCGGGAGTACGACAACCCCATGCCCCGCTGGTGGGTGTGGACCTTCTGGGCGACGTTCTACTTCGCCTGCTTTTACGTCCTGTTCTTCCATGTCCGGAAGGACCGCTCCGAGGTGGCCGCCTACAACCGCGAGATGCAGGCGTACTACGAGCAGCAGACCGAGGAGCTACTGAAGATGGGCCAGATCGACGAGGTGCTGCTCGCCACGCTCTATCAGACACCGTCTGCCATGAAGGAGGGCGCCGACATCTTCAACAAGAACTGCGTCTCCTGCCACGAGCCCAACGGCGGCGGCAAGATCGGGCCAAACCTTACCGACGACCATTGGCTCCATGGAAATACGCTCATGCAGCTGTACGCCACCGTGCGGGACGGCGTCAACGGCAAGGGGATGCCGCAGTGGTCCAAGAAGCTGCGGCCCGACGAGGTCCTCAAGGTCGCCGCGTTCGTCGGCTCGCTGCGCGGCAAGAACGTTGACGGCGGCAAGGCTCCGGAGGGCAAGCCGCTGCCCATCCCGCCGCTGCCGGACACGCGCAAGGCCACGAAGGACGCGGCTCCGGCTTCCAAGTGAGCGGCGCCGTGGCACGCCGTGCGCAAGGTCCCGGGCTGGTATGAACGCGACGACCACCGCACCGCACGCCGACGCGCCCGAGCCAGTACTGTCCACGCTCAACAAGGACGGCACACGTCGCTGGCTGCAGCCTCGCCCCTCGCCCGGCCGGTTCTGGAAGCGCCGGCGTGCGCTCGCCTACGGCCTCATCCTGCTCTTCGTCGCGCTCCCGCACGTGTTCGTCGGCGGCAAGCCGGCCATCTTGTTGGACCTGGCGCGACGCGAGTTCACGTTCTTCGGCACGACGCTGCTCGCGACCGACACGCTCTTCTTGATGTTGTTTCTCGTCAGCCTCTTCGTCGCGGTCTTCCTGCTGACGGCGCTATTGGGGCGCGTCTGGTGCGGCTGGGGCTGTCCGCAGACGGTCTACATGGAGTTCGTCTTCCGCCCCCTCGAGCGCTGGCTCGACGGGCCGCGGGGCGTGCGCTCCACGGCCGGGCGCACCGTCGTGAAGTACGCGCTGTTCTTGCTCATCGCCGTTGGCCTGGCGCACGTGTTCCTGTCGTACTTCGTGGGCGTCGACGCGCTCGCACGCTGGGTGCGCCGCTCGCCCTTCGAGCACCCTGCTTCGTTCCTGGTCATGCTCGGCACGACCGCGCTCGTCTTCGCCGACTTCGCGTGGTTTCGCGAGCAGACCTGCCTCGTCGCGTGCCCTTACGGCCGCTTCCAGTCGGTGCTCCTGGACCGGCGCTCGTTGATCGTCGGCTACGACCGCGCACGAGGCGAGCCCCGCGGCAAGCCCATCAAGCCTGGCGGCGGCGTCGCAGCGCTCGACACGGCGCTGGTGAGCCGGGGCGACTGTGTGGACTGCAGCGCCTGCGTGGCGACCTGCCCGACGGGCATCGACATCCGTGAGGGCCTCCAGATGGAGTGTATTCACTGCACGCAGTGCATGGATGCCTGTGACGCCATCATGACGCGGCTCGATCGGACGCCGGGCCTCATTCGCTACACGTCGCAAGACGAGCTGCAGGGCAAGCCACGGCGCTTCCTTCGGGTGCGCACCGTCATCTACCCGGCGCTCTTGGTCGCGGCCGTGACGGCGCTCGTGCTCGTGGCCCTGAACCGCAAGCCGATGGACGTGACCGTGCTACGCGACCGCGGTGCGCCATTCACCGTGCTCTCGACCGGCCAGGTCTCCAACGCCCTGCGCATCAAGCTCGTCAATCGAACGGCCGGTCAGCGGCAATACACGGCGGTGCTCACCAACACCGACGGCCAGCCACTCGAGGGCGTCGAGCTGGTCACCCCGGACCTGCCCGCCACGCTCGTCGCCGGTCAGAGCACGACGCTCCACGCCTTCGTGCTCATGCCGCGCGCCGCGCTCGAGGGCGGCGTACGCCCAGTCCGCGTGCGCGTGCAAGACGACGCCGGAAACCAGGTGGAGGCGGCCACCAAGCTGCTCGGCCCGACCGGAGCCGGGGGAGGGAGCCTTCCATGAACGCAGGAACGCGCTGGGCCATGGCCATCGGGGGGTTGCTCACCATCCCCGTCGTCGCGAACTTCGGCCTGATGGCGCTGGCGAAGTCCGACGCCTCCTTCGCGGTCGAGGGGGACTACTACCGTCGGGCCGTGGCCTGGGACGCGACACGGGCGGCCGAGGCCCGGGGGCTCGCCTTGGGCTGGAGCGTCTCGCTGGCGACGACGGCCGACGGGCGACTCCGGGCGACCGTCACCGACCGCGACGGCCTGCCGCTGGACGACGCCTCGGTCTCGGTCGAGGCCTTCCACAACGCGCGCGCTGGAGAGAAGCACCAAGCGACGTTGCGCACTGACCACGCCAACGCCGGCGACCACACGTACGTCGGCGCGCTCCCGATGACCCGCTCGGGCGTCTGGGTCCTGCGCGTGACCGTCGACCGCGCCGGCGAGCGCTTCGAGACCACCGTGCGGCGTGACGTCGTGGGGGGACGCGCTCTGTGACGGCGCTCGTCTGGACCGTCTTCGTGGCGAGTCTGATGGGCAGCCTGCACTGCGCTGGGATGTGCGGCCCGCTCGTCGCGTTTGCAACGGGGAGCGCGAGCCGGCGCGGCGTCGCGGCACACGGGGCCTACCACGTCGGGCGCGGCGGGGTGTACCTCATCTTGGGCGCCGTGGCCGGTGGTGTCGGCGCCATCGCCGACCTCGCCGGGCGCGCGCTGGGTCTCGCGAGCGTCGCGGTCGTCATCGCGGGGACGCTCATGGCCACGTTCGGCCTCGTGACGCTCCTGCGGCTCCTCGGCGTGCGCGTCGGTGGACACGCGAGCGGGGCGCCGCGGCTCCTGCGGGCGGTCACGAGGCACCTCCAAGGCCGAAGTACCACGCTGCGGTCCTTCGTCATGGGCGCCGTGACGCCGCTGCTGCCGTGCGGCTGGCTTTGGGCCTTCGTCGCCGTGGCAGCTGGCTCCGGCTCCGTGCTCGGAGGCACGGTCCTCATGGGCGTCTTCTGGCTCGGCACCATACCGGCGCTCGCCGCGGTGGGCATCGGCGTCACCTGGCTGCTCGGCCGGCTGGATGCGGCGGCGACCGGCGCGCGGACGGCACAGCGCCTGCGTCGCGCGTTGCCGGCAGTGGCCGCGGTCGCGCTCGTCGTCGTCGGCCTCTCGACCGCGTTCGGTCGACTCGGTCGCATGGACGCCGTCTCGACCGTCTCGACTGCGACCGCGGCCGAGCCTGTCCCCACAGCTCCGGTCCCCAGCGAGGCCTGCTGCCACGACGCGCCCACCGAGGCGCCATGACGGGCCTGCCCCCAAACCGGTGCGTCCAGTGCGGACTGGCCGCGCCGACGCCTCCGCTCGGCACGCTCGCCTTCTGCTGCTCCGGTTGCCGTACGGTGTTCGAGCTGCTCGCGGACCCGAGCCTCGCGCCGGCTGCTGCGTCCGGCCGCTCCTACGCCGAGCTCGACGACGTCGCGTTCATCACGGAGGTCGGCACGCCGCTCCCGGGGGGCCTCGTCTCGCTCGAGGTCTATCTCGAAGGCGTCCACTGCGCGGCCTGCGTGTTCGTGACCGAGAAGGTCCCACAGCTCGTACCCCAGGCTCGCGAGGTGCGCCTCGACCTCGCCCGGCAGGTCGCCACCGTCGTGTGGTCGCCGGCCGTCGGGCCCTTGTCCGACATCGCGCGCATGCTGGAGCGACTCGGCTACCGGGTGCGACCGCTTCGAGGCACGAGCGCGCGCGAGCTGCGCCGAGTGGAGGACCGCCGCGCCCTGCTACGGCTCGGCATCGCCGGGGCCATCGCCGGCAACGTCATGCTGCTCGCGTTCGCGCTGTACTCGGGGGCCTTCGCCGACATGGAGCACGGCGATCGCGAGTTCTTCCGTTGGCTCTCCGCAGGCCTGAGCGTGCCCGCAGTGTGTGTCGCCGGGGTCACCTTCTTCCGCGGCGCGTGGGCCTCGCTCGCGACCAAGACGCCGCACATGGACCTCCCCATCGCGAGTGGCCTCTTTGCCGGCCTGGTCGGGGGGCTCGTCAACACCGTCCGGGGCACGGGCGAGGTCTACTTCGACTCGGTCTGTGTGCTCGTCTTCCTGCTGCTGGCCGGCCGACGTCTCCAGCAGGTTCGCCAACGCAAGGCGAGCGACGCTGCGGAGCTGCTCGCCTCGGTCACGCCCGGGGCCGCTCGGCGCGTGCGCCTCGACGGCGGAGTGCGCCGCATCGAAGAGGTGCCGCTCGAGCGGCTCGCACCCGGCGACTGTGTCGAGGTTCGCCCCACCGATCCGGTCCCAGCCGATGGCACCGTGCTGACGGGCAGCTCCGAGCTCGATGTGTCGCTGTTGACCGGCGAGTCGCGGCCGGTCCCCGTCGGCCCGGGCGCGGCCGTCTATGCGGGCACCCTGAACCGCTCTCGCACCCTCGAGGTCCAGGTCGATCGCGTCGGCGATGACACGCGCGTCGGTCGACTGCTGCGCGAGCTGGCGACGGCCCCCAAGGCTCCCGTCGTGCGGCTGGCCGATCGCCTCGTGACGCGGTTCGTCGTGATCGTGCTCACTCTCGCTGCGGTGACCGCCGGCGTGTGGCTCGTCGTGGACGCCTCGCAGGCGCTCGACCACGTGATGGCTCTCTTGGTCGTCACCTGCCCTTGCGCACTGGCGCTTGCGACGCCGCTGGCCGTGAGCGTCGCGATTGGTCGCGCCGCCCGTGCCGGCCTGCTCATCAAGGGCGGCGACCCGTTCGAGGCGCTCGCGAAGCCGCGCGGCCTGCGGGTATTCCTCGACAAGACCGGCACCTTGACGGAGGGCCGGCTGCGCGTGGAGCAGGTCGTCGGCGATGCCAGCCTGGGGCCGGTCGTCTCGCGCCTCGAATGCGACGCGACGCACCCCGTCGGCCGCGCGCTCGCCGAGGCGTTCACGCCCGCCGAGGGGTCTTTGACCGACGTCGAGCACACGATCGGCGGCGGCGTGAGCGGACGCGTGGCTGGCCTCGGTACCGTGCGCGTCGGCAAGCCCGACTGGGTCACGCCCGAGTGGCGGCGTCACGCGCTCGCAGGCCCGCTGAATGACGCCATTGCGCTTGGAAGGACGCCGGTACTCGTGAGCGTCGATGGCGACCCCCGCGCGGGCGTCGCGCTCGGCGATCCCCTCCGCGAGGACACGCGGGCCACTCTCGACGCGCTGCGCGCCGCTGGCGTTGCGCTCGGCGTGCTGTCGGGCGATCACCCCGAGGTCGTGGCGCATGTCGCCCGAACGCTGGGCCTCGAGCCCACAGACTGCCACGGCGGCCTCTCGCCGGAGGACAAGCGCGCGCGTATCCAGGACGCCGTGGCCGCTGGCGGGGTCGTCGTGATGGTCGGCGACGGTGTGAACGACGCGGCTGCACTTCGCGCCGCGACCGTCGGCGTCGCCGTCCACGGAGGCGCCGAGGCGAGCCTCCACGCCGCTGACGTCTTCACGACCACGCCGGGGCTCACCCCGGTCCTGACTCTGACCCGCGCCGCAGGCCACACGCTGCGGGTCATTCGCCGCAACTACGTGTTCTCGGTCGCCTACAACGTCGTCGGCGCGGGCCTGGCGATGGCGGGCCTGCTCTCGCCGCTCGTCGCCGCGGTGCTGATGCCGCTGTCGTCCGTAACGGTCATCTCGTCGTCGCTGCTCGGCGCCACGTTCCGCAAGGAGGCGTCATGAGCGTCATCTACCTCGTGCTCCCGCTGTCGATGTTGCTCGTGCTCGTCGCCGTGCTTGCCTACGCCTGGGCCACGCGCGCAGGCCAGCTCGACGACCTCGAGACGCCGGCGGTGCGCATGCTCGAGGACGCTGAACGCGGTGGGACGGGAGCGCCGACGCCGCCTCTGGGGCGCCTGGACGACGACCGATAGGGCACGGTCCAGCTGGTTCGCTGACGTTGGGCTCGAGCACGGCACCACACATCACCTGACCCGGAGGCGGGGCGATTGGGGGAAACGCGGCGAGTGCCTCTCACTCCTCGGAAAATCGAACGACGACGTGCTTGCCGTCGAACGCGGCGGCGAGCAGCCGGATCGGCGTCGCGCCGGCCTGACGCAGCTTGGCCGCGTAGTCGCGGTCGCGGAGCTGGGCCATGGCGGCGTCGAGCGCCTCGGGTCCGCCGAGCTTGAGCTCCATCGCCACGCCGGGAAGTCCCGCGCGTTTCGGAAGGACGAGGACGTCCGCGCGACCAAAACCGGACTCGGGGTCGGTCTCCACGCGATGCGTCTTCTCCATGCCGACGAGGAGCCCCGCGACGAACGCCTGATACACGCGCTCCGGATGACGCCCACCGGTCGTGTGAAACGACAGCGCCGTCTCGACCAGGAACTGCAGCCGCCGACCAAAGCCCTCCGTGTCGCCCGTCAGCAGCGACGCCGCCAGGGGATCGACGGGCTCGCGCAATGCCGAGGTCACCGTGCGCTCGGCGAGGTCCGCCAGCGCCAATCGCACCTCGGTGTTCGGAGCGCGCACCGTCGCCCGGAGCCGCGTGCCCTCGGGGCTGGCCGCATCGACCCGCAGGTAGCCGCTCATGACCAGCAGTGACAGCAGCGCCTCCGGCCGGGACTCGGCATCACGCAGCGTGAGGTGCTCGTCGATGAGGACCGACACCGCCTCGCCGCGCAGGATCGCCTCGAGCGTGGGCCCATCGACGGTGCCGCGCTCGATCAGGAGTTGCCGGACGAGGGCGTTGTCGCTCGTCCCGACCCAGTACGAGGCGAGACGGTGAGGCAGGTCTCTGAAGAACTGGGTCACCGACCACGGGTTGTAGAGGTCGAAGCCCCCGATGCGATACCCGTTGTAGAACTGCCGCATTCCGGCGGCCACGTCGGCCGGCACCTCGGCCTGGTCGAGCAGGGCCCGGACCTCGTCCTCCGTGAAGCCAAATGCGTCGCCATGCTGGCGCGACAACACGGTGTGCACCTCCAGGTTGTTGAGCCCGCTGAAGATGCTCTCCTTGGCAACGCGCAGAATGCCGGTGAGGACGGCGCGGTCGAGGTACACGTTGTCCTTGAGTCCGCCTCCGAGGAACGTGCGGAAGAACGTGACCGCCTCGTCGTAGTAGCCGTATTCATACGCCGTATGTAGCGGCGTGTCGTACTCGTCGATGAGCACGATGGGCTTTTGCCCGTGCGCCCCATGGATCCATTGCGACAGGCGCAGCAAGGCTCCGTGATGCGCGGTCGTGAGCTGGTCATCCCGCCGCATGTGTCCGAAGGTCCGGGCGTCCTCCTCGGTCAAGGTCGGGTCAACGCGCGGAGCGTGTCGCCGCGCCTCCATCCCGATGAGTTCCGCGATCGACACGCTGGCTTCAGCCCACGTGCGGGCCTTGACATCCTTGAACGACAACCAGATGACGGGATGCGCCTGAAAGTGTCGCCAGACCAGCTCTCCGGCGTGCGCGATGGCGAGCCCGTCGAACAGCGCCCGCACGCCGGGCGGTCCCGGCTCGACGAAGGCGCGCAACGTGGTCATGTTGAGGGTCTTGCCAAAGCGCCGCGGGCGGCAGAAGAGGGTAACGTCGGTGGGACTGGAGAGCACGTCCGTGACGAAGGCCGTCTTGTCGACGTACAGCGCCCCGCGCTCGCGGAGCTTGGTGAAGTCGGACACGCCGGTGGCGATGGGCGGTAGCATCGCCGGCAGCATACCCGCTCGCCGGCAGTCTCGAAAACTGCCGGCTCTCGGGGCGAACCACCCCGCTGGCTGAGTCCTTGCCGCGGGAACTCAACCGCGCCGCGCCGTGCGACCCCGGAGGCGATAGACGTACGCCAGCACCTCGGCGACCGCGGCGTACAGGTCGCTCGGGACCGCGCGGCCGACCTTGACCTTGCGGTGTAGCGCTCGGGCAAGTGGCGGGTTCTCGAGGATCGGCACGCCGTGCTCGCGCGCCACGCGGCGGATGACCAGCGCCAGCTCATCGAGGCCCTTGGCGACGACACGCGGCGCGCGGTCCTTGCCCGAGTCGTAGCGGAGCGCGACGGCGAAGTGGGTCGGGTTGACGACCACGACGTCAGCCTTGGGCACCTCGGTCATCACCTTGTTCAGGCTCATCTCGCGGTGCATGCGCCGCCGCCGCGCCTTGATCTGCGGCGAGCCCTCGTCCTCTTTGTGCTCGCGCTCGACCTCCTCACGCGTCATCTTCATCTTCCCGAGCCAGAGTCGGTGCTGGTAGACCCAGTCGATGGCGGCGACGACCCCGAGCGCGAGCCCTGCCGAGAGCAGGAGCCGCAGCGAGGCCCGGCCGACGTCTCCGAGCATCCGTTCCGGGGTCTTGGCGGTCGCATCCGCGAGGCCGACGAGCTCGTCGCGCAGGACCACCCAGACGACGAGGGCGACGAAGGTGACCTTCAGGACGGCGACTCCCAGCCTGACGAGCGCGGTCTTGGGCCCGAAGAGGTCGGCGAGGCGCTCTCCCGAGATCACTCTGGAGAGCTTGGGCATGAGCGCGTCGGGCTGGAGCAGCAGTCCGGTCTGGCCCAGGTGAGCGACGAGGCTCGCGGCGACGACGACGCCGAAGATGGGGAGCGTGGCCAGGCCGACGTCGGCGAAGGCGTGGCCCAAGTCGGCGACGGCGGGGTGGCTCGTCGCGCCGACCTGGGCGACCGACGCGAAGACGACCCGCAAGAGCGCCGCCAGGGAATCCACCACGTCGCGGCCGGCGTAGGAGAGTGCCGCGCCCGAAGCGAGGACCAGCACCGCCGTCGGCACCTCGCGCGACTTGGCGACCTGGCCCTTCTTGCGCGCTTCCTCCAGCCGGCGTGGCGTCGGGTCGAAGGTCTTCTGGTCGAGGTCCGCCTCGGCGCTCACGGCGTGGCCCCCTGCGTCGGGCGGGAGAGCAGCGTGCGGACCAGGTCCTCCGAGAGTGACGGCAGACGGTCATGGAATCGGCTCTGGACGGCGGACAGTGTGGTGTCCAGCACCAGCAGGCCCGCGATGACGAGCAACGCGAACCCGATGCCGAACAGATTGAGCTGCGGCGCCGCGCGGGCCGAGATGGCGAGCCCCACATTCACGAGCGTGGTCACGACCAGGACGGGCGCAGCGAGGCGGAGCGCGGTCGAGTAGAGGTCGCGCCCGAGCACCTGGAGCGTCGCGACGTCGAAGCCCAGATGGTCCCAGTGCGCCTGACCGACGGGCAGGAGCCGAAACGTGTGCGCCAGCGCCGCCACGACCTGCTGGTGGCCGCCGAGGATGACGAACAGCATGCCGGCGGCGAGCAGCAGGAGGCTCGCGAGCGGCGTGCTTTGCTCGCCCGTCGTGGGGTCGAGCTGGCTGGCGAACGTAAGCGACATGGCGCCCGCGGCGACCGCGCCCGCGGCCTCGACGCCCGCGAGCAGCAGCCGGACCAGAAAGCCGAGACCCGCGCCGACGAGGAACTCGATGACCATCATGGGCAGAAGGCGCAAGGGCTCCGTGGGGACGGGCACCTGCGGGAAGCCGAGCGCCATCGAGAAGAAGCCGGTGAGCGTGGCGATGACGAAGACGCGCGCCGGGATCGACGACTCGCTGCCCTCGGCCGAGGTCGCGGGCAGGCCGCCGAGCACGCCCAGCATGCGGAGCGCGATGAGGAACGCCGCAAACAGCCGGGGCTCGATGAGCTCCCAGAGCAGGTTGCGTCCGGCATCGCTCGTGACGAGCTCATCCATGCGCGACTACGGCACCAGGCCTGAGCCCGAGGCCGCAGCACCACTGGCCGCCACTGCTGCCATGACGTGCTGGAAGAACGTCACGAGCTTGTCGGCCGACCACGGCGCCGTCAGCCACAGCGTGCCGGCCACGGCGAAGAGCTTAGGAATGAACGTGAGCGACTGCTCCTGAATCTGCGTGGCGGCCTGGAGCAAGCTGGTCAGCACGCCGACGACGAGCCCCACGAGCAGCGCAGGCATGCTGACCGCGAGGAGCACGAGCAGCGCCTCTTTCAGTAGCGTGACGGTGTTCTCGGTCATGGCGGCGTGCTCACGACATCGCCGGGTGAAGGATGCTCTCGGCGAGCGACTTGACCACCAGGCCCCAGCCGTCGGCGAGCACGAAGATGAAGAGCTTCAATGGCAGCGAGACGACGACCGGCGGGAGCATCATCATGCCCATGCTCATGAGCACGCTCGAGACGAGCAGGTCGATGACCAGGAACGGCAGAAACAGCATGGCGCCCATCTGAAACGCCGTGCGCAGCTCGCTCAGCATGAACGCCGGGACCAGGGTGGTCGTCGGGACGTCCTCGATGGTGGCGGGGACCGCGGCTGCGGTGCCGCCGTCTTGCGCCAGGTCCAAGAAGATCGCGAGGTCGTCGGCGCGCGTGTGGACGACCATGAACTCGCGCAGCGGCTTCATCGCGAGCAGCAGCGCTTGCTTGCCGTCGATCTGGCCGGCCTCGTAGGGTGTCAGGGCGTTGACGTCGATGGCATGAAGCGTGGGCGCCATGGTGAAGAGCGCCAGGAACAGGCCGAGCCCGACGAGCACGCGCGTGGGTGGCAGCCCCTGCGCACCCATCGCCTGGCGGAGCATGCCGAGCACGACCACGATGCGCGTGAAGCTCGTGACGCTCATGAGGATGGCGGGCGCGAGCGTGAGCGCGGTCAGCCCCAGGAAGACCTTGATGGCGCTGACCCAGCCCTTGGCGTCGGTCGGGTTGAGCGAGATGTTGACGCCGCTCGGGGTCGGGTCGGCCGCGACGGCGTGCGGGGCTACGAGCGTCGCGAGGGCGAGGAGCAGCCACGGCAGGGCGCGGAGCGAAGGGCTGGGGTGGCGGAGAGCCGGCATACGGCGGTGGGCAGTGCGAGGACCGTGCCGAGGGTGCGGCGAGGGGTGCGTGGTGTGATTACGGGGGGTTGGCGGTGGGGGCGGGTGTCAGGGGGTTGACGCTTCTCGGCCGAACAAGGTCAGGGAGAAGCTGGTCAGCAATCGACACCAAGACGACCGCCACAAAATGGCACGAAGAACCACGCCTCGACGGTGGATGACTCCGAGACACCGATGCGAACGCTTCCCATCACGATCCCGTGGTCGCAGGGCATGACGTACTGCGCGCCACGTTCAATTCGGAACTGAATTACCGCTGGAGATGAACCGAGAACCTGGGATTCAAACGCACCGCCGAGGTTTATGGGATACTCACTACGATAGCTGGCTTCGACGATGCCCTCCAGAACTGCGTTGGAGGCAAGCTCGTGGATGTACGGAAATGCAATGCTTCCACCTGTCCGTGCAGCCAATCCGATGATTTCCGGCGGAAGGTCCGTGCTGTTTCGTGGACCGTCCACTAGAAAGTGAAGGTGGATGCCGAGGTCCTTTGCCATCATCTCGACGCGACGTTGCCCTTCGATATCGGGCGTCAGGCCCACGCATGACCCGCCCGCACAGGCCGTGAACGCCGGGCTCGCGACGGGGCCAGGGGCGCTGGACGTTGCGGCCGTCCAGAGAACCCACACATCTCGTGTCATCGGCGATCGCGCGCCGACGTCTGCAATCGCAGTGCTGACGGAGTGCCAGACCGGGCCACATGTCGAGCACGGAGCCTCCGCCGGGCAGTCTGGCAGATAGCTGTCGTGTGCGCAGTCAAGTCGCAAGGCGCCGCATCGCAGGTCGTACCACAATACCCCGCTGGGTGCGGGGGCGGCTCGGCGGATGCGCTCGAAAAGGCTCGACGTTCCCCCATTGATTCGTGAGGCCGGACCCCAGTCAAACCAAAGAACGGGCTCAAGGGATCGTCCGCACTCATCGAGCTGCTCGGGCAATAGGCCAATAACGCCATACGGTGCCGCGAGAGTACCGGACACTTCACACGAGGCCTGCCCGCGCCGGTACGATGTCGCGACGACTGCACCGATGTACTTGAGGTTGTGAACGCGCCACGTTCCGAGCGCACCTCGCGCGTTGCGCTCGAAGCAGCCTGCGGCCAGGGAGGTCACTTCGGCGGCGGTAGGAGGGGCGGACCGGCTCAATGCGGCGTCCACCTCGGCGCCAAGTTCGAGGGAGAGCTGCAAACACGCAGACTCCTCAGACTCCGTCGGCCGGCACCAGCTGCTTCCTCGCGAGGCTGCAAACCAAGAAACAACCTGGGAGGTGTATGGAATCGCAGGGCAGGGCTCGGGCGTGTTCAGATCAGTGCCGCATCTGCCAACGCTTGTCGCGACGAGCATCGGGACGAGGGCTCGAATCGTCCGGTTGGGTGGGCGTGATCGGCGCACCTGAGGTGGCGCCATGTCGTTCTGCTCGCTGAGCTCAAAGCGACGCACAGGCCCGCCTAGCCGCGGACCATCGGTACAACAATCACGGCCAGTCCGTCCGTCCCAATGTCCCCCGCGGACTTGAACGGAAGCGGGGGGTACCCGACCTGTCCGTGGCACTCTCCATCACCGTTGATCCTCCCCACGAAGAGCAGGACGGGAATGAGGCCGCGCGAAACGTTGGTACCCTGCGGGGGCCGCCTTCCCGCCCCCGGTGAGGTGGCCGCCAATCCGCGAGCAACATCGGCGCCAAGCAGAGCGACCGTCGCTCTGCGACGCGACCCTGCCGGGTAGGACCAGGGGCAGAACGGCTTGTCGAGTGGTAGCTGCTTGTGATTGGGCAATTCGTCGATTTGCGCCCATTGCGCTTCCGCCTCGGCAATGTTTGCTGCGAGATCCCCGTTGAATCGGCATGGCTCCCAGAGTGTGGAGGCGACGAGCTTGTCAAAGTTGAAACCACCGACCTTCGGCGTGACGATCACGTGGTCCACCAGCCGCTTCGCGGTTCCGGCCTTGGGTACCATCGAGCCGAAGTACACGCCTCCAACGCTCACGGGCGGGAGTTTTGACGGTGGAAATGGAATCAGCCTTCCGGCCCTGTGGTGGAGCACATCCTGGAATGGGTTGCCAGTGGGCGCCAAGAGGCTTGAGAAGCTTCCTTCGTTTCTGTGGCATGCCCAGAGCGGGGCATATCCTGTCTGCGCCAGTGGACCGAAACCTGTCCGGAGAAACGAATTCGACCCGACCTGCGCAGCCGGGGCATTCGCCAGGACATTGCCGGCATTTGTGACTGACTCTCCCCACGGCGTCTCGTCGTCGAGCGACGCGTCCAGGCCCAGGACAGGGAAGCCCGTCCTAGCAATGCCCTCACACTTCGCCGGATCGAAGTCCGGATTGGGCGATACCCACTGGGCGACGAGGCTCGTGAGGTAGTGACTCGACCCATCACTGTCGACCGTTCCGCCTCCAGCAAGGCAGCCAAGCATGTTGCTTATCGCCCTCGGGGAAGTGGAGGTGGCGCGCTTGGACTTCCACTTGGTGTCTGGAATGAATGTGACTCCCGCCTCCTCGGCAGCCTTCCCCACGAACGGGAACGGGACTGGGCAACGCTGAAAGGTGGCGGGAGACTGCCACCATTGCTCGCCATTGCCAATAAGCCACGACTCGACGACAATCGACGTTTCCTTCAGGTTCTCGCCGACGGCGACGGTATGGGGCAGAACGCCGGTGAGAACCCTGAAGTGGGCCCCGTCTGGCGGCGGGCTAGGTGGCGTGACGCTACCACCATAGAGGTCCTCCACACCCGGCAGGAAGGCGACAGGTGAGTGTGAATGACCAAGAACGACCGCTGGGTCGAGTGGCTGGGAGAGCACCATCACTGGAGACTGGTTAGCGCCTCCAAGTCGGCCGAGCACAACTCCAAGCACCTCGGTGCCTTCCGGAGTCGATCTCTGCCAGCTGACCAAAATGTCGCCGGTCTGTCGGACCACGGACAGCCGTAGGTGCGAAACGTACGAGCCCCCCGGAGCATCGACAACTTTGGCGTAGATTGGCAACACTATCTTGCTCGCATCGAAGGCAGACCCTCTGCCGACGAATACGTGGTACAGGCCGTTGTCACTACGTCTCAGCCAGGCATAGACGAACTCTCCTGCGAGCTCGTCGGCCGCCAAGGTGACATCGACGTCGTCGAATTCCAGCCCCTCGCAACCGAGATACTCATAGTCCACGAAACCGGATCCCCCAAGCCCAGGTTCGAATAGTCCCGAGTCCCCAAGAATTTGCGTTGCAAAACAGGCAATGCTCCTGTAGCGACCGCGTGGAAGTCCGCACTCGGGATCATGGCCGCCGGCAAGCCGATCGAAGACTTCCGCAACCCACGTGCACGCGAACGTGTCCGACGCGGTCTGACCAGCTTTATCGACGGCCCGAAGTGACGCCATGGTCGGGCTATGCTCCTTCGCGGGGCGCATGAACCATCCGGAGACAAAAGCAGGATGGTTCACCGTGTAGTTGTCATTGAGATTCTTGCTGTCGAGGCTCTGGTGGGCCTTTAGGAAGGGTACTGTGAAACGACGCGAAAAAAGCGCATCGCCGAGATCGCCGGAGAATTGCGCGGCTTTCGAGGCAGATGCGTCCAGAAATGGGCCACACCGAGACGCCTCGTCCTCCACAGTTGTGAATGGGCGCAGTGAGTCCAAGTACGTTGTCGCGGCAGCGCTTCGTGCGTGTTTGGCTGACATGCCATAACCCTGCAAGGCATACAACATGGGGAGTTCGTAGTCGGTGGGTTCGTATTCCACAGTGGAGGAGGTGGTCGTACGACCGACAACAGTGAGGCCAGCGCCCAATCGCGTCGATCGCCCAGCGTTGCGAAAACGCGCAGTGATCCAAGCAAGCCGTGTCCCGTGTTCGCATGCAACGACGATGTGGTTTCGCCCCGCAGCGATCGAAGGATTGGCCTCTGCGCCGTTTGCCCCATGCTCATGGGGACGACCTGCGGTCAGTCGATATAGGCTTCGAGGGAACTGCATCGTCTCACCTAGCGCCCGGTCCATTGCTCTGGGGGTTCGACTGTCGCGCTGCTGCGGACCGTGTGCCGGAACGGCAGCCGGGGCCGCCCGGTGTCCGCCGACGGCGTCATTACTTCGTCCCCCGCCCACTCACCCGGAAGCACGCGATCCACGGACTGGCGCCGCTGGGCGTGCCTTCGAGTCGCCAGCGCATGAGCCGCGCAATGGCCGGCAACGTCGAGCCGGCCGTCGCGGCGAGCGTCACGCGCGCGACCGTGTAGGCGGTCGTGTACGCGACGACCGTTTGCCACGGCCCTTCGCGGTTGTACGCGCACTCCAGGACGAGCGTCGCCGCGGAGAGCATGGTGACCTCAGACTCGAGCGTGAGGTACTGGAGCCCGTCGGTCTTCCACCAGTCGTCGTAGTCCTGGACGATCGGCGCCGTGCTCGACGCGGTCGAGAGCGACTGCATCGCCCCCCCGGGCTGCAGGTCGCCCGTGTGTCCCTCGGCGGAGTCGGGCGGGTAGCCGGCGGTCATGGGGCCCTTGCCCTGCGGCGTGGCGGTGAGGCGAAACGTGACCTTCCAGGGCAACGTGGCCGAGGCGAGGGTGTAGCGCAGATAGCGCAGCGCCGGGTAGTCGGTGACGCCCTCGGAGCTGATGACCACGCTCATGACAGACGCCGCGGTGAATGTCAGGATGTCGAGCCACGGGCCCTCCTGGCTCGAGGCCGTCTCGATGGTCATCG
>SXOX01000212.1 GCA_005776585.1 Pseudomonadota bacterium | reverse complement strand
GGGCCGGGCTCGAGCAACATGTAGGTCGGATCGCCGCCCGTGACGGCCATGGCGCGAATGCGCGCGCGGGGTCGAACGCCCAGCGCGTCGGCCTTGGCCCCGGAGCCGATGAGGATGGCCGCGGAGCCGTCGGAGATCTGGCTCGACGTGGCCGCCGTGACGATGCCGTCGGCCTTGAACGCAGGCTTGAGCGAACCGACGGACTCGAGCGTGGAACCACGGCGCGGACCCTCGTCGGTCGTGACGACATGGGGGCGCCCCTCGGGATCCGGCACGGTGATCGGCAGGATCTCACGGGCGAAGCGGCCTTCGTCGATGGCGCGCAGCGCGCGGGTGTGGCTCTCGACCGCCAGCGCATCGAGCTCGCGGCGCGTGAAGCCGTACTTCTCGCAGATGAGCTCGGCCGAATTTCCTTGGCCAACGACGTCGAAGCGGTCCCCGATGGCCTCGGAGATGGCACCGCCGTCCGAGCCCATACCGACGCGCGTCATGTTCTCGACACCGGCGCCAACCGTCAGGTCCATGGTGCCCGCCATCACGGCCTGCGCGGCCATGTTCATGGCCTGGAGCCCCGAGGCGCACATGCGATTGACGCTGGTTCCCGGAACCGAGATGGGCCACCCCGCGGCGAGCACCGAGGTGCGGCCGATGTTGAGGCCTTGTTCACCGACCTGTGTCACGCAGCCCATGATGACGTCCTCGACCTCTCCGGGCGCGACGCCAGCGCGGCTCATCAGGCCGTTCAGCGTCTGCGCTGCGAGATCGTCGGGGCGGATGAAGGAGTAGGCCCCCTTGCGCTTGCCCATCGGCGTGCGCACGGCTTCGAGGATGAACGCGTCGGTCATGAGGTCCCCCAGTGCGATGTGCCCGTGTTGCTGCGCCGCCCATGGCTGGAGCGCCGCGCGGCGGTACCAATAGCCCACGCGCGGAGGGGTCGCAACGGGAAAAAGGGCCCGCGGCTTTCCGGCCGAGCGGTTCCGCGCGATACTCTCGCGCCATGTCCGACGCGCCTCAGCAGTTCGATCTCACGGGCCAGATCGTCGCGAGCCAGTTCAAGGTCCTGAACAAGCTGGGCGCTGGCGGCATGGGCGCCGTCTACCTGGCCGAGCAGATCGACATGGCGCGCAAGGTCGTCGTGAAGGTCATGCACCCGGAGCTGACCGCCGGGAGCCAGTCGGCCGTGGAGCGCTTCAAGCGCGAGGCCCGCTCGGTCGCGCAGCTCAATCACCCGAACATCGTCCAGGTCTACGTCTTCGGCCAGACGGACGCAGCCCAGCTCTACATCGCGATGGAGTACGTCGACGGCCGCACGCTCACCGACGAGATCCGGCGCGAAGGACGTCTGGCGCAGACCAAGGCGCTCCGCATCCTGGATCAGGTCGCCTCGGCGCTCACGGAGGCGCACGCGGCGGGCATCGTCCATCGCGACCTGAAGCCCGACAACATCATGCTCACGGCCCGGCACGGCAACCCGGACTACGTGAAGGTGCTCGACTTCGGCATCGCGAAGCTCCTACGCGACGACTCGGCCGCCAGCGCTCCGCTCACGCAGGCCGGAATGGTCTTTGGCACGCCGCAGTACATGGCGCCCGAGCAGGTGCGCAACGAGCGGCTGGACGCCCGCACCGACCTGTACTCGCTCGGCATCATCTTCTACGAGATGGTCACGGGTCAGCACCCGTTTCAGTCCGAGACGGCCGTCGAGTACCTCATCAAGCACACGACCGAGGAGGTCGTGATGCCAAGCGTGAAGTTTGGGGGCAGCATCCCGATGTTGCCGCGCCTCGAGTCGATCCTCGGGAAGTGCTTGGCAAAGAAGCCTGAGGAGCGGTTTCAATCGGCGGCAGAGCTTCAGCGCGCGATTCGGACGACCCTGCGCGACTTCCCCGACGCGGCGCGCGAGTTTCCGACGCCGGGCGCGTCGTCGGGGCTGACGGCTCCGCGGGCGCCGCGTCCACGCGCCGCACCGGTTGCGAAGCCCACGAGCGGCAAGAAGGACCTGTGGCTGTGGCTCGTCGTGCTCCTGATCGTCCTCGGCGGGGCCGGAGGGGGCGTCGCGTGGTGGCTGAAGCAGCGCAGCGCGTCCACACCAGCGGAGTCGGTCGCTGCGGCAGACGAAACGCCAACACCGAAGGAGCGCCCAAAGAAGAAGGCGCCTGAGCCGGAAGCCGAGCCTGACGAGCCCAAGAAGGACGAGCCCAAGAAGGACGAGCCCAAGAAGGACGAGCCCAAGAAGGACGAGCCCAAGAAGGACGAGCCCAAGAAGGACGAGCCCAAGAAGGACGAGCCCAAGAAGGACGAGCCCCCAGTCGTGGTGGTCCCACAGCCGAAGCTGCCGCTGGGTGGAGACCTCGCCCCCGAGCCGAAGAAGGACCCGGCGCCGAGCGGACCGCCGGCACCCCCTGCGGCCGAGCCCATCGACGGGATCCCAGTGCCGCAAGGCGCCTCGCTCTACTCGACGAGCCCGCAGGCGCTCGTGCTCAAGACCGAGATGGACCCGCTGGCGGCGTTGGCGTTCTACAAGGCGGAGTTCGTGGCCAAGTGCGACGGCTTCACAGAGTTCCCAAACGGCGTAATGCCCAAGAAGAACACCTGCCCGATGTCGTCGGTCTCCGTCGTGCGCTCGCCGATGGGCATCCTCATCTCGATCGCCAAGAGCGTGCTGCTCGAGCCGCCCAAGTCCGCCGGCAAGGTCATCTTCAGCGTGCCCATCATCGACGGCGCAGTCGAGATGACCCGGATGGCCAACATGGTCGTGCTCACCTCGAAACGGCCCATCGCCGAGATCATGGACTTCTACCAAGGCAAGTACTCGAGCGTGCCCAAGATCACCGTCATCCGCACCTCGACCGACACGCCAGTGCTCGTCGTCAACGCCGACGAGGCCAACCTGGAGTTCAAGACGCTCACCGTCACCAAGAACCCGATGGATGGCGGCGTGATGATCACCATCATGAAGGACGATTAGGCGAACCTGACGGGCTCGATTCCGGTAAGGTTCCGCGGGGAGCCTTGCCGCCATGCCACTCGACGTCCTGCTCATCAACCCGCGCGCCACGGACTTCCCCAAGATCCAGCAGAAGTCCTACGCGCCGCTGAACCTGCTCTACCTCGCCTCCGTCATGCGCCAGGACGGGCACCGCATCGCCATCGAGGACCTCAACGCCACCTGCATCGACGACGCCGAGGTCGAGCGCCGCATCACCGCGGCGGGACAGCGCGGGGTCCGAGTCTTCGCCTTCCCGTACTTCTCCGAGATCGCCAAACAGAACCGCTGGCTGTCGGAGCTGTGCCGGCGCGCCAATCCGGACGCGACCATCGTCATGGGCGGGCCAGGGGCCTCGCCGATCCCCGACACGTGCCTCACGCAGTTCCCGGCCGTGGACGCCATCGTCGTGGGCGAGGGCGAGTGGACCATGGGCGAGCTGGCCAACCGCGTGGACCGGCGCGAGACGTTGGCCGGCTGCCTGGGGGTCGTCTTTCGCGACCCGGTGACAGGCGCCGCGGTGCACAACGCGCCCCGTCCGGTCGAGCTGGAGCTCGATCGCCTGCCGCAGCCATCCAACGACCTGGTCAAGGACTGCTACGACGCGGGCCAGTACTACGCACTGCTCGAGGCGGAGCGCCCCGTCGGCGGCATCGTCACCTCGCGCGGCTGCCCGTTCTCGTGCGGGTTTTGCTATAACACCGTAAAACGGTATCGAATGCGTTCACCGGAGAACATCCTGGAGGAGCTCACCTACCTTTCGCGAGAGCTCAAGGTGCGCTTCGTGGAGTTCAACGACATCCTGTTCACCGCCAACCGCCGCCGCGCCGAGCGCGTCTTCGAGCTGCTCATCAAGGAGAAGCTCGGCATTCGGTTCGCGTTCAAGGCGCGCGCGCCGGAGCTGACCGACGACTTCGTGAAGCTGGCGCGGCAGGCAGGTGCGGTGCAGATCGGCTTCGGGGTCGAGTCGGGCGTCCAGCGCATCCTCGATCGCATGAACAAGAAGACCACGGTCGCGCAGTGCGCCAAGGGCATCGAGATCGTGCGCCGCGCAGGCCTTCGCTGCCACACGGGCTACGTGCTCGGCTATCCGGGCGAGACGCCGGACACCATTCGCGAGACCGTTGACTTCATCCTCAAGAGCAAGCCCACGACGCTCACCATCGACGTGCTGCTCCCCTACCCCGACACGCCCGTCTACCACGAGGCCAAGGCAGACGGGACGCTCGTTGGCGAGTGGTCGCCGGACATGCCGGAGTACCCTTGGGTGCGCCTGCCGTGGGTGAGGCAGCGCGAGGACCTCGAGGCCGCGCGGACGTGGGCGATGAACCGGGTGTTCTTTCGGCCGCACTACGTGCGTCAGTTCGGCTCGATGATCGCGCGTGGCATGAACCGGCAGCTGGCCGGCTACCTGGCGCAGGAGACCTGGCTCGCGGTCCGGCCGAAGCTCAGCGTCCCATCCCGCGCGATCGGCTGGTAGACGGCCTCCACGTCGCTCACTGGGATAGGCAATCGTTGACTTCCGCCGGCCCGTCACGTACACGGCGCGGCCGCCCGGGCTCACCGTCCGTGGGACCGCTAGCATTGAGGACCCCATGAGCATCCGCACCATCGCCATCGTCGCTCACGTCGACCACGGCAAGACCACCCTCCTCGACCACATGCTCCGTCAATCGGGGACGCTGAAGGACCGCGGGCCCGCCGTCGACTGCGTCATGGACTCGAACCCGCAGGAACGCGAGCGCGGTATCACGATCCTCGCCAAGTGCACTGCGATTCGGTGGGGTAATCACACGGTCCAGGTCGTCGATACGCCAGGGCACCAGGACTTCGGCGGCGAGGTCGAGCGGGTGCTTCGCATGGTCGACACGGTGCTCCTGCTCGTCGACGCGGTCGAGGGGCCCATGCCCCAGACCCGCTACGTCCTGCGCAAGGCGCTGGAGCACGGCTACAAGCCCATCGTCGT
>SXOX01000211.1 GCA_005776585.1 Pseudomonadota bacterium | reverse complement strand
TCGTAGCGGGCGATGCCGGCGCCGGCGCCGCCGATATTCGCCTTGACCAGCAGCGGGAACCCGACGTCTTGCGCACGGGTCAGCAGCCCCGCGATGGTCTGATCGGCCCCGCCATCGCCGGGAATGACCGGCACGCCGACACTCTGCGCGGTCTCCTTGGCCTCACGCTTGAGCCCCATCGCACGCATCGCCGCAGCCGTCGGACCGACGAACGTGATGCCTGCGTCGGCACAGGCCTCCGCCAGCTCGGCGCGCTCAGACAGGAAGCCGAAGCCGGGGTGCAGCGCGTCAGCACCGGTGACCCAGCACGCGGCGAGGAGCCGGTCGAGGCGCAAGTAGCTCTCGTTCGCCGGAGCGGGCCCGAGCCGCACGGCCTCGTCGGCCAGCCGCACATGGGGCGCATCGGCGTCGGCGTCGGAGTAGACGGCGACCGTCGCGATGCCCGCCTCGCGGCAGGTGCGCTGGATGCGCACGGCGATCTCACCTCGGTTGGCAATGAGCAGCTTCTGGATGCGGCGCATGGTCGGCTCGAATAGCACCGTGCCCAGGGGCACGCAACGCGGTGGCTACTTTGGCGTCACGGTGCACGAGCCCGCCGTGCCGAGGCACTGGATCTTCTTCAGCCCGGCCAGCGTGTAGTCGTAGGTGCAATGGACGAACGCGCCGTCGGCCGCCTCGCAGTGGGTCACCGTGACGCGATCGCTCACCGACGTCGACTTGCAGTCGAGTGGGCCGCAGGTGTGCGTAAAGGCGACCTCGCCGTCCGCGCCGACCTTGCACGACGAGATGCACTTCTTGGCGCTCACGCCGGTGTCGGCGGTGGTCGGGCCGGGGTCGGCGCTCACGGACGCGTCCACAGGCTGTGACGCGCCTTCGCAACGCTCGCCGCCCTCGCTCGTCATGTGCAGCCCCGGCGCCGTCACGTCAGTGGGGCTCGTCGAGGTCTCGGGCGCCGCGGTGCCACCGGTGTCGGTGGTGACCATCCCCGCGTCGCTTCCGGTCGACGTCCCGCCCGCGTCCTGGACCACCACGCCCGCGTCGCTTCCGGTCGACGTCCCGCCCGCGTCGACGACGCTCGGTCCAACGTCCGACCCTGGTGGCTCGACGGGAGGCGTCACCTTGGGGCACTGGGTACAGGACCAGACCGGCACGGCGGCGGACATCGCCGCGGCAGGCACGAGCCCAAACGTCGAGCTCGTGAGCGGGACCGCTTGCGGCTTGACGAGGCTTCCGTCCATCGTCCCGCACAAGGCGTCGGCGCCACCCGGGCATGGCGCGCCGGTGAGCGTGACCGAGGCCAGGATGTCGAAGTCGGAGATGGGGTTGCACGCGCCCGGGATCGACAGGTTGGGCGCGGAGAGCACGAACTTGCCGGAGGCGTCGAACTTAACGCTCTTGAGCGTGATGGCTGGGCCACAGACGGTGCGCGCAGGCGTCTTGTTGTCGGGGACGAGCGGCTCGAGCACGAGATCGAAGTTGGTACTCGTCACGCCGGACACCTTGGCGCGAAGCAGCAACAGCTTGGTCTTGTCGTTGAGCGGCGTCTCGACGGCCATGAGGTAGGTGCCCTGTTGGAGCGGCGACTCGAGCGCTCCGCCCTGGGACGCAAGGGTGTCGACGCAGCTCTTGACCCGCGTGAGCGTGATGCCATCGACGCTCGTGCTGCGTCCGGGACAGGTGTCGGCGACTTTCGTGAAGGTGACTTGGGTGCAGCCCGCCGATGGCGTGAGGCGATAGCGTCCCGAGGTAGGGCACGGCGCTGCGGGCGGTGTCGCGGTCTTGTCGATGAACGTGAGCTCGTCGCCCGAGAGCGTCCAGAGCCCGGTCATCGTCGTTGCACCGACTACGGACGAGTAGGTCCCATCCGCGGCAAATTCGGCGGTGACCTTCGAGCCGGCCATCGCACCGCTTGGCAGCGTTCCGGTCCAGGTGCCACCGAGCGGGCAGCCGCCCGAGCGCGCCGCCGTGCCGGTCGGGGACGTGCACGCGCCGAGCACGAGCAGCGACGCGGAGACGGAGGCTACGGCCATCCAGTTGCGCATGTTCCAGGTCTGGCATGAGGCGACGAGACGGTCAAGGCGGACCTACAGGAATCCCCAGCGGCGGCGTAGCCACCACTCGAGCCCGAAGATGACGCAGATCCCGAAGAAGACCGCCGGCAGGTTCCAGCGCTCGTGATAGCGGCGGCTCGTGACGTCGGAGACACGGGGCGGGTTCATGTGCATGGGCACGTTGCGGTCGAGCAGCGTGTAGGCGGCACCGCCGGTCGCGCGGGAGAGCGACTCCAGCAGCCGGCCATCGCCGACGACGTCGCGCATCTCAGGGCGCTCGTCGGCGACGACGAAGACGGTGTGCGCCACCAGTTGGCGTCCGGCGACGGTGGCCTTGGCCTCGACGTCGTAGATGCCCGGATCGGTCGGCTCGTGCGTCATGGCAAAGCGGCCATTGTCGTCGGTGTGCAGATCCCCCTTCTCCAGCACGACTTTGGCTTGGTCGCCGCTCGCGACGAGCGTGGGGCGGCGCTTGATGGACAGAGTGAATCCATGGTTTGGCGACGGCCGGTAGTCGGGCGTAAACACGCGCACCTCGAGCTCGACGCTCTCACCGAGCGCGCGGACGCCCTGCGACGGCGTGACCCGCACGAGATCGAGGTCGGGATCCTTGATGAGCCACCGGATGAGGCTCTGCCAGAAGCGATCGTAGACCTGATCATCCCCGCCGCGCCCAGCGTTCGTGAGTTTCCATCTCCAGACACTGTCGGTGGCCACGACCGCCGCGCGCCCCTTCCCGGGCTCATTGACGGCAACGACCGGCATGCCCTGGCCGTCGGTCCCGCGCAGGCGCGGATGCCGGACGAGCGCGAGTCCGCCGTTGGCGAGGCCGGTCGTCTTGTTGAGGCCCTCCATCTTGGGGAGCGTCTCCCAGAGCTTGACGTTCTCCGCGTCGTCGAACGAGAGCTGCGTCACGGGGTGCGTGCGGCCGGTCTCGGTCAACGACGGAGTGAACTCGCCCGTGTCGATGGCATCGTCATTGAACTCGGGGGGCGCGATGCCGACCGGCAGCACCTCGCCAATCTCGGTGCCCTCGTAGCCGCCTGCGCCGAGCGAGAGCCGGCCACCGACCATGACCATCGCGCCGCCGTTCTTCACGAAGTCGCGCACGCGGTGCAGATGCTGCGGCGTCGAGAACGGGCCGTAGTTGAAGTCCTGGAGCACGACGAGGTCGAAGCCGCCGAGCTCCTTGACGAACAGCTCCTCGGCCGGAAACGGGATGAGCGCCGTCTCGTTGGCCTGCACGTTCGACATCGACATCCCGGTGTTGATGAGGATGAAGAACGAGATGAGCTGCACGTTCGGCGTCCGCTTGAGGTGGTTGCGCAGATACCGCACGTCCCAGGACGGATGCCCCGCGATCTGGAGCACGCGGATCTTGTCGCGGTTGACGCGGATGACGGCGTGGCGTTCGTTGTTCTCGGTGGTCACCTCCCCATTGAGGGGCTTGACCCGGACGGAATACACGCGAAAGCCGATGGTCTCCGGCGTAAAGTCGAACGCGACGGTGAAGCGCTTTCGGTCGGGCCGCAGGTCCTCGACCACGCTGCGGACGATGGCGCCCTCCTCGAGCAGGTCCACTTCGACGGTGCCCGAATCGTAGCCATTGACCGAGATGACGGCCTCGAGGCTTGCCACATTGCGCTTGAAGGCAAAGGGGCTGTACCGCAGCTCCTTGATGCCCACGTCCTTGACGGTCGAGCCCGACAGACCAAACGTGTAGACCGGCGCGTTCAGGCTCTTGAGCAGCGCCTGGGTCTCGTGGTCGAGGTCGTTGCCCTGCGCGAGGATGCGACCGCCGCGGCCGTTGTCGATGCCGTCGGAGACGAGGACGACGCCGCCGATATCGCGGTTGCGAAAGCGATCGCGCACCTCTTCGAGCGTCTCGATCCAGCGACTGTGCTTGCCCTGCGCGGTGAGCTCCTTGTCGAGCTTGCGCCAATCCGTCGACTGGAGGCCGTCACCGGCGCGGAAGGCCTCGACCGCGTTCGTCTTCTCGTACGCCTCGAACAGCGCCTGATGCTCTCGCACGAAGCTGGCGGCCAGATCGCGTCGCGTGGAGCCCTCGTGCGGGATGGCCATGCTGGCGGAGTCGTCCACCAGCACGACGATGGTGTTGGTCGATCGGGCGCGCCGCTCCTCGACCAGGGCCGGTTGGTAGAACATGAACAGCAGCAGCCCCAACATCCCGAGCCGCAGCGTGAACAGGGCGAGCTTGGCCCGACGCCGGCGCTTGGTGCGCCACAGGTTCCACGCCGTGACGGCGAGGACGAGCCCACACAGCCCAAGCACGACGCTCTGCTGCGCAGTCGTCCACTCCGAGAGCCGCTCCCACGACGTGACCACGCTCGGGTCGTCGGTCGGGATGGGCTCCCCGAGCAGGAAGCGCTTGATGCGTTGGAGGACGTCCATCGGGTGCGGCACGGCGCCTACGGCGTCTTGCGATCCTCCGGTCGGATGCCCGGGGGCGGGCTCCGCCAGCGGCGCTGGTGGAGCAGGTAGTCGAGATGGACCTGGTCGTCCTTGTAGTCGAGGCACATGGCGTACTGGATGAGGTTGACCGCCAGCCGGCGCGCCTTCTCGCGCTGCGGCTCGCCGCCGGGCTCGACGTCGAAGGTCCACGCGCCGACGCGATCGCGATCGAGCGCACCAGTGAGATCGTTCTGGCTGTAGATGACGGCCAGCCGGCCTTCCAGCGAGAGCGCCTCGAGGAAGGTGCGGCGAATGGCGCGGCCCGCGGGGAAGTCGAGCACGTAGAAGCAGCGGTAGAGCACGTGCTGCGACGGCACCTTGGCGAGCTTCTGGCCGGGGAACATCGCGTCGAGCTCGGCGCGGAGGGAGGCGTCGAAGGCCTCTGACGGCTCGGACCGACCGGTGTTGTCGACGAACAGCATACCTCCGGCCTCGATCCACTTCTTGAGGCGCACGCGCTCGCGGGGCTGAAACTTGAAGCGCACGTCACCGAGCATGGTCACAAACGGCAGATCGAACAGCGCCGCGTCCTCGGCGCGCACGACCTGTCGCTTGAGCTGCACGTCGATGCTCGTGCGAAAGCGCACCTCCTGGGCGAGCACGAGCGAGGCCATCGGGCGGCTGTCCCACGTCCCGGCGTACTCGAGCTGCGCGAGCTTGAGCTTCGAGCCATCGCCGATCGCGAGCGCATCGCCGGCGCCGAGCGTGGCCGCGCCCAGCGCACCCGCCAGGAGCTGTCGGCGGGTGAGCTCCGTCACGGGGCGAGCACCAGCTTGAGGAACGTGCTGGCGCGATCGGCCTTGTTGTCACCATCGGTGTCGACATCCAGGGAGATCCATCCGTCGGCGACGCTGCGCACGCTGGGATCGAGCTGCGAGATGAGCAAGGCCTCGTCTACGAGCCCCGAGAGCTCCTGCGTCGCAGGATCGTACTTTGCGTTCGTGATGGGCACCGCGATCTTGAACGACGGCACCGCAAAGGGGAAGACGTCGAGCTCGGCGGTGCAGTCGGACTTGCGCGGATGGTCCGCGCTCGTCCACGCGATGACGGGAGCGCAACCGGCCGTCAGCTCGCCATCGACGAGCGCCGTGATGGCCAACTCGCCGTTCTTGATGCTGCTCTCGATGACGCCGTTGGCCGCGCCCGGCAGCCCGCCCTGCGCGCCCAAGCCGCCCTTCTTGAGGACCTCCATCCCGACGACCTTGAGGGTGGCTGAAGGAGCGAGGCAGGTCGCGGCCGGCGCAAAGATGCCTGCGGAGGCCTTGCAGCTCGTGCCGTCGGCGGGGGCGGACGTCTCCGTGACCGCGTCAGTCAGCGAGACGAGCGGGACATCGGGCGCAGCGGTCGCCCCACACGGCAGCGTCTCGCAGGCGCCTTGCATCGACTGACAGAGTTTCTTGGGTCCGCAGATGAGGCCGGGCTTGCAGTCGGAGTCGAGCTTGCACGTGTCGCCCTGGCCGCCCGTCGCGCACGCGGACACGAGCCCCGTCATGACGAGCGCTCGCAGCATGACGTATCGCACCCCGTTGCCCACTGGTCGCACCTCCGCCGCGGAGACTATCAGCGCGCCACGCTCCGGCAAGGGGCGGGGATCGATTCCCGCGCACACCGTCATGCCCGCGCTCGGCGCCTCCACAGGATGAGCGCAGCCAGCACGAGCACGAGCGCGCCACCAAGTGGGAGCGGCGGCTCGGTGCGCGGCGCGGTCTGGCAGCTGCACCCATCCAGCGGCTCGTAGGGCTTGAGCGTCGTCCCTTCGGCCGCCTGGCCGCCTCCCTCGACGGTCGTGGTGTCGGCTCCCGTGACGTCGCCCGACGGGCCTGCGTCGCTGCCCCCGCCCTCGGGAGGTGCCTTCGGCTCGGGCGCGAGCGGACACGGACCGACGCGGCCGCTCATCTTGACGACCAGCCCGCCCTCGGGGAGGCAGCTCGCCTGCTCGGACACGATCTGGAACGCGCCCTCGTAGAGCCCGGGCACGTTGCTCGGGAAGAACGACGCGGTGATGGTCACGCCCTTCGGGTCCCCCGCGGGCACCGTGATGGGCTTGCCGGTCTCCGGGGTGAGCCCGAAATAGGACGCGGGGCCGGCCGCGACGATGGACAGCGTCACATCCGTCAGGTCGTCGCTTCCCGTGCTCGTGAGCACCACGGAGCGGGTGGGAGACTCCGAAGTGCAGTCCACGGTCCCGAAGTCGACCTCGAGCGGCGCGGCGGCAAGGCAGCCACCGGACTTGCAGGCGAGGTGCAGCGCCACTTGGCCGTCGTCGTTGGCCTGCGACGCGTTGGTGTCAAAGAGCAGGTCGGCCTCACAGGTCCCCGTCGAGGTCGGCGCGCACGTCAGCTTGAACGACTGGCTCTGGCCGGTCGGGACGGCCACGGAGTCGAAGGACTCGAGCGTGAAGCAGCTCTTGTCGACCGAGGCCTTCGACGGCTGCAGCGACAGGAGGCCCGCGCCGCAGTTCGAGGCGGTCAGCGTGAGCGGCTTTTTCGCGCCGACCTTGACGTAGCCAAAGTCAACGGGCTCCGGAGAGAAGTGAACGCACGCGCCGGTCTCTCCGTGCAGCGGCACCTCGAGCTCGGTCGGGCTCGCCGTGCTCGTGACGAGCAGCCGCGCGGGCGTCGTACCGTAGTACTCGCCATCGATCGGCGGCGTAAATGCGACGGTCAGCGCGAGCGACTCGCCAATGCCCAGCGTCCGCGGCAGCGCTGGCGCGCCGACCAGGGCGAAGGCGCCCTTGGGGTCGTCGGCGAAGGCGAGCTTGGTGAGCTCGACGAGGCCACCGCCAAGGTTCGTGAGCGTCACGTTCTGGAGCTCGCTTGCGGCCGGCGCCACGTTGACCCAGTCAAGCTTCTCCGGGGTCGCGTCGAGCTTCGCTCCGCCCCAACACGTGAGCGGCACTTGAAGTGACGCGAGCCCCGTCGCCTGGACGTCCAGCTCGTAGCCGGCAATCTCGCCTACGTCGACCGGCTGACATCGTACTTTGAGGTGGTAGGCACCGCCGGGAGGGATGGTGATCGGGCTACCCTCGATCACCGGGTTCTCCATCAGAATCTCCTTCGGGGACGCGCCGCTGCTCATCTGGGTCTTGGTCAGCACGAGGCTCTCACAGCCGTCGTTGCGAATAGCGAAGTCGCGCGTGTAGGCGCTCCCGATCGCCTGCGGCGGGAAGTCGTAGCTGCCTGAGGGGAAGATGCCGAGCTTCGCCTTGGTGCGCACGAGGATGGGGCACGTGGTGGCCGGCCCGTTGATGCCGTCATGCGTGAACGTGACTGCGTCCTCGAAGCAGCCCGCAGAGCCAGACGGGGGCGACCACTTGACGGTGAAGCCTTTGGAGCTGACCCCGGTGCCCGGCGCGCCGATGGGCGTCACCGCGCAGGCTTCCGCGGAGGCGCCGCACGTAAAGGTCGGGCTCATGAAGCTCGCGGGGGCGGTCAACGACAGGACCTTGTCGCCCACGTTGTCGACCTTGATGAGCGAGGACTCGGGCGCGCCCGCCGTGTTGACGTTGGTCATCACGATGGGGCAGTCGATCCGCAGCTCGGCGCCCGTCTTCTGGGCCGCCGATGCGGCCGTCCCCGCCGGTTCGACGAAGAGCGCGTCTTGCTCCTCGGGCTCGGCGACGACGAGCGTGCCGTTGACCACGTCACTCGTGCTGAAACGGAGCGTGATGAGGCTGGGACCGAGCGTGTCGGCGCCCGGGAAGGGACCGCTTAGACCGGTGACGGTGAGCACACCCGGCCCGCTGTTGCCTTTGACGTTCGTGTTCGGCGCACCGGTCGAGTCCAAGAAGCGCAGCGCGCCCGCGGCACGGTCGGCGAGAACGAGCCCCTGCTCGTAGGCGACGAGCCCCGCCATCGCGCCCGCCTTGACCGAGACGACGCCCTTGGTGCCCCACGTGGGGTCGAGCTGGCCATTGCTCTTGAAGACGACGATGCGGCTCTCGGTCGGATCGGTGACGGCGAGGCCACCGCCCGGGAGGAGCGCCATCGAGCCTCCGAAGAGCGGGCCCGGTGTGAGCTGTACCGCGGCGAGATTGGAGAGCCCTCCGGGACCGAAGGCGGCGTCGAGCGTTCCGCTCTTGGTCACGGCGACGACCTGACGACCGGCGCGATCGGCGATGTAGAAGCCCTTGTCGCCATCGTGCGATACCGCGGTGACCGCGATCGCGCCGGCGCCGACGAGCGGGCCGAGGCGGATGACGCCGCCGTTCCCATAGGCGGTGGCGAGGTGCCCCTCAGCGTCGAGGAAGACGAGCGCGCCGAGCGACGGTGCCGTCAGCATCAGCGTCCCGTCCTCGAGGCTCACGAGGTGCTCGCCGAGATCGACCGAGAGCGTCGGCTCGAGCCCCAGCGCGCCGATGGCCTCCGACGACACCAGCTCCAGGCGCCCACCGACAGCGAGCTCGTCGGCCGCGCGGGCGGAGCCTCCGGGACCGGGCACGGTGGCATAGAGCGAGCGCGTCAGCGGCGAGGCGTGCACGAGTCCCCCCGTGCACAGCTCGGCGGCGCCCATGGTACCGATGCCGACGGCGTCCAGGTACGCCGAGGCCGCGCCCGGCGCGCCGAGATCCGCCGTGCCGTTGAACCCGTCGGGGAACGCGGCGCCCTTGCCAAAGGCGAGCCGCACCGTCGAGGTCGGCGTGGTCGGGTCGCTCGTCGTCAGGACGACCGTGGCCTGGCCGACATCCTTGGCCGTCACGGAGGTGAGCGTGGCCGTGAACGAGGTCGTCTGCTGCGGCGCGAGGGTGATGGGCAGCGGCGGCGGGTCGCCGAGCTTCTGCCCCGGGAACCCGATGAGGACGGTCCCCTCGGCGTCGGGTCCAAGCGCGACGTCTGTGAGCACGAGCGCATGCGAGCCCACGTTCTTGAGCGTGATGGTCCGAGCCTCCTTCTTCTGACAGTAGTTGATGAAGGGAGGGGTGACGTCCGCGCGCGGCCCGCTGACGCCGGACAGCGGGAGCTCGAGCGTGCTTTGGACTGGATCGGTCGAGGTGACGACGAGCTTCGCGGTGTATCGGCCGAACGCCGGCGCTTTGAAGGTGATGGGCACCGTCACGGTGGCCTCCGGCTCCAGCGTCTTTGGCAGGGCGAGGTCCACGGTGAAGACCGGCTTGCCGAGCGCCGGACTGGCTGCCGCGACGATCGTGAGTGGGGAAGCGCCGTTGTTGCGCAGGGTGACCGACTTGGTGAACGGGACGAGCTTGGCCTGGGCGCCGAAGTCGAGGGACTTGGGCTCGATGGCCAGCGCCGGGGCCGTGCGACAGACGAGCCGAACGACCAGCGTGGCATGGGCCACGTCGTCGGTGTGCACGCGCAGCTCTCCGGCGCGCGTGCCGGCCTCGGTGGCCTTGCACGTCACCTGGAGATCGAGGGCCGTGCCGCCGGGGAGCGCATACGGGAGCACGGGGGCTTGCTCCATGGTGAACCACCCGGAGGGGAGCTCGAGGCCGACGATGCTGAGCGGAGCCTTCCCGACCGAGGCCACGCGAACCGGTCGCGTGACGGCCTTGCCCACGCTGACGGCCTCGAAGCCGAGGAAGCCCGAGGCGGGCTCGAGGAGGCGACCACTCACGCCAGAGCGGCCCGTCACGACGATCTCGGCGACAGCGTCCTCGGCGCCGACCAGCGAGCTGAAGCGGAGCGTGCGTTGCCACGTTCCGGGGGCCTTGGGCGAGAACGAGACGAGCACGTCCGGGAGACTCGCCCCCGCGGCGAGCGGAGCGCCCTTGGCCGGGACGCCGACGACGGTGAACGGCGCGGGATCACCCAGCGCGAAGACGGTGAGCGCATCGCCCGTGCCGGGGTTGCTCAACGCCAAGGGGAGCGACGCCGTGGTGCCGACGGGGACATCGCCAAAGTCGACGAACGCGGGCAGCGCGACGAGTGCGCCGCCGCCGCGCCCGCGGAGGCCGACCTCGGCCTTGGCGCCACCCGCCGTGACCGTGAGGGTGCTGGCGTAGACGCCGACAGACAGCGGCCGGAAGCGGACCGGGAGCGAGTAGACCTCACCCGGGTTGAGCGTGATCCCCGAAGGGAACTGAGGCGACCCGGTCGGCAGGTCGAAGCCGTTGCCGCTCTGGATGAGGGTCGCGGGCGCGAGCGTCGCGCCGTCGAGCACGGCCGGGACCGAGCCCAGGCTCAGGACCGAGACGGCGCCGAGGGTGGTCGAGCCGAGCGCGCGGGTCCCGAAGTCGACCGGGCTGTGGGCGCCAACGAGCGCGAGCGCCGTACCCACGGAGCCCGAGAGCGGCAGGTCGGCCAGCGGGCTCGCGGGCACCGCGGGCGTGATGTGGAGCGTACCGAGCGGGTTGCCGTCCGCGGTCGGCGCGAACAGCACCGGAATGAGGACCGAGCCACCCGGCGGAACGGAGCCCCCCTGGAACGGCGTGCTGAACTCCGCGCCGTCCACGACGGGCTTGCCGAGGCCGAGCGGCGCCGAGCCGAGGTTGGACACGACCACGGGCAACATGCGCGTCTCGCCCTTCTTGGCCCCAACGAAGTGGAGGCCCTTGGGTTGGACGTCAAAGACGGGACCGGCGCGGCAGGCGACCGGGACCGTCACGATGGGCTGGCCCGGAGCGCCGGTGGCGATGAGCAGCGCGCCCTTGGCGTCCTCGGACACCTTCGGGGCGCACCGCACGGTGACCGAGAGCGTGGTCGCCGCCGTGAGCACGGCGGGAGTCGGCAGCGCCTTGGGGAGCGTGAACATCGGTGAGCCGGTCGTCGCGAACCCGAGCAGCGTCACGTCCGCTGCCGGTGCGGTGATGGTCACGTTCGCGTCGACGGCGGCGCCGAGCGGGACCGCACCGAAGTCAATGGCGGCGGGGCTGACGTCGATGGCGCCGTGAACGGTCGCGGTGACGGGGACGACCGTGTGGCCCAGCATGCCGACCGCGTCGTGCGCGATGTCGACGGTCCCCGTCATGACGCCGGCCGCGCCGGGCGTGACGTAGACCGAGAGCACGACCGGGACACCGCCCGGTGGGAGCGTCGCAGGGAGCGCGCCCGTGACGCTGACGCCCGTCGAGCCGGCCGCCATTCCGATGACCACGGGCTTCGAGCCGTCGTTCTGCAACGAGAGGGCGCCGCAGTGCGTCGTCTTGCCGGCGACGAGCCCCGAACAGGCGATGGCCTTCGGCGTCACGACCAGCCCGCCGCCGCGACGACACGTCAGCGCCACGTAGCGCGTCGGCTGCGACGGATCGTCGTGCACGATTGTCAGGTACGCCGCGAACACCCCCGTCGTGGTCGGTGCGCAGGTCACCTTGAGCGCACCACTCGACTTGGGCGCGATCGAGGTGCCGTTCGCGGGCCCTCCGGTGAGTGCGATCGCCGGGTCTCCGGTGAGCGTGACCGACGTCAGCGCGAGCGGATCGGCGCCGTCGTTGCCAAGAACCAGCTCGCGTGTGCGCGTCTCGGCCGGCCCCACGAGCCCGATATCGAGCGTCGACACGTCGGGGACGAGCGTGAGGTGGGGACCGGTGCTCCCCGAGACCGCGACGACGAGGCTCGGCGTGGTCGCGTCATTGGTGGCGATCGCGAGCGTCGCCGAGTGCTGCCCGACGGCCGTGGGCGCGAAGCGGACCGCGATGGTGGCCGAGCCCCCCGGCAGCACGGTGAAGCGCCCGCTCTCGGGGAGGCCCAGGACCCGGAACTGACTCGAGGCCAGCGCGACGTCGAGCGTGAGCGGGTAGGTGCCGGGATTGGCCACCTCGAACGACTTCTCGCTGCTGGTCTGGCCGACCGGCACGCGACCGAAGTCGAAGGACGCGGGAGGCGTGGCCGTGAGCTTCGGGCTCAGCGTGAGCGGCTTGCCGTCATTGCCCAAAAACCAGACGCAGTCACAAGCGGAGTCCGACACGCCGACGCCGGCTCCGGAGCGGAGGCCGATGACCGATCGCCCGGGGACGAGTGACGGGAAGGCCAGCGTGAAGTCGAGGGTCGTCGCACCCTGGAACATCGCGGTGGGGCCGAAGGTGCCTCCGTCGAACGCGGTGACGTGACCCGCCAGGTCATGAAACAGGAGGCTCGGCGGGTTTGGGGCGACGACGTAGGGCGCGAGGCGGCCGGCTTCGACCAGCAGCGCGCCGATGGGCGACTGACCGAGGAGCTGTCCACCGGAGGTCATCGCGTACAGCGTCTTCTTGTTGCCGTCGCCGAAGGCGTAGCCGTTGGTGGCGGTGACCATCAGGCTGTCGCCGGCGCCGGTCACCGAGGTCCCGAGGTTGGAGCCCGCTCCTGCGAGGGCGATGACACCGCCGGTGCCGGCGCCGACGGGGATGGTGCCAGCCGTGGTCACGACATAGACGTTGTCTGTTTCGCCATCGACGAACGCGAGGTGCTCGTTGGGTGGCGTGAGCTGCACGAGGGTGCGCACGTCCGGACCGACGCCACTGTGCACGGCCGCGACGTCGATGACACCCGCCTTGCCGACGACCTCGAGGGGCTGACCGCCAGGATCTACGGCGTAGATCGTCGGCCCATCCTTGGACAGCAGCGCAAAGCCACCGCCGCGGAGCTCGATCATCGCCGTGACGTTCGCGGCCGAGGGGAAGGCCCCGCTCGGACCGGTGACCTGGATGCGTCCACCGTCGCCGAACGCCGCATCGGGCGTTGCGTCGCTTTGCAGCACGAGGATGGCGCCGGTCGTCGCGTCGAAGGCAGCAAAGCCTCCGGTGCTGAGCTCGAGGACGAGCCGGTCGATCTCGAGGTTGGCTCCGAACGCCTCCACGAACGAGAGCTTGCCGGCGAAGCCGTTGGGCAGCTCGGTCCCGGGACCACCGATGGCCACGAGCCGAATCGGCGGGCGGCTCGCGTCGTCATGGGCGAGCACGACATGGCCGACCTGCGTGCCGCTCGCGGTCGGCGCGTAGCGCAGCGTGAGCGTGAGGGTCGCGTTCGGCCCCAGCGAGGTCTTGCCCGTCGGAGCGTCGACGAGGGCAAAGGCGAGGCTGCCCTCGGTGACGGGCGGCGACAGCGTGAGCGTGGTGAAGCCCGAGTTGGTCAGCGTGATGGACTGCGTGCGCGTTCCACCGACCTCGAGATTGGCGAAGCCGAAGCCCGTCGGCGTCGGTCGGACGAGCGCTCGGGTGCGCGCCAGGAGCGGCACCTTGACCTGACTGAAGGAGCTGTCGTTGGAGGCTAGCTCGAGCGTGGCCGAGAAGTCGCCCGCCTTGGTGCCGAGGAAGCGCACATCGAAGCCGAGCGAGGCTCCCGGCTGCAGCGTGGCCGGTCCGACGAAGGGGGGCTCGAAGGCAAAGGCCGAGGCCTGCGCGCCAGTGATCTTGACGCTGTTTAGCGTGAGGGCCGTGGAGCCTATCGACCGGACCGTGAGGTGCTGCTTCGCGGGAGCGCCGACCTCCGCGCTCGCGAAGGTGAGCGAGGTCGGCTTGGCCTCGAGCTTGGCGCCGCTGTAGCCGACGAGGGGGATGGTCAGCACGACGTCGCACGCGTTGGTCGTCAGCTCGAGGCTCGCCACGTACGTCCCGAGCTGCTTCGGCTGGAAGGTCACAGGGATGGCGTACGTATCGCCCGGGTAGAGCAGCGTGTTGCCGGGCGGCTTGGGGTGGCTGAAGACGCCCGTCGGGTTGGGGCTTGCTCCCGGCGCGATGATGATGCTCGCGTCGGCCAGGTGGAGCACGCCGCCGCCTTGGTTGGCGATGGTGATGGTCACCGTCTTCTTCTGCCCCACGGACACGCCGCCGAACTGGAGGTTGTCGATCGGCGGAGAGACATCGATGGTCGGGCAGTTTCGGTAGAGCTGGCCCGCCTGGTCGATGACGTAGCCGCGCTCGTCGTCTCGGTTGTGGCACGTGAAGCCACCAGCGGTGAGCGCGGCGCAGGTCAGGTTGTTGCCGCTCAGGCCATAGGCGTCGAGGTGCACGACACCGGGCGAGAGCGGCGCGTCGGCGGGAGCGCCCTTCGGGGCCAAGGCGAAGCCGTCGTGCGGCGCGAACGTCGGCGGCCCGTCGCTCCACTGGAGCGTGTTGCTGAGCAAGTCGAGGACCAGCACGCCGCCGTCGGGCGCGGCCAGGAGGAACCAGGGCGGCTGCACGGCCGCATCGGGATCGGCGGGCACCAGGGCGTGACCGTCCGGGGCGTTCGGGGCATGGCTGGCCGTCCGAACGCCATTTGAGGCGAAGTCGGCAAAGCCGCGATCGCTGAAGAAGCGATTGTGGACGCGGAAGACGTCGCCATCGGTCCAGAGGTATGCGTCGTAGACGTACATCGCCGCGTCGGCGTAGAGCTCGATGACCCCGGGCGTCCCCGCGCCCGCCTTGGAGCCTTGATTACCTCCGTACGCAGTATCGAGCTTGCCGGTCGCGACATCGAACAAGACCAGCCGCTGGGCACCGACGTCGAGGAACGCGAAGGTGGTGCCACCCACGAAGGCGAATCCCTCGGCGTACGCGGTGGTCTTTCCGACAGCGGACGGCAGGACCGCGGTGCCGAGCAGGGTCCCATCGGCCGCGAGGCGGATGACCGTATTCGAGCCGCCGATGTCGAGCGCCAGGAACCCGCCATTGGGCGCCGCCTCGAGGTGGCACCCGAGGCGCAGTCCCGGGATGTTGAAGACCTTGGGGACGAAGACGGCGCCGCTCTTGTTGGCGCCGGTCGGTGCGCCGTCGGTCCCGACGAAGAGGACCGTGTTCTCGTCGCCGCGCACGTACGCAAACCCCATGCCGGCGACCTCGTGGACGGGACAGGCGGACAGGTCGTTGCCCACGCTGAACGTGCCCGGCTCGCCAATGGTGCCTTCGAAGGCGAGGGGCGGAAGGACGTCAAACGTCACCGCCGAGGTGACCCCTTGGCCGCCTTGGTCCATTGCGCCGAAGGTAACGGTCACGCCGGCACGGGCACTGCCAAGGGGCGGAACGTACGTGAAGACGCCATCGCTTCGGCTGGACATCCCCAATGGACCGTTGCTGGCCTGAAACTTGAGCGGCAGCGCGGTGGTGTCGGCCACCTTCATGACGAAGGTACAGGGGAGCCCCTCATGACACGAAGGGGGGAGCGAGAGGCTCTCGAGGATTGGCGGATCGTTGACGACACCCTGCACGAGGATGGCGGTGTTCGCGACGTTGTTCGTCTCGTCGCCCTCAGCGACCTTGTCCTCGCAGTCGAGGACGAGCCAGGCCGTATAGGAGCCGTTCTGCACGTCATCGCGCGGTACGGTGACCTCCGTCGGAGGCTGATTTGGCTGGAGGGCCGCAACTTGAATCTTGGCGTCGGGCTGGGTTCCCTTCGGCGGCGCCTCCGCGCGGTCGTACCAGAAGCAGGCGTCGAACGGCTTGGAGGCGACGGCGCCCGTGTTCTTCACGGTCGCCACGTAGTCGACGTGGCTGATGTTGGTCTTGGCGTTGTAGCTCACGACGACCAGATCGGCCGGCCCGGCGTCGACGGTGATGGGCCCGAAGGCATTGTTGCCCCGCTCGACCTCCGTGGTCAGCGCCAGGTCGACGTCGGCGAACGCCCATGCCGAGTAGGCGCCCGCAGTCGGGTACGTGAAGGTCCCGGTGCACGCGACGGTCTTCTCCTCGTCGACCTTGAGTCCCGAAAACACGCAGTAGTAGGGGCTCTGAGTGGTGAAGTCGGGCGACACGGCGCTGCTCGGATAGACGTCGACATTGAACGCGCCAACGGGCTGAGTCCCGACGTTCGTCGCGGTGGCGGAGAAGGTGAAACTCAGGCCGTCCGTGGTCGCAGGCGTGAGGCCGGTGACGATGACGTCCGGGGCATCGGCGATGGCCTTGATCGTGTAGTTGGCCGACGCGCGATTGTTGACCCAGTTCGGCTCCGTGATGTTCGAGAGCGCTGGCGTGCCCTGGATGTCGGGGTTGACCCAACAATACGCAGTGTGATCGCCGGCCGGCACCGCGGCATCGGCGACGAGCTCCTTGCTGGCTCCAGGACCCAGCGCGGAGAGCGTGTCGAACAGTGCGTCCGGGGTGTCACCGACCGTCGGCGTCGCGGGCCAGCTGCGATACAGCGACACGGGAATGGTCCCGGGCCCCTGGAAGACGTCGGTCCCGTGGTTCGTGACCGTGATGACGAAGTGAGCCTTGTCCTTGACCTGCGTCACGGCGATGGCGCACGAGAAGTCGAGATCGGCCAAAGCAGCGCTCGGTAAGGTCGCGAGGACCCCGCCAATCGCGAGCAGGGCCGCGCGAAACGAGACGTGAGGGAATTCGTGTCGGATCATGGCGCTTCCGATGCTACTCGCCCCGGGTGGGGCGGGCAACGAAGCGCATGCAGTTGGAAGCTACTTGGAAGGAGCGTCAGTGGCGCCGGGTTCGGCCGGGGTGTCGGTCCCGGTGCCTTGGCCTGACGTGGCGGTGAGGAGAACGTCGCAGCCACCGTTGATGCAGTCGAGCCCTTGCTTGCAGTCCTTCTGCTCGAAACACGTGGCCGCGGGCATGCAGTAGCCGAACGCGCACTCCTCGGCGGCCTTGACGCACGCGGCGCTCCCGGCGTTGTGGCTGCACGCGGCGAGGCAACGACCATCCACACAGCTCGTCTGAGCGGCGCAGTCTGCGTTGGTCTCGCACTGGAGCAGGGGCCGGTCGTCGAGGGCGCAGAGGCCGCTCTGTCCACACAGGTTGCCTTGCGCGCAGTCAACGTCCGCCTTGCACGTCTGGATGCAGGTGGCGTTCACACAAAGCATGCCCTTGTTGCAGTCACTCGAGAACTGGCACTCCTTCTTTGGGGCGGTCGAGGGCATGCAGAGGCCCGCTTCGGCGAGCGATCCCGGCGGACACGCGTCCTTTGCTCCCGGTGGGAAGTAGCACTTCGTGTTGATGCACGTGCCGTTCTGGCCGCAGTCCGACTTGAACTGGCACGTCCCCTCCGGGCGCAGCGGCAGCTTCTTGTCGATGCACGTGCCCTTGTCGCACAGGCGCGCCGCGCCGCAGTCCGCGTCGACTTTGCACTCGGGCGCCGGCGGCGTGGTTCCGGTTCCGGTCGAGCCGGTACCAGCGACACACGTGCCGCTCTTGCAGGTTTGACCTTGCGCGCACTGCGCACTGGTCGAACACGCGACCGTGGGGCTCGTCCCCCCGGTGGGAGTGCTCGCGACGCAGGCGTTGTTGTGGCAGATCTGCCCGACGACGCAGTCCGCGGCCGTGATGCAGATGGTCGCAGGCGTGGTCGTGCCGCCCCCGCCTCCGCCGCCCGCGGTCGAGGAGACCGGCATGCAGCGCTGCGCTGCAGTGCACGAGTAGCTCGAGGGACACTGAGACGAGTCGCTACAGGTGTACGGCCTACAGGTGGAACTCCCATAGCTCCCGCTCTCGCACCATTGGCATCCCGTGGAGCCGCACTGGAGCTTGCTCATGTCGTTGGATTGCCGGTCGAAGGGGTTACAGCCGGCGACGAGGCTCAGCGCGCCGGCCACAGCCAAGATCCCCACGCTGCGGGTTCGTCGAAGTCGTTGCTCGGTGATCATGTTCGGTCCTCCCTGATTGCGACCGGCGACGTGTCCGGTGCGTGACTTTGGTGGAGGTTCGACGGCCCCGACCGGGGCGTATTCACACGGAGCGCAACTTCGTAGCGACAACGCGCGAGCGCTGAAAGGAAGGCGACCACCGGCGGGCCGCATCGTGCTCGACAGCGCGACAGCGCCGGTGTGCACCAGGTCGCCCGCCTCAATCGTTCGAAGAAGACCACCGGCGGGCCGCATCGTGCTCGACAGCGCGACAGCGCCGGTGTGCACCAGGTCGCCGCCTCAATCGTTCGAAGAAGACCACCGGCGGGCCGCATCGTGCTCGACAGCGCGACAGCGCCGGCGCCGATGAGCGGACTCGTTCCGCTCCATCGGCGCCGTTATCACGGACCAGGTCCGTGATAACGGGGCTTAAATGGCAAAAGCGCCGCTAGTCGGTAGTGCGTGCCGTTCCCTCTCCGGAGTTTCTAGCAGTCACTCGGTCGTGCTGGAGATTTCTCTCCAACACCGCCTCTCATGAGGTTCTCCTGCTCCCCAAAGACATCGCGCGACCCGTACCGGCTATTCGGTTCCCCGGTCCCTCTTCAACGTTACCCGAAGGCCGTTCTTGAGGTTTTCCGAGGTCGCGTTGTCTTCGGCATTCTTACGAATACCGAGGACGTCTCTCTGAGCTTCAGACCCTCTTCAGAGACCCCGAGGAACGCCGTCCTGCGCGTCTCGACCGAGGTCGACGTTGCAGAACTCCTCCCATGAGGTTCTTCGCCCCTTCAGCGATCCCAGTCTGGTGAAGCCGCTCGTCGGATTCCCGCCCGACGCCGTTGCCACCCCGACGTTTCTCACGTCCTCGTGGCCTTTCTCCTCACCTGACCCTGCGACCTTGTTTCATGTCGCTCTCGCTCTTGGGGTTCGATCCCTTCAGAGCCTTGCTCCCACCACGAAACTCTGCCGGATTCGTCATCCGGTGAGCCCCTCTCGACGTTGGCGGTCGTGTCGCTTCTCTTTCGAGTCGCAGGCACGACGCTCGCCCCCAGGGGTTTGCGTCTCGCGGTGAGCCGTGCGCTTCCGTGTCGGCATGTTTCATCCGAACCGAACCGCCGTTGCTCTCCTGGGCGTTACGGGCTCTCGTGGCTCTCCCTTGCTCCAACCGTCGTCATCCCATCGGATGACCTCCGTCCGTGATCTTTCCTGCAGCGACGAGCAAGTCGGCGGTGCAGCGGATCTTCGACGTTTTCTCAGGTTGGGCACCCGGCATCTGTTGCTCTCGCAACCGCCGGCCACCTCAGCTTTTGTGGCCTTCTCGCGTGTCGAGCCTTGGTTTCCCAGGCTGTGGCGTCGAGTGTCGGCCTTTGGCCCGCACTGCCGTTTCCAGCAGCGCCTTCGGGAACTTCTCTATGCAGCGCCCGTGCCACACATCAACATATTGAAATCATTGAAGTTGCCATCCAGGCCGCCCGACCATGTCTTGAACACTCGCTCGCCTCGACGCCGGTATCAATCCAGACACCATTGAAATCACGCTACAAACTCTCATGTTCAGCACATGCACGCCTGACCATGTTCTGGACAAACGCGCTCAGCGAGCGCTATCGGCTACTTCTGGCCATGCGAACAGCTCCGCTCGTCGCGGACCCAATCGAGGAAGGCGAGCCACTCCGCCTTGGAGAAGCCCTTCGACGGGTCGGCGGGCAGGGGGCCCTCACCATGCGCGTGCACATGCGCACCCGGCTTGCCGCCCGGGGTCTTCTTCGCAAGCAGCGGGGTCCAGCCATCGCCTCCGACGTCGACCCAGAGCGCATTGGTGAACGCAAACGGGCGCGCGTTGGCTTGCGGAACGACCGGAGTCATCGTCTTTCCGTCCTTGCCGTCGCCGCGCACGATGGCCAGGAACCAGCTGTCCTGGGTCACCGGGAGCTCGAACATCTCGACCTTCTCGTAGTACTTGCCGTCCTTGAGGTCGGCCGCAGCGAGTGTCACGGCCCGGGTCGCCAGAGGCTTGGGCTTGAACGCCTGAACCTCGCCCGGAGGCGGCGCTGCGTCTGTGACGTTGCCGAGGATCTCGATGGTATCCACCGCCATCCACCGTGGAACGCGGACCGTGACGCGGAGCGAGACCGTCCCCCCGGCCTTGGGCAGCACGTGCGTGCCGCCGACGCTCTGACTGACGGCGCCGCCGTCGAGCGACTCCAGCATCAGGAACGGGCCCGAGGAGCCAACCGCGCGACCTTCGTTGACCCGCGTGGCGAAGAGCTCGCCGTCAAACGTCTTGGGCGAGTCCTTCCCGGGGCCGACCCACGTCCAGGTCCGTGGGCCGCCGCTACCGTCGGAGATCGCGCGGTGTGTGTCGGAGACGGCCGTTCCCGTGCGCTTGATCCCGCGCGAAAGCAGGGTCACCCACCAGGCGCCATTCTTGTAGAACTTCGTGATGTCGGTTCCGTTCATGACCTCGATCGCGGTGAAGTCCGGGGACCAGAGCTTGGTGTCTCCCGCGGTCGCGGTCGGATCGGGCGCGATGCGGAACTTGGCCGGGCTCGTGGTGGTGGCGTCAGTCTGGGTGTCCCAGCCGATGTAGCGAAAGTAGCCGCCATCCGGATGGTTGACCTGCACGACCTGGGTCCCCGCCGGGGCTTGAAGTCCCGCGAAGATCGCGGACGGATGCCAACAGGGCGCGACGTCGTTCCCCCAATCGAGCGCACCGCCAGTCAGGTCCGTCGGACTCTGGACGAGCGGGAAGCCGTTGTAGTGACCGTAGTCGAAGGTGGTGAGCTCGACGCCGGTGATGGGAATGAGCGCGCTGTCGGCGTTGAGCATCTTCACGACGGGCGCCAAGTCCGTGACGTAGTCGTGGTCCGTCGAGACCAGCACGTCGACGCCCTCGGCCAGAAACGACAGCACGCGCTGGGTGTGGTCGATGGGGCTATCGGGGCTGTTGATGGCGTGCACGTGGAAGTCGCCGGAGAGCCACCCCGGCGTCGGCACGACCTTCTGGATGTTGGCCGCGACCTCGATCGTCTTTCCGGCCTCGACGGTCACGGGCGAGCCCTCGAGATCGTCGTTGGGCCACACGCTCGAGACGGGGCCGCGGCTGACGACGACCTTGTAGTCACCCGACGGCACGGGGATGGTGAGCTTACCATCCATGCCCACGAACGCGACCGCCTGGAACCCCGCGGGGACCGCGTCGAAGGTGACATCGCGCTCGAGCGACGTGCCGCGACCGGGGCACTCGCCGACACATCGCAGCGACAGCTTCGCAGGAGACGGGGCGCTGGAGCCGCTGTCGGTCACGGTCAGCGCGAGGTGGCCTTGCGCCTCGAGCGCTACGTCGATGGCCGTCGCCTTGCCGGCCTCGATGGTCACCTTCGCAGCCTTCGTCACCCGGCGGCGCGTCGAGTCGGGCACCACGTCGTACGTCCCGACGGGCAAGGTGAGGGCAGCGACGCCGTTGGCGTCGGTCACGACCTGGGACACCGCCGCCTTGCCCTTGACCAATGAGATGCGGTGACCGGAGACCGACTCACCGGTGCTGGTCTTCGCCGTCAAGGTCAATGATCCCGACGTGAGCGCCCGCTTGGAATAGAGCTCGTCGGTGATGGTCGAGAGGCCGCCGTCACCCGCGGCGATCCAGAGGCCGCGCGTGCCTACGGCGTCCGGCGCGAGCGTCAGCACCGCGGGGCTGTTCTGGAGGACCTCGGGGCCCCCGACCAGCGTGCCCAGGACGTCGTCAGTGCCGAGCACCATGCCCGCGACACCGCTGACCGCCAGGTACGAGCCGCCGGGCGCGCCGTTGGGCTGGGGGTCGGGCGCGATGGCGTAGCTCGACTGAGCGCCGCGGAAGGCCAGGAAGTCCAGCTTCTCGGGCGCGATGCTCTTGTAGCCAAAGCCACCGAAGCTGCTCGCCGGGTTGAAAAACTCGATGGCGCCGCCGGAGTCGACGAGCAGACCGGGGAGTAGCGTCGCCGTCGTGACGTCATCGTTGCGGAACGCCATGACGAGGCGCACGGCCGTCGAAACCCCGTCAAGGACATAATACAGCGTAATCTTCGTCTTGCGCTCCTGGTCTGGGTTGACCGGAAGCACTGTCAATCCAGGCACATAGCTCTCGAGCAGCGACTGTACGTTGATGAAGTCGTTCACGGTATCGTCCCCGGTCACCGCGAGGACCGCCGGACCCTTGGAGCCGTCTGCGACAATTTCGAAGTCCTTGGCCAAGAGCGTGCGGCCGAGCTGATGGAAGAGGCAGATCTCGCCGGCGACGTCGCGCCAGACGTCACCCGATTGCGCCAGTCCGACGTCAATGACATTACCCCCGTACGGGCATGGCGTCGAGTGGCGGTCCGCGCCTTGGACGATGAATCGCGCCTTGGCGTTGCCGATGATCCAGTCACCCACGCGGCCCTGCGCGGCCGGGCCCTCCATGAGGTCCTTGGCGTCGGTGATCTGGCGCGCGAACGCCCCGGCCGGACCCTTGGTCCACGCGGTGAGGTCCGCCGCGACCCGATGGATCGTGGGCGTCACGGTCGTGTCGGCGGCCACATCGCCCGAGACCTCGGGCTCGGGTCCGACGTCATCTTCGGGGCCCTCGGGCCCTTCATCGAGCGTTGGCAGCTCGACTTTCGGAATGTCCGGTCCCTTGACGTCGGCCTTTCCCACGTCGGTGGGGGCGAGGTTGGGCGCCTCCTCAGCAGCTTTGCACATCGACAGCGAGATGGGGGCAAGAAACATGAGGAAGCAGGAGGTCACGAGTCGCATGGAAGCGGAGCGTATGAGCCAGCTTCTCGGGCGTCAACGCCGCGTTGCAACGCGGACACGGACCGTGGCACATGGTCGGCTGAGCTGGAGGTGCATGTGAGGCTCTCGATACTTGTCATGATGGTCATGATGGTCGCCCTCGTCGGGTGCAAGAAGGCGAAGGCGCCTTCCGGCGTCACGGCCGCGTCGGCGCGCCCTCCGGCCTCGACAGAACGGCGCTTTACGATCTTTCCCACAGCCGAGAAGAAGCCCGAAGAGGCTACGGCGATCACAATGCAGGTGCCCTCCGACGCGACGGTCGAGCTCGACCCCATGGGCGCGCCGTCGGTCGCCCTCGCCGGCCTGTCGGGCTTCCTCCCGCCTGGGCTCGGGTCGCTCCGGTGCCCCGATCGCAAGGACGCCGCAGCGTGCCTCGACTGGGTCATCAGCCTGCAGTTCGGCAAGGAGGACCTGCCGAGCGTCGAGCGCGAGCCTCGCTCGGACGGCCGCGTCTGGATGAAGCACACGCGCGACACGGGACATGTGCATGCGCGCCTCTTCGTTCCCATCGCCAAGCCGCCCGGCGTGCTGATGTGCTACGCGATCCTCAAGCCGGAGGACGCTGCGCGCCTGCCCGACGTCAAGGCGCTGTGCGAGTCGTTGCGGCTCGACTGATGTGCACGGTAATCCTGTGGCATCACCTCTGGCCGCAGACGCCGCTCGTCGTGGCCGCCAATCGCGACGAGCAATTGGCGCGACGCGCCGAGCCTCCGCGCTGGACCGGCGACGTGCTCGCGCCGCGGGACCTCCAGGCCGGCGGCACCTGGATGGGCGTCACGCGCGCGGGGCGCTTCGTCGGTCTCACCAACCGCTTCCTGCGCGGTCCGCCCGATACCTCGCGTCGCAGCCGAGGGGAGCTCGTCACGGGCGCGCTCACGGAGACGGGCAGCGTCGAGACGTGGCTCAGGAGCCTCGACGCCCGCGCGTACAACGGCTTTCACCTCGTGTGCATCGATGGCGACTCGGGGTGGCTGGTTATCGGCGACGGCGCCGCGCTGACCGTGCGCGTGCTCACGCCCGGCGTGCATGTCCTCACCGAGCGCAGCTTCGACGCCGGCCCGACCGCGCGCGTCCCGGTGCTCGAGGCCCAGGCAGCGGCGATCGCCGAGAGCCCGTCGCCGCCCACCGACGATGTGCTCCGCCAGATCCTGGCGCGTCACGCGGAGCCAAGCTTCGACGGCACGTGCGTTCACTGGGACGCCGTGGGTTACGGGACGCGAAGCTCGGCGCTCATTCGGCGAACGGCGCAGGGTTGGGACTACCGCCATGCGGAAGGGCCACCATGTCAGACGCCGTATTCGAGCTACGGCGACCTCACCGCCCGACCCAGCGATCCAACGGACGCGGAACCCGCGCCCGCTCGCGAAACCAGTCGGTCTCGAGACGGCGCGTAAACGGGCTCGCCATGAGCAGGTCGCGCACTTGCAGGTGGGCGAAGCCGCACTCGTAGTGGCCGAGCCGACTGCGCAGGAACAGCACGCGGTTGCGCACGAGGTCGAGTCGCGAGAGCTGACCCTCGCGTTCTTCGACCAGCCAGCGCACGCCCAAGCGCTTCAGTCGCGCCTTGAGCTTCTCGCTGCGCTCGTCGGGGCGGCCACCCTCAGTCTGAATGCTGGCGAAGCGGCGGCTTCCCGCGCCGGCGATCCAGCTCGCGAAGTCGTCGAACCGGCCGTAGAGTGCGTCGATCAGGATGAGCTGCGCGATCGGATGACCGCCGTGCTTGGCCGCATCGGCCGCGGCCTCGAAGCCGCCGCTGTGCGCCGTGACCACGACATGCCCCGGCACGCAGCCCTTGGGGGCCAGTCGCACCGTGCGCAGCACCTTGAGCACGGCGCGGAGGAGCTTCGCGAACGCCTCGGGTCGCTCGAGCTTGCCCGACGACGAGTCCGCCGCCCGCAGCGGTCCCTGGGGCGCCACGAGCACGGCCTCCTGGCGCGACAAGAGCAGCTGATCGACGAGCTTGAGGCCCTCGAGGCCCGCCTTCGCCGTCGTCTGGTGGCCATGGAAGTGCACGAGCATCGAGACCTTGGGGCCGACACGATAGTGAGCCGGGACGAAGATGAGCACCGTATCGTCGTTCCACTTGGACTTGCCGTCCGGGAACGGCGCCTCCGCCAGGTGCGCGACGACCATGGCGCCCTCCGGCCCACGCGTGACCTCGGGGTCGATCCGCGCGGCGAAGGCAGCGGCCGGGACGAGCGCGACGATGAGGGTCAACCAGATTCCCACCGGGCCCGATCCTAGCAAAAAACGTTCAATTTCTTCCCTTTTCGCCGACCGATGGCAAAAAGGGAGCGTGAGGGTCGGCACGCTCGGTACTCCAGCCGCTACGAGCTACGTCATCGCCAACATGATTGGCACGGGCGTCTTCACCTCGCTCGGCTTTCAGCTCTTTGACCTGCACGACGGCACCGCCATCCTGTTGCTGTGGCTCATGGGCGGCGTCATCGCACTGTGCGGAGCGCTCGCGTACTCCGAGCTCGGGGCGACATTTCCCAACGCAGGCGGCGAGTCCAACATCCAGACGCGCAACCAGCATCCGAGCGTGGGCTTCGCGGCCGGCCACACCTCCGCCACGGTCGGCTGCGCCGCACCCGTCGCGCTCGCGGCGATGGCGCTCGGCAAGTACCTCACGCACCTGTTCCCGGGCACCGATCCCACGATCGCAGCGCTCGTCGTCATCGCCGGCATCACGGTCGTCCACGCGCGCGGGGTCGCGTTCGGCGGGCGCTTCCAGGTCGTGGCCTCGGGCCTCAAGGTCGTCGTCATCCTCGCGTTCGTCGCCATCGGCCTCGCCATCGCCGGCGCGCGCGGCATGCACCTGCCGTCGGGCTCCATCCTCGCGGACGTGACCAACGCCAAGTTCGCCGTCGCAGCCGTCTACGTCGGCTACGCGTACTCGGGCTGGAACGCGGCCGCGTACTTCGTCCACGAGGTCAAGGACCCGAACCGGACCCTGCCGCGCGCGCTCCTCCTCGGCACCGGCCTGGTGACGGCGCTCTACGTGCTCCTGAACCTCACGTTCCTGGCCGCGGCTCCCGCGTCGGAGCTGATGGGCAAAGAGGAGGTCGCGGCCGTCGCCTCGGACGCGCTCTTCGGCGCTCGCGGTGGGGCGGCCATGTCGGGCGTCATCGCGCTGCTGCTCATCTCGACGGTCAGCTCCATGGTCTTTGCCGGACCCCGCGTGCTGCGCGCCATCGGAGACGACTACCCTGCGCTCGGCGTGCTCCGGCGTGAGACGGCCGATGGCGTTCCCCGCATCGCGCTCGCGTTTCAGTCGGGCCTCTCGATGGTCCTGGTCCTGACCGCCAGCTTCGAGATGCTGCTCACCTACACCGGCTTCGTGCTCACGGGCTTCACGACGCTCACGGGCATCGCGCTGCTCGTGCAACGCCATCGGCACGGGCCGCCACCGGGCGACACGTTTCGAGTGCCACTGTATCCGCTGCCGGTCATCATCTTCGTCCTGTTCAATGTCTGGGTCGTCATCTTCGTCGCGAAGGAGAAGCCAATGGAGTCGATGATTGGATTGGGTACGGTGTTGCTCGGCGCCTTCGCGGCGCGCCTGCTGAAGCGCGGGAACGCGCGCGGCGCCGTCTTCCTGCTCGGGGTGGCCATGGTCGCGCTCGGGATCGGCGGCTGCGCTGGGACGGCCCACGCCGACGAGCCGAAGGGGACGACGACGGCGACGGCGACGGCGAACGAGGCCGCCCGCTTCATCGCGGGGCTTCCGGTCTCGGGCGACTCGGAGGTAGCCAAGCTGACGGCCGAGCCCGGCTGGAAGAAGTACGCGGCGTCGGCCGACTCGGCGTGGTCGAAATTCGTACAGCCCAAGATCGACACGATGACGCAGTGGCGCAACGGCATCTCCGCGCCATCGCTCGCGGGCGCCAGGACCGTCTTCTACCCGTTCAGCGGACCCGACGTGCTCTTCCCCCTCGTGTTCTTCCCCGAGGCGACGACGCTGTACCTGTTCGCGCTCGAGCCCGTGGGCAGCTTCCCGGAGCCCAAGGTCATCCTCGGCAAGTCGCTGACGACCTTTGGCGAGATCCTGCACAAGTCGATTCGCTCGGCCGCGCACATGGGCTTCTACATCACCGACGACATGGAGGTGCGCCTCCGCAACAAGAACGTCGATGGGACGCTGCCCATCATTCTCTATTACCTCGCGCGCATGGGCGCCACGGTCGACTCGGTCTCGCCCGTCAAGGTCACGGCCGAGGGCGCGCTCGAGTCGGGAGACCGCGCCAAAGAGTCGGGGCTCGGGCGTGCAGTCGCCGTGCAGTTCACGCGCAACGGCGAGAAGCGTACTGTGTACTACTTCAGCGGCGACCTGTCGGACAAGGGCCTCAGCGAAGCGCCTGGCATGGCGAAGTTCCTGGCCGGACTGCCCAAGCGTGGCGTCGTGACGCAGCTCAAGTCGGCGTCGTACCTGCTGCACCACGCGTTCTTCTCCGAGATGAAGAAGGTCGTGCTGGAGAAGAGCAAGGCCATCGTTCAAGACGACAGCGGCGTGCCCATCAAGCACCTGCTGCAGGGCGGATGGGAGCTGGCCCTCTACGGCCGCTACAGCCACCCGCTGCCGTACTTCAAGAAGTTCGACCAGTCGGACCTGGCCGCGACGTTCCGCGAGAAGAAGGCCGCGCCGCTGCCGTTCCGGTACGGGTACGGCTACGTCTGCAACCTCGCCATCGCGACGGCCAAGGACTAGAAGAGCACCTCGCTCGGGCTACGGCGCCGGACACAGGCCGCCGCAGCCGTCCGCCTCGCCCGCGCCACGACCGGCCCGGCTCAGCACCGTAAGCGCATCGCCGAGTCGACTGGCGACCAGGACCGCGTGACCGTCGGCTGTCACCGCCACGCCGTTGGGCCAGGCGATCGGCGCGACGGTCGTGGTCGGGAGCGGGTACGAGCCAACGAAGGTCAGCCGGCCGTCATCCTCCAGGCGCCAGACGGCCACAGTATCCCAGCCGCGTAGCGCGGCGTAGACGCTTCGGCTGTCCGGCGAGATCGCGACGCGACCAGGCTCTGGCCCTGCGCCGCGACCGTGACGACCCCAGGCCGCCGCCGTGGTCGTGTCGTAGTCGAGCACGAAGGCCGTCGACAGGCTACCGTCGTCCGCGCGATCGAGCACGATGAGCCGATGCGTCACGGGCCCACCCGCCACGAGGCGCCGGCCGTCGGGCGTCGGCACGACGAAGTGGAGCCCGTGGAACACGTCTTGGCCGCGGGACCGTTCGCGAAGCACCTGTCGCGGCGTGAGATCCCCGCTCGCCGCGTCGCGATCGAAGGTGACGACGGCGGCGCTGCGGTACGACGCGGCATAGACATGGCGGTCGTCGGTCGAGACGACGACGTCTTCGACCCCGTCGAGGCCCGTGATCCCGCCCTGACCGTGCGTGAGGGCGCGAAGTCCGTAAACCTCGCCTGTGGACAGAGTGCGCGTGTAGATCGCCACCGAGCTCGATTCGAAGGCCGCGGTGTACACGCTTCGGCCGTCGTTCGAGCAGGCGACGGCGACGGCGATGTCGTGGGACCCCGGGGGGTCGACGCTGCCTCGAAACGCGAGCTGGCCGGACTCAGGCTCCCGGTCGTAGACGAACAGCGAGTCCTCGCCGGGAAAGCCCGGATCGACGGCGAGCACCTGAAGTCCGTCCGACGTCACCACGATGCCCGAGAACCCGGAGGTCGCCGCCCGCGGGACGGTCTTGGTAACGGGTCCAATCGGAAGCAGCGGTCGGTCCGAGCCGGCAGGCGGGCCTCGGACGAACCCGGCGGGCTCCGGTATGTTCCAAGACGCGACGTAGACGTGCTTGTCGTCCGGCGACACGGTTACGGCGTAGGCGCCTCCGAGGTTCATCACGCCGCCATCGCCCTCTTGAGCCGTCGCGTGTGCGGCACCACTGACCGTGACGTCGCTGAGCGTGACATCGCTGAGCGTGACATCCACAGAGGCCACGAGGTCCCAGACCGCGCTCGACAGCCACAGTCGGCCGCTCTGCGCATCGAACAGCAGCGACGTCGGCCTCGGCTCGAGCCGCGGATCGCGCCCAAGGACGACGCCATCGCCGGCCTCCTCGAAGTCGTCGTCGGTCACCGGGGCCTGAAACGGAATGCGGCGCGGGTTGGCGAGGGCGCCGGTGGTCGCCACCCGATCCCACACGTAGACGTAGGCTCCGAAGTAGGTCGCGCCAAAGACGCGCGTGCCATCCGGCGATGCAGCGATCGCCTCGATGGGGAGCACGGAGCTGCCATCCCAGGCCTCGCCGACGCCGTCTGGAAGCGGCGCAGCCCAAAGAGCCAGAGGCGTCACCTCACCTTGGAGCGCCGCGTCGAGGCCGACGACGCCCCCGGCCGTGGCGCCGTAGAGGTGCGAGCCCAGTCCCACGAGGTCGCGGATGCCCGCGAGACCCGCCATGCCGGAAGTCTTCGCGGTCCACGCTCCGGTCACCGCGAGGCCCGTGGGCCCGACCGCGAGCCGCGCGAGCCCATCGCCGTCGTATCCGCAGGCCCAGACGATGTCTGAGCGCGCGTCGAGCTCGAGCGCCCGGGTGCCCCGTAGCGAGGCCGTCGCGGCGTCCTGCGTCGGCGCCGCACGCCAGCCCTCGGAGGTGCGACCGACGGTGCTGACGGCGGAGGCGGCCGCGACAACGACCGCACCCGTCGCAGTGACCACGAGGTCCCGCACGTCGAAGAAGGGTCCAGAGATCGCGTCGGTCGCGTGCATCGCTCCCGTCGCGGCGTCGCGCGTGACGGCGACGAGGTCCGGGCCATCGAGGGTCCCCACGAGGAGACTCTGCGTGGTCGCGTCGCTCCCGGTCACGACGAGGGCGCTCGGACGCGACGGGACGTCGAGGGCCGCGTCGCCGAGCGCGAGCCGCGGTTGAGGAGGCGCCCACTCCACCGTCGACAGGCGCCCCGAGCGTGACGCAGCGACGATGACGCCCTGGGCGCCAGGCACCCGCACCATGGCCAGTGGACCGGCGAGCCCGGTGAGGCCGTGATCGCGGTGCCGTAGCGTCTGGAGCTCGGTCAACTCGCCGCGACCACATCGGGTCGGACACGCCACCGGTCCAGAGTCCGGGCGCGGACTCTCGACGTCGGCGCTGCTGCCGCAGCGCAGCCAGAGGAGACACAGCGCCGAAAGAGCGACGACTCGGCGCGGCAGGGCGACCATGGCGGGCAGTATCGGAGCGGTGGTCATCGAGTCAAGGAGGTGGCGGGCGCAGCCGCCTTGATGAGTCCGTCCCAGTCGCGCACCATGCGTGCCGTGTCGCGCATCCCGTCCGCTGTCTGGCTCCGATTGGCGCGGCCCTTGGTGCTTCTGGCGCTCTCGTGCAGCGCGAGATCGGAGACGCCGACCCACGCAAGGGTCAGCGGTCGGGTCCACGGCACGGCTGGTGGTGCGGGACTGGCCGGAGTCGTCATCTCGGTAGTGCCACCGCTGATTCCAGCGGTGCGTACGGACGCAGATGGCCGGTTCGAGCTCACACTGCCGAACGGACGCTGGACGCTCATTCCGGGATTTGCCGCCGGGGAGGCCCACTTCGAGCCCGCGATCCGCATCGTCGAGACCGCCGGAGCCGCCATTGTGGCGCTAGACTTCTCCGGGTCGCTACAGACACGCAGCACGCGCACGGTGGCAGGGACCATCACGTACGCCGGCGCGCACCGAGGACGGGTCTACGTGACGCTGCGCGGGCTGGCAGCCGACACTCCCGAGGGCGGGAGGGTCCCGAGTCAGTGGGGCACGAGCCTCCCCGCGCCGGGCCCGTTTCAGATCCGGGGCGTGGCGCCGGGCGAGTACGTCCTTGTCGCGTATCAAGAGCACATCGAGTCGGGAGAGCTGCATGCCGCCAGCCCGCAATCTGCCGAGATCCCGGTATCGCTGACGCACGACGATGCACACGGTCTGCTCGTCCCGCTCGTCGACCCAGGGCCCGTCGCGCCAGGGCCACTCACTCGCGTCGACGTCATCCCCGTGGACCGTGGAGCCGTCCTATGCGTCTTGGGACCAAAGGTCCATGGCGTCGAAGCTGCGGAGACGTTCAACGTCTACTGGGCCACGACGCCCGACGTCGGGCCCGGCCGCACGAGCGGAGGCGGCGAGCGCCACGGCATCTTCGCGCGTCCCGGCGGCCAAGAGACCATCATCATGCTCCGAGACCTGCCGAACGGCGCCGATCTGTGGTTTTCAGTGACATCGACCACCGCCGCAGTCGAGGGTCCAGTTGCTTCCGCGGTCGGACCCGTGCGCATCGGGGCCCCGAGGGGCGGAACGACGGTGCACGGACAGGTCCACTTCGATGGATTCGTGCCCTCGGGCCCGGTGGTCGTGCACGTCGAGAGCCCGCGCTTCAGCTCGCCCTTCTTCACGTACTGGACCATCATCGAGCAGCCGACGAGCCCTCAGCCCTTCACGATCTCCGGGATGCCTCCCGGGACCTACATGGTCATCGCGCATGTCGACTCCGACAGTGACGGCGTTTTTTGGGGGCGCGATCCCATCGTCGAGGTGCGAGACGGTCTACGCGAGCCGTTTCTGATGCTGGAGGGCGGGACCGTGGTTCAAGACGTGACGCTCTCCGCTGCCGCCACGGAGTCGCGCACGACCATTCGACACGTGCTCGACGGGGCGGGCGGGCGCTACGCCGCCCAACTCGAGGTGCGCGAGATCGCACGTCTCCCCGTCGCCGTCGTCGTGGAGAGCGGCGCGGGGGTCTCGGGACCCGTGGATCTGCACGGGCGCCGCCATCCCGATCGCGACGGGCGGATCTATCAGCTCGACCTGGACCTGGGTCGCGCGCGACCGGTGCCCGGTGACGACTACGCCATGACCATCACCTACGTCGATGGTGGGCAGGAGCACGTTCGACTCGAGGCGACGCCGTTCGACTCGTTCGCGACGCTGCTCCAGCCCATCGGCCGGATCGAGGGAGACCTGACACCCACCTTTCGATGGACGAAGCCGTCGCCTGCGGTCCCGGGGTACCACACCTTCGCGATCCGCGTCGTCGCGGCGTCGGGCGCCGTCGTGTGGGAACCGCCGGTGATTGCAGCCGACGAGATGAATGTCACGTACGGCGATTTGAGCGAGGCTGAGCCGTTGTCGACGGGAGCCGAGTATCGATGGACGCTCGACGTGCGGGATGCGCACGGCAACACGGCTCAGGCCTCCGCTGTCTTCATTCCATAGACGGCCATGGAGCCTCCGACGGCTCGCCTCGCGTGCCTCACACCCGACATTCGCGTATGCTCGGAGGACGTGGCCTTCCGTGGATCGGGCGCTGGCGTGCCGGTCACACGGCAGAGGGAGGATGCGTGAGTCGAGGTTCGACGGTGCGTTCAGTCGTTCTGGTCGTGTGGTTCCTAGGGGCGAGTGCGTGCACGACGGAGGAGCTGACGTTCGTGACCAACGTTGGTGCCGCGGACTCGGTGACGCCCAAGAGCGATGTGAAAACGGTCGCGCTCGACGGCTCGAAGGATTCCGCCCAGAGCGAGGTCAAGATCGACGCCGTTGCGCCTTCGGGCGATTCGATCACGGATCCGGGCCCGGTGATCGCGCCTTCGGACGGGTTCGGCCCGGAGACCGCGGTCGACTCGTCGAACGCATGGGAAGTCTCGTTCGACGGTCAGGACGTCGTCTTCCCGACGGGCTGTCGCCCAATCGACCACCCCTGGGACGGGAAGTCGCCGCTACTGTTGCCGTGCCAACGAACCCAGGAGGAGTGTGACAAGAAAGACAATGACGGCGACGGTATCACCGACCCCCACTGCAACTCGATCGCCTGCTGGAGCGACTCCGACTGTACGCTGAACGGGCTCATTCCGGACGCGCGATGCGACTTCAACGCGACGCCTCCGGCCTGTCTCCACATCGATGGATGGCCCAAGGAGACCAGCGCGGGCCCGGGCTTCAAGTGCTCGGGCGTGGCGTGTCCGCCAGGCCTGAAGTGCGTGGGGGGTGATTGCGTCCAGCCCGGAGTGGGCCTTCCTGGCGCGCCGTGCAGCGGGGGAGCGGACTGCCCCATCAACAGCGGCTGCAACACCAATGACGACGGGAGCGGCGGAGAATGCCAGCAGGCGTGCGAGAACGTCGCGTGCCCCGCCGGTACGACGTGCCTCGTCGAACAAATCACGGTACAGAAAAAGCCGTTCGTCACGTCGGAGTGCCTCGCGCTGTCGGCCTGCGCGCAAGGTCCCGGGGGGTGCGCTCAGCCGCTCTCCGCGTGCTTCGACGGAAAGAACGCGTGCCCCGGGCTTCAGCAGTGCTTCTGGGACACCTGTGAGTCGAGTGACACCATCGGCTGCATCCGTTCCTGTCTGGCCACGCCTGCCGGCGCGACGGAGGCCGCGCTCAAGACGTGTCTCGACGCGGCCTGTCCCAAGTGACATGGAATCGCTGAAGGCCCGATGATTCAGCGCACGGCGCGAGCCGGCCGCGGCGTCCTGTCGGTGCTTGCGCTCCTCGGCAGCACGGCGTGCAACGCGCCGAGCGCGCCCGCGACGCCGACGGCTGCGTGCGAAGCGCAGGTGAGCGCAAAAGGCGCCCTGGCGATCGAGATCCGCGGGATCACCGTCAGGGGAACCATTGCCTACCTCGGCGACGACCTCGTCGGCTTCCGAACGGTCGACGTTTCGGCTCCTTCCGCTCCGCGTACACTGGCCACCATAGCGCTCCAGGGACGCGCGCGCGGCGTGGTCGTCGATGGAGACCACGCGTTCCTCGCCGTCGCTGACGAGGGCCTGTGGGTCATCGACGTCCGAGAGCCCACGGCTCCTGCCGTTGCCGCTCGGCTCGACCTCCCGGGCTACTCTCGCGGGATCGCGCTCGCGGGAAGCCACGCCTACCTCGGAGCCGACGAAGCGGGGCTACGAATCGTCGACGTCTCGGAGCCGACGGCACCGGTCGCGCGTGGCGGGCTGAAGACGGGCGATAGCGCCTACGAGCTCGCGGTTCGGGGCGACACGGTCTGGATGGCCTGTGGGGCCGGCGGGCTCAGGGCCATCGACGTCGCCAACCCGGACGCGCCGCACGCGGTGGGAGCGCTCGACACGGCCGGCTATACCTGGGACGTGGCGCTCGACGGCGCAATCGCCTACGTCGCGGACGACCACGCGGGACTGCTCGTCGTCGATGTGCAGGAGCCCCGGACGCCCAAGGTTGTCGGCACGCTCGATACCGGAGGTCACGCGCGCAGCGTCGTCGTCGCCGGCGGTCGCGTGTTTCTGGCCGACGGCTCGGCTGGCCTGCCCGCCGGTGATCCGGAACCTGGAGGTTGGTTGGGAGAGACGAGCGGTGTCTCGGGACTTCTCGTCCTCGACGTCGCGACACCCGCGGCGCCGACCATCGTCAGCAGCCTCGATACAGCCGGGTATGCGCTTCACGTGCACGTCCAGGAAGGGCGCGCCTACGTCAGTGCGCTCGGTGGTGGCCTCCGGATCATCGATGTGAGCCATCCCGCGCAGCCCGTACCACTCGGTGCGCTGGAGGAGGTCCCGGGCTACGCGCGGGGGCTCGCGTACGCCACGCAGACGACGCTGCTGGTTGCCGATGGTCTCGCCGGGCTTCGAGTCGTCGAGCTAGCCGATGTGACACGGCCTCGGGAGATTGGCGCGCTGCGGCTCACGGGCCCTGCCCGCGACGTCGTCGCGATCGAGGCCCTGGCCGTCGTGGCCCTGGGTGATGGCGGTGTGGCGACCGTGGCCATCGCGGAGCCGACGCGACCGACCCTCCTCGCGACCATAGCGTTGTCGGGCACGGCACAGGCGATCGCCAACCGCGGCCGCACCGTCGTCGTCGCGACGGGTCAAGACCACGTCACGATCGTGGACGTGACCGAGGCGAAGGCGCCGAGGCTCACCGACGTCGTGCCCCTGTCCGGCGCCGCGCAGGGCGTCGCCTGTAGGCTCAGTGCCTGCTGGGTCGCAGCCGGCGTCGGCGGGATCGCGGCGCTCGAGTCCGGCTCACTCCAACAAGGTCGGGTGGTCGGGCACCTCACGCTGCCGGGTGAGGCGCATGACGTCGCGCTGCACGGCTCGCTGGTCGCCGTCGCGCTCGGTTCCGGGGGCTTCGCCCTCGTCGACGCGACCGACATCCAGGCCCCGCGACTCGTGAGCCAACGGCCGACGGACGCGGCCGCGCTGGGTGTCGGATTTCTTGACGACACCCTGCTCTTGACGGCCGGTGACGCGAGCGTCGGCGCCCGCTCAGGCTCGCTTCGGCTGCTGGATGTTCGTGAACCACGAGAGCCGCGGGAGCCGAGCCGCGTCGAGCTTCCGGAGGTCGAGCTCGTGCGGGTGAACGGCTCCTTGGTCGTCGTCGCGCAGGGGAACGCGGGCATCGCGACGTTTGAGCTCGGGTGCGCGCGCCAGTGACGAAGAGGTCAGGGCCCGACGGGTAGCTGAAGGATCTCGACGCACAGATCCGATGGGCTCCAACTGGCGGCCTGCTTGGCGCAGTTCGTGGGAAGGGCGGCATCGCACGGGCTCGCCGCAAGGCAGGCCTCGAGTGCAGACAACGCGGCGACGTCCGCCTTGGGACAGCCCGCGTGGACGCGCGCGGACTCGATCCGACACCGTGCGGCCGCGCCCTCTGGGGCTACGGTCGTAGCCGACGGCAGCTTGGGGCCAACCCAGTGCGCACACTGCGCCCGGCGGTCACATGCGGTCTGGCTGTGTCGGGGCGGGGTCTTCGCGCCTTGCTCCAGGCACGCGACGAGCCCTGCGGCGCAGGTCGACGCAAGTCCGGTCTGGTCACACTCCGGGCTGGGCTTTCCCGCGCAGGCGTTGGCCACGAACGCGTCGGAGCAGACCTCGACCTCGACGAATCGGCGTTGGGCCTCGGGTGACGCGGCATGCAGGCACGCCGTGAGACAGGTCTCGTCGTTGCCGCATTCGCCAAAGCAGCTCCAGGTCGCTCCACAGGTCGCCTCTCCCGAACGCCCTCCGCTCCAGCAGGTGCTGAACGGCTCCCAGCACTGCGCGACAATGCACGGGCCGAGGCTCTCACCGGCCGGACACGCCTGCTGGATGCAGCCGAAGGCCTCCTTCGCCTGTCGCGGCGCCGACGCGAGGCAGGCCTCGCCCTTACGACGACCATCGCCGTGCATCGCGCATTGCAACGCGACCCGGCACTCGGGACCGTGGGGGCCGAGCACGCCGTCCGCGGAGACCACCTCGGCGGCGCCACCGTCGCTCTGCGGCGCGGGAAGCGGCGTCGCCGTCGAGCCCCCACACGCCAACGCCCCGATGGTGAGCGCACCCAGAAACCATGCTGTGGTCGACGTCGACGAGCGGTGCATCCGCTCATGGTGCGCGCGGGCCGAGCCGGCTTCAAGGGTGGCGGCCGTCGGGCGCGACCCGGTATACTCGCGACGCCCGCACGTCGCGCGGCGGAGAAAGGATGCTCGAGACGCCCCTGTCATCGCCGCTGAACCGCCGCGGCTTCCTTGCACGCGCGACGAGCGCGGCGCTCATCGGCCTGACGCAGAAGTCCTGTCGCACCGCCGATCCGGTGATCGCCGCTCCCACGACGGGCACGCGCCGCTTCGGCGAACCGGACCCGAGCCAGGTGCTCGGCATGATGCCAATCGCGCGCCGGCCCGAGGCGATGCTGGAGGTCTTCCTGCTCGGCGGCCTCTCGCCGTGGGAGACGTTCTACCTGGTTCCGGAGTTCGGTGACCCGAGCCGCGGGGGTCCGTACGCTGGACAGCAATGGTGGGCCTTCCAGGGCGATGGCGAGCACGCGGTACCGGCCTGGTGGAAGTCGTGCATGCCGGGCTCCGGACCGATGTACGTGCCATACGCGAACGACGCGGCGGGCGTTCAGGTGAATCTCGGCCCGTTCCTCCAGCCGCTGCGAGACCGGCCGGACCTGCTCAAGCGCATGCGGGTCTGGGTGATGCGACACGACCTCGAGCCCCATGAGTTCGCGACGCCGCTGGCGATGACCGGTCAACCGCAAGGGAGCCCGCGCATGGCGGCGCTCGGGACACACCTGTCGCGCTACTTCGAGGACCGCGCTCCGCCGGGTCGCACGGCGCCGCACAGCTACTCGATCTCGATGAGCTCCTTCGACGTCGACAACAACGGCGACGCCGCCTCCGCGATTGGGCTCCATCGCGGGGTGTCTCGGCCATTGGCCATTCGCCTCGGCCCCGAGAGCCGCCTGTCGACGCAGCTGCTCCGGGGCAACCTCGAGGGCTTTCGCCAGCCGCTGGACACACTCGTCAAGCACTGGACCGACCGCGCACGAGCGCGGCTCCGTTCTCCGGGGCGCCTCGATGACACGCGCGCACCGGGTCTCACGGACTTCGCCGCGGCACGTGCGGCGATGGTGCAGCACCAGGATCTCCAGAGGCTGCTGCCGCAGTCGTTGCTGGAGGCGAAGATGATGACGTTGTGCCCGGGCAGCGTCGCCGAACCGGTGCTCGACGAGGTCACCACGGGGATGCAGCTCGCGCGCTCGCTCCTCACCGACGCCACCTCGCCCGCCCGCTACGTGCAGCTGCTCGAGGGCGGCCTCTACACCGACCCGTCGGGCGCGGGCTACGACACGCACGGCACCCACATCGTGAAGCACGCGCCGAACACGGTCCACATGTGCCGGCAGCTCGCTGCCATCATCAACGAGCCGGGCGAGAAGGACCCGAGGAAGCTGGACCTGGATCGGCACTTCGTCCTCCTGAACACCGAGTTTGGAAGGACGCCCTATCCGGAGTTCACCCGCGCCAACCCGAACGGCAATGGGACCAATCACTGGCCGTGGGGCTACGTGGTCGTCGGCTTCGGTGGCTTCATCGACGAAGAGCGCTCCGGAATCATCGGCGCCATCGGGGAGGACGGCTACGCCTTGAGCGGGTTCTCGCCCAGCGCGCACCGCGCGGCCATGATGCTCGCGATGGGTGCGTGGCCCTTCTCGGACCTCGCCTTCGCGGTCGGGGACGTCGAGGGCGCCGCCTCGGAGCTCGAGGCCGCGCTGCGCATTCGCGAAGAGATCCTCGGCTACACGTCATGAGTCGCGGCGCGTCACGGTTCCTGGCGCTGTTGGCGCTGCTCGCCGGGTGCGGGGACGCCACCGATGCCGCCGGCCCCAGTGCGGCCGCGCCGGTCACCGCGACCTCCGCCCCTGGAACGCTCGAGGGCGAGCCGGTGTGCGATGCCGGTGATGCGACCTTCGCTCGGCGCGTGGTCCCCCACCTCTATGGCCGCAAGGCCTACTCGGTGCGCGAGGTCGCCCTGCTCACGTCGGTGGCCAAGCAGCTCGGTCGCGAAGGCCTCGTGCGCGCGATGATGCGCTCTCCGGAGTTCGTGGCTTACTGGCAGCACGTCCTCAAGGACCTGCTGTACTCCAACCGGGCCGGTGCGCGCTCGAACACGGACTGCGGAGTCGCGCCTGCGCTCCCGACGCCGAGCGCGGACCTCGCCACACACATCCGAGAGCACGCTCCCGACGGGCCGGAGTTCCCGTCCCCGTGGAATCTGCGGGACCTAGTGACCTCGACGCTGCTCCTGGACGACCTGTCGCCCTTGTTTCGCGCGCATCTGTTCCTGCAAGCCGGCTCGCAGGTGAGCGATGCCGACGACCCGAACGACGAGTACGCCTATCGCGAGATCTACCGGACGATCTTCGAGCGGCGCTACCTCGGACGGCGTATGGAGTGCCTCGCCTGCCACAACTCGGAGTGGTCGGTCACCGCCTCGGCCGATCCGGCCTTGGACCGGACATGGGAGGTCCCGGGCGGGCTCTTCGAGCGGGGCATCTACGGGGAGAGCGCAGGACGGGCCAAAGCCGACGTGCAGGCGTTTTTTCGCCTCAAGGGGGTGCTCTCGATGGAGGCGACGCCCGAGGGCGTCGGCCCGCCGTTCTGGGATCTGGGCCCGGGGGTCAAGCCCTGGGGGCTCGCTCCCGAGTGCGGGAGCTTCATCGCGCGCGGCGAGATCACGTCGGATCCGCTGGAGATGCGCGGCTACTTCGTTCGGGACTACGGGGAGACGGCCAGCATATGGGACCTCGAGGCCCTCATGCGTACCGGCTTCGCTCGCCTCCGAACCCACGGACTCGCACCCGACCCCAACCAGTCGCAGCCTCCGGGCGAGGCCGCCTTCGCGTGGCTCATCGCGATGAACCTGGCCGAGAAGGTTTGGGAAGAGGTCCTCGGCCAACGGCTGACGATCGCCAACGGCTTTCCGCGCAATCAGTGGCAGCGCGACGTGCTCCAGGACCTCACCCAGACCTTCGTCAAGGGGGGCTTCTCGTTGCGGGACGTCATCACACGCGTCCTCCTCCACCCGTACTTCAATCAAGGGGCGCCGGCGACGTGTCCCGATCGCGGGAGCCCGTACGGTCTCTCGGCCCTCTTCAATCCGTGGGTCAAAGACGACGACATCGAAGAGCGACGCCGCAACGGCCTGGGCGACCGCGTGCACCGTCACGCGCCGCGCGTGCTCATCCGCTCGGCCATCGCCGCGCTCGAATGGACGCACGAGCAAGAGTACTTCGTCTCCGAGGTCCAAGAGGGCTATCGCCTCGCGGGGGAGGCGGCCTTCCAGCGGGATGTCGGCGTCTTCCTCAAGGACAGCGAGCCGGGGTTTCGCGGGAGCGGCTTTCAGGAGTCGCTCGCGTGGGAGGACGGCTACGGCTCGTGCACCGACCTCTTCGCGCCGCCGACTGCGGACGGCCACGACGCGCCGGCGGACTTCGTCGACCACGTCGCGGAGGCGGCGAGCGCGGGCCATACGCTCGAAGATGGTCTGCTGGCGCTGGCGGACCGCATCGTCGGCAACCCCGACCTGTCCGATCCGGCCGAGCGTGCGCTGATGGAGGCGCTCGTCGGCGTTCCGCTTTCGACCCGGCTGCTGGACCTCGCCGAACGCGGCGAGCCGCAGCTCCGGCGTGGCTGCGCAGCGTACCTGGCCTCCCCGGACTTTGTCCTGGAGGGCCTCGAGACGGCGCCGAAGCTCGACGTCGCGCTGGCGCTCATCCCCCCGGGGACGAGCTCACTGGAGCTGTGTACGTCACTCATTGCACCGCTCTTCGCGTCCGGGGTCGCCACGTGTGGGCAGGACGGAACGGTGACGTTAAAGTAGCCGCCGACTACTTCACCGCACGGCTATTGCTTGGGACCGACCTGCACCGTGCGGACGCCGGGAAGACCGGTCGTCTTTCCGTCGTCGACGAAGAGCACGAGAAAGTGCCGACCTTCCAGGAACGGCACGTATTCGGCCGCAGAGTCGAAGCCGATGGTCTCGTCGTTGCGGTCGGGGCGAAAGACCACCCAGTTGTACGTGATGGCCTGTCCGTCGCCGTCGAAACTGGCCGAGCCGTCCACGCGAATGGGCACGCCCACCACGGGAGCCTCGGTGCTCGTGACCTCGACACGCGCTACCGGGACGTGGTCGATCCCGCCCGACGGCGCAAGCATTGGCTCGTGGAGACAGCCGCGTTCCGGGTCGAAGCGATGGCCGAGCGGACTGCAACGGCACTCGGGCGCCTCGTCCACGTCCGCGTAGCCATCGGCGTCGTCGTCGGCGGCGTCCGCGTCGCGTATGCCGTCACCGTCACAGTCCGCAGCCGCCACGCTGCGCAGGCGCACGGTCGGGTAGGTCGTCTTGCGGCCACCATGGACGAAGACGTGCGGCAGCACGGCGACATGATGGCCTGCCCTGGTCATCTCGACAATGTACATGCCCTCTGTGAGCGGACCGGCCCGCCACGTGCCGTCTGCCGAGGTCACAGCCGTCGTCGTCAGGCCATGCATGCTCCGCAGCGTGACGGACGTGCCGAAGTGACCCTCGCGCGCCGCGGTTGCGTCCTCGCCCACGTCAGCCAGGACCCGGCCGGAGACGTCACCGGACGGCGGTGGAAAGATCTCCTCGAGCTCGATCGGGCCGAACTCGACCGTGCCCCCGGGCGGGACCGTCACGTGAATCGTCACGGGCGGATAGTCCATGAACCACGCGACGAACGTCCGTGGGCCCGCGGGGACCATCGGCAGCTCGACGGCGCCGGAGTCGTTGGTCACGGCCACGATGGCCGAGCCGGGATCGAGCAAGTAGATGCCGTCATGTTGATTCGGGCCTCGGTCGATGAGCTTCACGGTACCGCGGACCGTGCCCGTCGCGGCGAGTGGAAGATCACCGACCTCGACGACACCGGTCTTGGGTGCCTCGATCTCTTCCGCGGCCGCCTGAAACATGCCATCGGGAAGCGACGCGCTCGACGGCGCCGCGGCAACCTTCAGGCGCACCGGGCCGGGCGCGACCCGGAGCACGAAGCGGCCGTCGGCATCGGTTCGAGTCCGTAGTGGTGAGAACTGAACGCTGACTATCGCACCCACGACAGGCTTGCCGCCCGCGAGCGCACGACCCGCGATGGCGCCGGTGGAGACCGCAGCGGGCGAGAGGGTGGGCTCGGGCGAAGCGCACGCGCCAAGCGTGACTGCACCGACGATGAGTCCACACAGGAGGTCCCGAGGCATTGGTCACCAGTGTAGCACAAGTACCTGTTGTCGTGGCGCGTCGAGGCCGCACGGGGTCACACTGCTTCCGTACGGCGAGCGATTCCGGCAGCGGTTGCTCGACTGCGTCTCAGCATTGACTTTGGCTATCGGCACCCGTATCGTTGGCCGACATGAGAGCTTGACCGGGGAATCGTCGACCACCGTGAATCGAAGAGCGTTCAACCGCCTGCTGGCAGGTTCGGGGCTTGGGTTGCTGATGCAACAGGGAGGCACAGCCCGCTCGGCACCGTCCAGCCGCTCGGCTCCTTGGGGTCGATACCCCGACTGCGGGCAGGACTTGGCGATGCCGCTGGCTGGGAGGCCCGAGGCGACCCTGGAGTTCTATCTCATGGGTGGCCTGTGCCCGTGGGACACCTTCTACGTCGTGCCAGAGTTCGGCAAGCCTAGCGTCAACAGCGTGTCGGGCGAGCAGTGGTGGACCTTTCAGCAGGGCAAGGACTCGGTTCCAGAGGTCTTCGAGCGGTGCGGTGGCGGTGACCGGCCGCTCCTCGAGCCCTTCGCGACGGACGCGGCGGGTCGCACCGTTCAGCTCGGCCCCTGGGTGTGGCCTCTGCGAGCGCGACCGGACATCCTCTCGCGCATGCGGGTCTTCGTGATGAGCCATGCCTTCCAGCCGCATGACTCGGCCACACCGTACGCCTTGTGCGGGCAGCCCCGCGGGACCGCGCGCATGGCGGCCACAGGCGCGCATGTTCAACGGCATCACATGGACACGGGCGCAGCAGAGCGCCAGACTCCGTACAGCTATGTGCTCTACGCGTCGACCTCGGAGATCGAGGCTCAGTTCGACATCCACAGCGCGTCCGCGTCGGGGATGCACCCCGCGTACGCTCGGCCTCTCATGCTGCGGATGCTGCGCGACGATCCGCTGCTAGACCAGTTGGCACGCAAGCACTTCGGCTCCTCGGAGCGGGCCAAGGCGTTCGACCGGGCGATCGCGCACTACGTCTCGCGTGCTCAGTCGTCGCTGACCCCGATCGGGGGAAAGCCCGTGTGGTCGCGTGCCTTCGCCGAGTATGCCGCGGCACGCAACAGCGTCGCCAATACGGGCCGGCTCGAGTCACTCCTGACGCCGTCTCTGCTGGCCCCGAGCGGCGGCTCCCAGTGCGGCTCGGACGTCGCCTTCGACTCGACGGTGATGTCGCTCCGCATCGCGACCCACCTCATCACGAGCCCGATCGATCCCGCCAAGTCGGTCACCGTGATCGACAGCGGCCTCATCAACGCTACGGGGGCCGGCTACGACACCCATGAGTTCCACGTGGTGGAGTCGTCTCGCAACGTGATGCACGCCTTGACCGAGCTCACCAATCGCATCAATCGCCCTGGCGAGGGGGACCCGACCAAGATCGATCTCGACCGCCATCTGGTCCTGCTCACGACCGAGTTTGGACGAACGCCGACTCCAGAGCGCGGCAAGCCGTTGGGCCTCGACCACTGGCCATTCGGCTACGTCGTCGTCGCGTTTGGCGCGTGGGCCGACGCGGACCGGCGCGGAATCGTCGGCGCCATCGGCCCCGATGCACGCGCGACGCAGTTCATCACCCCGGGCGAGTTTCGCGCGGCGATGCTCCTCGGTCAGGGGATCTGGCCGTTCGAGCCCGAGGCCTTCGCCGTCGGCGACGTGCGCGGCGCCACGTCCGAGTCGCACGCAGCCGAGCTGCTCCTCAAGAACGTCCTGGGGCGGGCAGTGTGAACGTGCTTCGCCCGCGTCCGTGTGCATGGGTCGCGCTCCTCGTCGCGACCGCGACGTGCGCGGCGTGCACACCGGCGTTGGAGGAGCCTGTGCCGAGGTCGGGTCAGTCCGACGAGAGCTGGATCCGGCGCGCAGTGCCGCTGTTCTGGGGTCGTCATCCGACCTCGCTCCACGAGATCGACGTGCTTGTCCAGTTGACCCGCGCACTTGGGCGCGAGGGCGCTGCACGCGCGATGATGAACGCGCCGGAGTTTCGCCAGCACTGGGAGACCCTGTTGGCGGACGGGCTGGCAGTCCACCGGCTCGGCTTCTCGGCAAACGCCGGCTGCTATGGGCGCACGTTGGTCGCCACGGAGACCGCGGAGCTCGCCGAGCGCATCCGGGACACGGCACCGGAGGACACGGTCGCGTCGACCTCGCCGAACTTCACGATGCGCGACCTGTTTCGCTCCGCGCTCGTCCTCGACGATCTGTCGCCGGTCTTCCGCGCACACCTGATCGCCGACCTCGCGCGTGCCATGGACTCGATGCACTTGATGGCGTCCATGTCCCAGCGCCTCTCCTACGCGCAGAGCTTCATGTCCGCCTACCTGGGTCGCCGGATGACCTGCCTCGGCTGCCACAACTCGGAGTGGTCGGTGACGGGAAATCCGATTCCTGCCCTGGACCGCACGTGGGAGGTCCCGGGCCACTTCGAGGCCGCCCTCTTCGGCGACAGCAGCGGAATCGATGAGCAACGCTTGACCACGTTCTTCCGCCGCAAGGGCGTGGTGGCGGGCTACCGCTACGTCCATGACAACGCGTCAGAGGAGACCATCGAGAGCGAGCGCGCCAAGGGCATCGCGCCCTGGAGCTGGGACGCCACGTGCGGCCTGTTCTATCCCCCGAGCGCGGTGTGGCCGGACGACTCGGACGTCACGACGGCCCACTTCATCGCGCCCACGGACACACACGGGAGCGTGTGGGACCTCGAGCGGCGCTTCCGGTCGGGCGTGGCCAAGCTCAAGGCGCACGGACTCAAGCTCGGAGCGGAGCGCGGCGGTCTGGCGGTCGATGGCGAGGTCGCCTTCGCCTGGCTCGCGGCCCAAGCGCTGGTGGACCGCACGTTCAAGATTGCGTTCGGGTCTCGCCTGACGATCGCCAACGGCTTCCCGCGCAATGTCTGGCAGCGCGACACGCTCGTGGAGCTGACGCGTACGTTCGTCGACAGCGGCTGGTCGTTGAAGACGCTGCTCGTGCGCATCGCGACGCACCCGTGGTTCAACGTGGCGGGGCCTGCGACCGGGGCCGATCCCGCCCCGTTCCCGCCGGTCTTCAACCCCTATGCCGACGAGAGCTTGCCTCCTGAGGAGCGGCGCAACACCGTCGGTGACACGGTCGCCCGAGCGCCGGCACGGGTGCTCCTGCGGTCGTTGTTCCGCGCGCTGAACTGGCCCATGCCGGCGGAGTTCCCGATCTACTATCTGGCGGAAGAGGCGCGACTTCAGCGCACCGTGGGGGTGTGGCTCCAGAATGGCGACCCGGGCTTCGACGGGACGTCATTTCAGAGCGCGCTCGGCTGGGAGGCGCAGTTCGGGGTCTGCGCAGACCGGAGTGTGGACCCCGTCTGCCCACTGCTGCCCCTGCTCCAACTGGGCGAGGAGGCCGAGGCCACCCGCTGCGAGATCTGCCTGTCGGGCGACTACGCGTGTAGCTGGGACGCCCGATGCTGCGACATCAAGTTCACCGACTACTGTCCCACGAGCTGCGAAACCGGAGACAATGAGAACCTCAACCTCAGCGTGACGCCCCGTCCGGAGCTTCCGATCGGCGGCGACTTCCTGAGTCGTCTGCCGCAGTGGGCTTCGGGTGACGCGACGCTCGCCGACCTCGTCTCTGCGGTCAAGGATCGCCTGTTGGCCGATCCCGATGTGAACGATCCGATCGAGCGTGCCGTCATCGAGGACGTGATCATGGCCCCGCTCGACCGCCCGGCGTCGGGAGATCCCGAGCTCGTCAACCGACTCCGGAGGGCCTGCGGGATGTTTGCGGCGTCGCCCGCGTTTCAGCTGCTGGGTCTCCCGCGCGAGGAGCGACTCGATCGCGTTCGACCTGCTGGAGCCAGCGCGGTGAGCCCAGGCGCGTCCTTTGCCGAGATCTGCATGGCACGAGGCGAGGCGATGCTCGGCCCCGGAGGCGTGACGTGTGGACCCACGACGCTTACGGTGACAACGGGGACCCGTCCTTAGGCGAGTGCAGCGAGTACATCATCTGCTGCTTCTCGCCGTCGCGCGCGGCAAACAGGACATTAAGAACGCCGTCTGAACCGCCAAGCGCGACGGGGCCCCGAGCCGAGCCGGGTCCCGTGACGATCGTCGGCGGGCCCACCGACTTCCCATCGACCGTAAATGCGCCCAGGCGCAGCGCTCCGTCACCCTCTGCGCCGCCATGCCAGGCGATCCAGAGCGTGGAGTCGTGCCACACGAGCGCACCGGCGTCGGCGGGACCGGGCCCAAGCTCCAGCAGGCCCATGGAGGCGACGGCACCTTTGGAGACGCGAGAGAGTCCGAGACGCGCCGAGGCTGCGTCGAGCCAGAGGACCAGGAGGTCTGCGCCGGCCTCGGCGAGGACGGGATCGATGACCTCCTTGGCCGAGTCCGGGCTCGCCAGGAGCGCGTCGCCCTCTGGCGCACCGCTGGCCGCCAGGCGCCGGACCATGACGGCGCGCGCGGCGGTCGCGCCCACCGGGGCATCGTAGGCGAGCCAGGCGCCCTGCGTGTTGGCGACGAGCGCGACGGTCCCACACGTGGGGTCGCTCAAGGCGTGCGCCGTGCTCCCCGCCAGAACCATGAGCCGCGCGCCGGTGGCCGCTCCCCCGTCGCAGACCGCGTGAAGCCAATCGGTCGCCTTGCCGTGGGCGTGCGAGGTGAGCCGACCGTCTCCGAGGGTCCGGAGCGTCTCGACCGCCCCGAGTCCGCCGGTCCCGACCTCCGCCGCGCGGAGCTCGTCGTGCGCGCCCGCGTCGTGAATCCAGGCGAAGCGATGCGCCGTGCCGGCCCCCTGGATACGCGCCGACCAGCCGTCGTGAACCGCGAGCGGTGCCCCGGCCGTCCCGCTCGCGGCGAGGCGCGTCAGGTAGACGCGAGAGCCGTCGGGGGGAGGGTCACCGTCGGTCTCATAGGCGACGAGCAGCCCGCCTGTCGCGGGCGCCACGGATGGATCGCCGGCCACGACGTTGGCGGCCGAGAGCGCGCGTGGACCGGGAGCGGCAGCAGAGTCAGCGCCGGTGCTAGAAGCAGTGGCAGAGTCAGCGGCAGAGTCAGTGCCGGAGCCGGCGGCAGAGTCAGCGGCAGCCACAGAGGTGTCGGCCGGATTCGCGGGCGACGTGGCGCCGCAGCCGGCACAGAGGAGCCCGAAGGCGATCGCGGTGCGCAGAGACATGGCTGGGACGGTACGCGGGCGGCGGGGTCCGGGTCAATTCGGAGCGGGGGCGCGCCGCACGCCCATGACCCAGCCGCGCGCGCGTTCCAGCAGCACGTACAGCACCGGGGTGATGTAGAGCGTCAATAGCTGTGACAGGACGAGGCCGCCGCACACAGCGATACCGAGTGGCCTGCGCGACTCGGAGCTCGCGCCCAGCGCCAGCGCGATGGGGAGGGTGCCGAGCAGCGCCGCGGCGGTCGTCATCATGATGGGCCGAAAGCGCAGCAGGCAGCCCTTGACGATGGCCGCCCCGGGCTCGAGCCCCCCACGCTCTGCCTCGAGCGCGAAGT